>CAYYRT010000320.1:0-3345 GCA_964474055.1 uncultured Acidimicrobiaceae bacterium | reverse complement strand
GGGGCGAGTTCGACTCCCGATAGCGCCGCAAGTAGTCGGCATGTTCGGCCTTGCCACCGTTGGAGGCCGTCACGAACAGAGCAGCCCGGGACAGTTCGGGGTCCGCTGCCCGGGGATCTTCGAGACACTCAGCAGTGATCGTGCGACAGCGGGCGATCACCTCGGCATCCTCTGCCATGCGCCCCATCGCACCGATCATCTGGCCACGTAGTCTTCGAGTCAGGTCGGATTCGCCGGATGCGGCCTCCCACCCGAGCCTGTCGTAGGTCGGTCGCACGAGGTCGTCGACCCAGCGAGCAAAACTCGCCCGTTGATCGTCACCGACCAGATGGTGGGAGATGGCGCCCACGCCCGTTAGCACCGCTTGCCAGACGGCCTGTTCACGCTCGTCGACGTACGCCGTCGCCAGGAGAAGAAAGTCCGCGGCGGAAAGCTGTCCCGATTCGACAAAGGCCCAGGTGTCGTCAACCAGGATGAATCGTTCGAGGTCATCCAGGTCCGGGAGGGCGGTGACGAGGCGAGTGAACAGTTCCTGGTCGTAACGAACCCGGTAGAAGCCGTGTCCGCCGGCGTTGGCCACGACATAGCCGCTGGCCTCCAAAGGGACCGCCGACTCGTGGCCCTCGAGTAGAAACTTCGTGTCCTGTCGCTTCGAACCGTCGGCGGTGCGAAGCTGCACTGGCACCTTCCACAGGGTGGCGTCGGACTCGTCGGGGATGGTCAAAAACCTGCGCTGGCTGAGACGCAGACTCGTACCGGTCAATCCCACCTCGAGCTGGGGAAAGCCCCGTTGGAGAATCCAGGTGTCCATGATCTCACCGACTGCCACTCCCGAGGCAAGGTTGAGCCCTCTCCAAAGGTCGGCCGTGACTGTGTTGGCATATGCGTGGGTGCTCAGATAGTTGCCCACCCCCTTGCGGAACTCGTCTTCACCGATGTACTGCTCGATCATTCTCAACACGGACGAGCCCTTGCCATAGGTCAGTGCGTCGAACATCTCGTTGGCCTCGTCGGGTGAGTTGACTTGAAACTCGACCGGCCGCGTGGATTGGAGTGAATCGACACCGTATGCCCAGGGGCGTTCGATTCCCGCGAACGCGAGCCAACGTTTCCACTCGGGGCGCATGGCATCAGTGGACTTGAATTCCATGAACGAAGCGAAGGCCTCGTTGAGCCAGATCCCGTCCCACCATTTCATGGTGACGAGGTCTCCGAACCACATGTGAGCGATTTCGTGGCCGATCACGTCGAGAACACGTAGAAGCTCGGACTGGCTGGCGGTGTCGGGATCGACCAGGAGGGCCGTTTCGCGATACGTGATACAACCCAGGTTCTCCATCGCCCCGAAGGCGAAGTCGGGGATCGCTACATGATCGAGTTTGCCGCCCGGATACGGAATGCCGTAGTAGTCGCGGAAATAGTGAAGGCAGAAAAGGGCGCACTCCATGGCGAAACCGGTCAGGTGAAGTTTGCCGCGGGGAGTGATGATCCGCACGGGCACCCCGTCAATCTCAACGGGGTAGGTTGCTTCGAAAGGCCCGATGGCGAACGCCACCAGATAGGTCGACATGATCATCGTGTCGGCGAACCTGACGACCACCTTGCCATCGTTTCGACTGGTCCGTTCGACCTCGGCGCCGTTGGACACCGCAAAGAGACCCGCCGGGACGACCAGACTGACCGCGAACACCGCTTTGAGATCGGGCTCGTCCCAGCAAGGGAAGGCGCGCCGGGCGTCTGTGGCCTCGAACTGGGTCGTGGCAATGGCCTGTTCGACCCCGTCGATGTCAGTGAAGGTCGACTTGTAGAAGCCGACCAACTGATCGTTGAGGATGCCGCTGAACTCGATATAAAGGCTGGCCGGGCCTACCGGCAGCGGATTTTCGAAGTCGATCCGAGCCCGCTGCTCGTCTTCGACCAGGCTGACTCTGCCGACCTGGTCGGTGGCGCCGCGGACCAGGGCCTTCGTTATTTGAAGCTGATGAGCGTTCAGCAGAATCTCGCTCACGGCTTCGACGACCTCGATCGTTATGACCGCCTTGCCGGTGAAGACTGCCGCCTCGAGATCGGGCTCAAGGGTCAGTTCGTAACGACTGGGGACGACGGTTCGGGGTAGGCGGTAAGAAGACTCGGACACGTTTAGGTGCACTTTCTGTGGGAGATTGCCGCCCGATGCTAGGAGGAACTGCGAACCCCGGGTTCACGGCGTCATAAATGGGTTTGTGGGCCCCGAGTTCGAATCTTGTCCCTGCCAGATGCCAGGTTTGGCGGCATGAACCACTTGAAACTCATCGAGTTGGCGGCGACGCAGGGTGGATTCGCCTCGAGGCGCCAACTACTTGCCCTGAACTACAGCGCCAGTGCGATTGGCCGAGCCGTTGCTCGAGGGGAAATGGCGATTGTCGCCGACGGTGTCTATCGCGTGATACCGATGGAGGGGGAAGAGTCGCTCCTGAGAGGTGCGGCGCTGGCGCTCCCGGGAGGAGTCGTGTCTCACTTCTCAGCCGCCCGGCTTTGGGGCTTTCCGTATTTGCGTGAAGGACCTCCGACAGTGAGTGTTCATCATCGAACGACCCATGAGTTCCCGGGGGTGACTGTCCGCAGGACAATCGATCTCGGAGATACCCACGCGACGAGTCTTCGTGGCATGGCCATTACGACCCCCGCCCGCACCGCCTCCGATCTTGCAGCCGATTTGCATATCTTTCATCTTGACCGGGTGGTCGATGGAGTCCTCGTTGCGAATCTGGCAACTATCGATGAGTTGAACACAATTGCGATGGAGACTGGGCGCCGCGGCAAACCGGGCACCGTCAAGTTCCGGGAGGTTCTTGCTCTTCGAGGCGACGGGTTCATGGCTAACGCGACGGTCCTCGAGCGCCTTGGACATGCGGTGCTTCGCCGAAACGGAGTTCCCGCGCCAGTACCGCAATACCCGATTCCCTGGAATCAGTCACGCCGCTTTGATGATGCTTACCCCGATGTGCAACTTGCCCTCGAGTGGGACTCGCGACGATGGCATTCAGCCCGAGAACAGATGAATCAGGATCGGGAGCGAGATCGCGAGTGTGCGATCCACGGATGGACCTTGCTGCGGTTTACCTGGCACGACCTCAAACAACGGCCCGATATGGTGGCCACCCAGGTCCGGACGCTTCTCGAACAACGGCGGGCGGGGTGAGTCACCGTACTCGGGGGTGTGGAGCCCATTAATGGGTCCGTGAACCCGGGGTTCGCGGATTCAGGACCAATCCGTGTGGAAGAACACACCCCTTGGATGATCTGTGCGTTCGTAGGTGTGGGCTCCGAAGAGGTCCCGCTGTGCCTGGATGAGGTTGGCGGGCA
>CAYYRT010000319.1:0-4433 GCA_964474055.1 uncultured Acidimicrobiaceae bacterium | reverse complement strand
TTCGAGAAGTACGAGTTCAAGCAGCTCGTGGTCATGGATCCACACGCCTTCAACGCGTTCAAGAACGAGTACCCACGCCTTGGCTGGCAGGGGCAGGTCCTCCACTACACCCAGTTCCTCGCGCCGCTCATCGACCAGGTGGAGTTTCGCTCCAGCGTGGATCTTGACGTTACGTACCACGACCCGTGCTATCTCGGCCGGAACAACGGCGAGTACGACGCGCCGCGCACGCTGCTCCAGGCGATCCCCGGGATCCGGTTGGCGGAGATGCCGCATACGAAGGCGAACGGCTACTGCTGTGGCGGCGGTGGCGGCGGCATGTGGCTCGATGGTCTCGTCGCCGAGCACGTTTCGGAGCGTCTCTCGGAGCGCCGGGTCCGCGAGGCGGTGGCGACAGTCGGAATGGATGGGTCCGGCGTCCTGTCGGTCGCCTGCCCGTACGAGCCGTCCCGCTTCGAGGACGCAGTCAAATCGACCGGCAACGACGGCAAGCTCGTCGTCCGCGACATCATCGAACTCATCGACCAGGCGATGCAGGCGCCAGCCGCCTGACCTCCGGGCGATGCCCATCCATCGAGCCACCAGTACGAGGAAACGAATGGATTACGTCGTTCTGCTCAAGCAGGTCCCCGATCTCGCCGAGGAACTCGAGATCGACGACTCGGGGGTGGATCTTTCCCGGGAGTGGATGAGCTTCGTGACCAGTGAATGGGACGAGTACGCCCTGGAAGAGGCGCTCCAGCTCAAGGAGGCTGGCGGCGGCACGGTCACCTGCCTCGCGCTGGGCGTGGAGGCGGGCGATGTCGATGAACTGCTGGCGACCTGCCTGGCCCGGGGCGCAGATCGCGCCGTCAAGGTCGGATCGTTCGAGCGCCAGCCCGATTCGCACAGCGCCGCGGCAGCCTTCGCGGCCGCCCTGGACGGTGTCGCTCATGACCTCGTGCTGACCGGCGTCCAGGCGATCGACGACCTCGACGGGCAGATAGGGCCGCTCCTCGCGACACGACGCGGGCTCCCGCACGTATCGGTGGTGACCCATATCGCCGTGGCTGGTGACGAGAAGACCGTGACGGTCCACCAGGAGTACGCCGGCGGCGTGGTCGGCGAGTTCGAAGTGGACCTCCCGGCGGTCCTCGGCGTCCAGACCTCGCGCGAGGCGCCCCGCTACGCTCCGGTCAGCCGCGTACGCCAGCTGATGAAGACGGCAACCATCGATTCGGTCGACACAGACGCCGGCGCCGACGCGGGAGACGGGCTCCTCGTGGAGGCGATGTCCGTTCCATCGTCCGGGGGCTCGGCAGAGATGATCACGGGCAACCCGGCGGCGATCGCCGAGCGGATCGCGGCCATCCTGGCCGAGCGCGGCATCGGCGCGGGAGCGGGGCGATGAGCAACGACGTGCTGGTCATCGTCGAGCATCGTGACGGTGTGGTACTCGAGACCACGTTCGAGCTCCTGGGCCGTGCCCGGACCCTGGCCGGGGCGACCGGCGGCGAAGCGATCGCGGTCATCCTGGGATCCGGCGTCGACGCGCTGGTCGGCTCGCTCGGGGGCGCGGGACGGGTGATCGTCGTGGACGACCCAGGGCTCGCCGCCTTCACGCCGAGCGCCTACGAGGCGGCCCTCGTCCCGATCGTTCGCGATCGGGCACCGATGCTCGTCCTCGTCGCCAACAGCGGTCCCGGGATGGACGTTGCGGCCGGCCTCTCGGCTGCGCTGGACCTGCCGCTCGCGGCCTATGCCCGCGATCTGGAGATCGACGGCGGGACGCCGCTCGTCACCTGTCAGGTCTACGCCGGCAAGATCGACGCTCGAGTCCGGTTCCGCGACGGACGCGGGATCGCGACGGTCGTTGCCGGCGCCTTCCCGGCCGAGGCGGGTATGGCCGGCGGCAGTCCAGCCGTGGACCATGCCCCGGCACCGGCGGCCGATGGCCGGATCCGCTTTGTGGGCCTGCTCCGGCCGGAGGCCGGGGACGTCGACATCACGCGCGAAACGATCCTCGTATCGGTGGGCCGGGGGGTCGGCGAGCAGGACAACATCGAGCTGGTGGAGGCGCTGGCCGCCGCACTCGGAGGCGCGGTCTCATCTTCCCGCCCCATCGCCGATGCCGGCTGGCTTCCGCGCACCCGTCAGGTCGGCAAGTCCGGCCTCAGGGTGAAGCCAAAGGTCTACCTCGCCCTGGGCATCAGCGGCGCGCCCGAGCACCTGGAGGGCATGCGCGGCGCGGAGCTGATCATCGCGGTCAACTCGGACGCCCGGGCGCCGATCTTCGCGGTCGCTCACTACGGGGCCGTCGCCGATCTGCTCGAGGTCGTGCCTGCCCTGACCGCACGGCTCGGCTGAGGTCCGCCCCCGGTGGAGGATCGGGACGTGACCCGCGAGATCTTCGAGGGGGTCCCCCCGGCCGGTGAGGTCCTGTTCTACGTTCTGGCCGGGCTGGTCAGCCTGATCTTCCTCGTCGGCGTCGGGGTCAGGCTTCGCAAGTACGCCCTGGGCCGCCGGCAGGATGTCATCGGTTCGCCGCTGGGCTTCGCGCGGAGGGTCACCGGAAGCTTCGCGAGCACCGCCCTCAACCGGACCGTGGCAAAGCGCGACCCATACGCCGGCATCTTCCATGCGGCGATCATGTGGGGCTTCATCGTCCTCTTCATCGGCACGGTGATCCTGACGATCGAGGCTGACATCGTCGGGATCTTTGCGCCGCAGCTCAGTTTCTACTGGGGCACCTTCTACATCGTCTACTCGCTCATCCTCGACGTCCTCGGTCTGGCCATGCTTGTGGGCATCGCCGCGATGGCGTGGCGCCGGTGGCGGCGCCCACCACAGCTGGATTACACGCGCGTCGATATCGCCCCGGCCACGACCGACCGTGGCGGGTTTCGGACCGGCGACTGGATATTCCTGGGCTGGCTGTGGACGCTCGGCGTGAGCGGATTCGTGCTCGAGGGTGCCCGCATCCTCGCCCACGATTTCCCGTGGTTCGAGGTCTTTTCGCCGGTCGGGTGGGTCGTCGCCAGCATCTTCGGGGTGTTCGGCGTCACTGCCGCCGGTGCCGAATCGATCCGCTACGTGATGTGGTGGGGTCATGCCCTCATCGCGCTGGCGTTCGTCGCCTACTTCCCGTTCTCGAAGGCCATCCATACCCTGGCCGACCCGGTCAACCTGGCCCTGCGTTCGCCTCTGGCGGGCCGGCGTCTTCCGGTCCTCGCGGCCACCGGCGCCGCGCCGGCTGACGGGCATCTCGGACTGCGCGACCTGGCGGACATGACCTGGAAGCAGCTGCTGGACGTCGACTCGTGCACGAAATGCGGTCGTTGTCATGTGGCGTGTCCGGCGGTGGCCTCCGGGGCGCCGCTGTCGCCGCGCGACCTCATCCTGGACTTGCGTCAACACGCGGACGCGGAGTGGGCGATCCTCGCGCCGCTGGGCGAGCAGCGTTCCGATCGCGCCTACGGCACGGGGAGCAGCACCGCGATGGATGGTGCCGACGGGACGAACGGGGGCCCCGGGGCGACCGGTGGCGGGCTGCTCGCGGGCGGCCTCATCAGTGCCGAGACCCTGTGGTCATGCACGACGTGCCTCGCCTGTGTCGAGGCCTGCCCGGTCGGCATCGAACACGTCCCGACGATCGTCTCGATGCGCCGCTCGCTGGTCGACCAGGGGATCGTGGAACCGGGGCTCCAGACCGCCTTCACGAGCCTCGGCAAGCAGGGCAATTCGTTCGGCCAGTCGGCGCGGGTCCGGGCGAAATGGACGGACGGCCTGCCCACGCCGATCGTCGACGCCCGCACGCAGGACGTCGACTGGCTGTGGTTCGTGGGGGACTTCGCCTCGTTCGACGTTCGGGTGCAGGAGGCGACCCGTCTGGTCGCGCGCGTCTTCCAGACGGCCGGCGTCGACTTCGGGATTCTGTACGAGGGTGAACGCAACGCCGGCAATGACGTTCGTCGTGCCGGTGAGGAAGGCCTGTTCGAGGTCCTGGCCGAGCACAACGTCGGCCAGCTATCGAAGGCCCGGTTCCGACGGATCGTGACGACCGACCCACATACGCTCAATACGCTCAAGCATGAGTACCCGGACTTCGGCGGCGACTACGAGGTCTGGCACTACAGCCAGCTCCTGTCCGCGCTGTTCCTGGGCGGCGATCTGACCGTGACGCGGCCGCAGGCCCGGCGCGTGACGTACCACGACCCGTGCTACCTGGCCCGGTACAGCGACGTGATGGAGGCTCCTCGCGAGGTGCTCGCCGCCATCGGTGCGGAACTCGTGGAGATGCCGCGGAACGGCGCGAATACGTTCTGTTGCGGCGCGGGCGGCGGTCGGATCTGGATGGACGACAGCGGGCTCACGGAGCGTCCGTCCGAGCAGCGCATCCGCGAGGCGGCTTCGCTCCACGCCGTCACCGACTTCGTGACCGCCTGCCCCAAGGA
>CAYYRT010000318.1:0-4809 GCA_964474055.1 uncultured Acidimicrobiaceae bacterium | reverse complement strand
GAGCGCCGCGGCGCTGCCGGACATCTCCATTCCGACGTCAAAACCCTCGGTCATTCCCAACTCCGCCATCACGTCCCGGAGGGAGGTTTCGTCGGGTCGAACGGCCAGATTGGCTCCCATCTTGCGAGCCATCTCCAGCCGGTAATCCGTGAGGTCGGTGACAACCACAAAGCGGGAGCCAACATGTCGGGCAATTGCAGTTGCCATGACCCCGATCGGCCCTGCCCCGGTAATGAGCACGTCTTCACCGACCAGATCGAAGCTCAAGGCCGTGTGGGTGGCATTGCCAAGCGGGTCGAGAATGGCGGCCGTGTCGTCGTCGATGTGATCGGGGAGGGGAAAGACGTTGGCGGCCGGAATGCTGACGAACTCGCAGTACGCGCCGGGTCTAGTCACCCCCAACCCGAGATGGTTGTGACAGAAGTTGCGGCGTCCGGCCCGACAATTGCGGCAATGTCCACAAGTGATGTGGCCTTCACCCGAAACCCGCTGACCCAAGCGCAGACCTTCAACACTCGTGCCTAGATCGACAATCGTCCCCATGAACTCATGGCCGATGGTCATCGGGACCCTGATGGTCTTTTGCGCCCACTCGTCCCACCGATAGATGTGGAGGTCGGTTCCACAGATCGACGTTTTGTGAACTTCGATCAACACGTCTTGCGGTCCGGGCTCGGGCGTCGGAATCGCCTCCATCCATAAACCCGGTTCCGGGCGCGACTTGACCAGCGCCCTCATTGGACTATCCCTAGTTGTCGGCCAACTTTGACAAAAGCGGAGACGGCCTGGTCGACATCTGCGGAAGTATGAGCCGCCGACATCTGGGTGCGGATCCGGGCTTTGCCTTGAGGCACCACCGGGAATGAGAACCCGATGACGTAGATGCCCTCGTCGAGCAGGCGGTTGGCCATCTCGGTGGCGACGCGGGCGTCACCGACCATTACCGGGATGATCGGATGTCCGTTGCCTGTGAGGTCGAATCCGGCCCCGGCCATGGCCTGGCGAAACTGCGCAGAGTTCTCCTTGAGTTGACGGCGCAGATCTCCGCTCCCGGCAATGAGGTCGAGAGCCGTGATCGTTGTGGCGGTAATCACTGGGGCGAGACTGTTGGAGAAGAGATATGGGCGCGAGCGTTGCCGCAGCCACGCCACGACCTCGCTCGCCCCTGAGGTGTAGCCGCCGCTGGCACCGCCGAGGGCCTTGCCGAGGGTTCCGGTGAGGAGGTCGATCCTCCCTTCGGTCCCGGTCGCCTCGGGGCTTCCCCGGCCGTGCTCACCCAAGAAACCCACGGCGTGGGAGTCGTCCACCATCACCATGGCGTCGTAACGCTCGGCCAGGTCGCAGATCGCGCCTAGATCGGCGATAACCCCATCCATCGAAAAGACTCCGTCGGTTGCAATGAGCCGGTATCGGGCATCTGCCGCCTCTTTGAGACAGGTTTCCAATTCGGCCATGTCGTTGTATCGAAAGCGGCGGGCTTTCGAGAGTCGGATCCCGTCGATGATCGAAGCGTGGTTGAGGGCATCGGAGATGACGGCATCGCTCTCGTCGAGCAACGTCTCGAAGAGACCGCCGTTGGCGTCGAAACACGACGAATAGAGAATGGTGTCCTCCATGCGGAGGAATCTGGAGAGACCGGTTTCCAACTCGGTGTGGACCTCCTGGGTACCGCAAATGAAGCGCACTGAGGCCATTCCATATCCGTGTTGTTTGATCGCTGCCGCCGCGGCAGCTTCCAGCGTCGGGTGGTGGGCGAGGCCGAGATAGTTGTTGGCGCAGAAGTTGAGCACCTCGCGGCCGTCGGCCAGGGTGATTCGGGCCGCTTGCGGCGAAGTGATTACCCGCTCGGACTTGAACAGTCCCTCGTCTTTCAGTTGGGCGGTCCGTTGAGCGAGGTCAGCCCTGAGCCCGGCATCCATGCTCAGGGACGCTAACGGATACGGTCAAGAACCGTGAGCGCCAGACAGGACCGCGATGATCTGGTCGAGGTCGGCGTGGTCACCGGCGAAGTCCTCATAGTCCTCGTACAGAAGGACGTCGTTGGGAGCGATGATGAGGCTGGCGCCCAATTGCTTCGGTCGCCTGCCGTACTTGTGCTGCACGTTCCCGGCCAGGAGCGCCCGCGTCCCCGCCCGGACTTGTGCGGGCGATAGCAGGGACATGGTGCTGATGGTTTTCGTCCCTACGATCTCAGCGGCGGAGCCATCCTCGTCAAGAAGCACCGGGAAGGGCACCGACTCGTCTTTGATGAAGGCCTGTGCGTACCTCTTGCCGCCGGTGCCGATGGCGACGACGCCTGCCCCGGTCGCCACAATCTCCTCGTATCTGTCGCGGACCTGACCGGCCCGCTCGCGGCAGGTGATTCAGCCAAAGTGCCGGAGAAACAAAACAAGGTGAGTCTGGTTCGCCCACACCTCACCGAGTCGGTGGGGGTTACCTTCGGGGTCGACCAACGTTTCTGCTGCCAGCGCCTCAACATCAAAAGGCATACCGGAGAACTCTCGACGGTTGCGGTCGCTACAGCAAGTCGGCTTCGAGAGCTGCCCGGATCCTCGACCGGGCATCGTTCGGGCTGATCGACTTGGCGAACAGTCGTTTGCGGCGTGCGGTATGTCCGGCGGCGACAGAGACGTCGCTTGAGGGGATGCCGAATAGTCCGGCCACCACTTTGATCACGGCCTCGTTGGCGGCGCCGTCGACCGGTCGGGCTCTCACTGCGATCTTCAAAGCTCGGTCGTGGACGCCGACGACTTTCGGCTGACGGGCACCCGGCTGCACGTGTACGGCGACATAGATCCCGCCGGCGCCCTGTGTGATCGTGATCGTCTCGATCACTTAGGCACCAACCGCGCTTTTATGACCCAGACCCATCGTTAAACGATGGGTCTGGGTCGCTAAAGCGGGATTTGTGGCTCAGACGTCGTTGGCGCAGAAGGACCAGGCTGACGATGGATCCGAGGACGATCGGCGCAACGAGCAGACCTGGCCACGTCAGCAGAGGGGCCCTCGAATCCGTTGGGTGTGCTGAGACCTTCGGCGAGCCTGCAGAGGTGGTGGTCGTGACAACAGAGGGCGCGGTCGTGACGACCGTTGCAGTCTGATCGAGCACCGCAGCAAGGCTATGAATCTCGGAGGGCATCACTCGCAGTGGGGTCAACTCGCCCGTGGCAATCGACATCACATTGAGAGTGGCGCCGGTGACTCCCACCAGCTGGTCACCGGTTCTCAGGGTTCGGTACCCGGGCAGATCGGCTATGTGTGTGATCTCGAGAGTCTCGGTGTCGATCATCAGATTGTCGACCAGGTCGACATTCATGTCCGGATACGAGTACGCCACGAACTTCGTGTCGTCCACCCAACCGATGCCGTCAGAGGTCGGTAGACCGGGGCTCTGCCAAATCGGTTGGCCGGTCGTGAGGTCGTAGAGGTAGAAGGTTGTGCTTCCACCAAGACCGTCTCGATATCGCCACTGGGCGATGATCACCCGATCGCCAGCGGGATTGACCCAACCCCTCCCGCTTGGCTCCGAATCACCAGGGTCGACAGGAATCTTGTGGAGCAGTGTCGCCTCTTTGGACTGGAGATCGATGCGCACGATGGTCTCGGCAGTTGGTCCGATCCCCGCCACCGCGAAGTCGACCCCGAGGTCGAGCCATCCAAACTCGCCTTCCAGAATCGGCACGTCGAGGTTGTCGGCGTCGACCACCTGATAAACCGTGCCGTTCTCTTCGGTCCACTCTTCGGTAGCGAGCCAGAGAGAGGTGGCGGCAGGATCACGACACCAGATCCGGGGGACGCCGACTTCAAACGGAAGGCCGTGAAGGTCCACCCTTCGAATCTCACTGAGATCGGCCGTGCTCCGCACCACTAGTTGATCGTTGACCATTTCGACGAACAAGGCTGATCCTGGACAAGTCGTCAGGCCGTGGAGGTTCTCACCGTCGTTGCCAACCATGGCTAACAAGCCACCCTCGGCATCCAGCAGCATCAGCCTGGCCCTTCCGGAGTAACCCGCCACGAGGAATAGGGCCGGTCCAGAGCCGTCAAGCTCAAACGGCAGGTCCCCGGCCAATAGGAGGTCGGGGTCGACCATTGTGCAGAGGCTGCCGGTGGGCGTTTCGCCCTCGATCGTCACGAAGACTCCAACCCGTTCGCCGACGGGAGCTTCGAAACCACAGGCGGCGCCCTGGCTAGGCGCAAAGACCACCACCTCGGTGCCCAAGTCGCCCTTGACCCACTTCTCGACCTCAAACGTGTAGGGCGCTCTCTGGTCACCAGCCATTGGCGAAGGAGAGTCGACCAGGGTTCCCACGAAAGCAGCGTCGAAGTCGGCTAGCGCATCCGCCGGCTGGAGCGATGCACACGAACAGGCGGAGGCTTCGCCAGCTCGCGTCACGACCAGCACACAGGCAACGAGGGCGATTGCTAGCAGCCGCTTCAGCATCAGCTATTCGACGCTAATCGGAACCTCGAGGTTCCCTTAGGTAGTTATGGTTCGCCGGTGTCTGAGCGGGGCGCAGTCGATCTGGAGTGGCGTGGTGCGTTCACAAACCGCGAGGTCAATGAACTCCATGCCGACGCTTTCGAAACGCGGGTCTATTCCGAGTCGGAGTGGAATTGGGAACAGCTTGTTGCCAAACACAGCCTTGGATGGGTGACCGCTCGCCGGGGCGAACCTCTCATCGGGTTTGTGAACGTGATCTGGGACGGCCTGGTCCACGCCTGGATCCAGGACGTCATGGTTGCTTCTCATGCTCGGCGAAGAGGCATTGGAGTCGCGCTGGTTTCGGCAGCGAGAGACGGCGCCCG
>CAYYRT010000317.1:0-6922 GCA_964474055.1 uncultured Acidimicrobiaceae bacterium | reverse complement strand
CTGACCACGGCGCTGGACACGCAGACGGCGACGAGCGACATCCTGCGCGTCATCAGCCGCTCGCAGACGGACGTCCAGCCGGTGTTCGATGCGATCCTAGCCAGCGCGGTCCGGTTGCTGCAAGCGTACGCCGGCGCGCTGACCCGGGTTGCGGGCGAGCAAATCGAGCTCGTCGCGCTCACAAGCACCGACCACGCCGGCGAAACCGCCGTGAGAGCGGCGTTTCCACAGCCCCTTGGATACGACGGTCCACACCCCCAGACCGTTCGCGCTCGCGTGCCGTTCAATATCGCGGCCGCCTACACCGATTCCCGGATTCCCGAACGAGCGCAGGCGGCCGCTCGCGCCCGTGGCTACCAGAGCCTCGTCGTCGTCCCGATGCTCCGTCACGACGAAGCGATCGGTACGATCAGCGTGAACCGCCGCGAGCCTGGTGGGTTCACCGACGACGAGATCGCGTTACTCAAGACCTTCGCTGACCAAGCGGTGATCGCGATAGAGAACGCCCGCCTGCTGAGCGAGCTGCAAGCCCGCACGGCCGAGCTCACCCGCTCGGTCCAGGAGCTGCAGGCGCTGGGCGAGGTCAGCCAGGCCCTCAGCTCGACCCTCGATCTCGACACGGTGCTCAACACAATCGTATCCCGCGCCAGCCAGCTTGCCGGCGCCGGCGGCTGCTCGATCTACGAGTACGACAAGGTCGCCGAGCAGTTCGACCTGCGCGCCACCTACAACTCCGACGCGGAGTTCATCGAGGCCCTCCGGGCAGCACCCCTTCGGAAGGGCGAAGGGGTCATGGGACGGGCGGCCGAGATGCGCGAGCCCATTCAGATCCCCGACATCACCCAGCCCGGGGCCTATCAGAGCAGCGTGCGGGACACCCTCATCCGGTTCGGATACCGAGCGCTCCTCTCCGTGCCCCTGCTCCGCGAGGACCAGATCATCGGCAGCCTATCCTTCAACCGGAAGGTGCCAGGCGAGTTCCCTGCGGAAGTCGTGGACGTCCTGAAAACGTTCGCCACCCAGTCCGCCTTGGCCATCCAGAACGCCCGCCTCTTCCGGGAGATCGCGAACAAGAGCCGGCAGCTCGAGGCGGCCAGCCGCCACAAGTCGGAGTTCCTCGCCAACATGAGCCACGAGTTGCGCACGCCGCTCAACGCCATCATCGGGTTCTCGGAGGTGCTCGCCGAGAAGATGTTCGGCGACGTCAACGACAAGCAGGCGGAATATCTGCAGGATATTCTGGAGTCGGGACGGCACCTGCTGTCCCTGATCAACGACATCCTCGATCTCTCGAAGATCGAGGCGGGGCATATGGAGCTGGAGCCGGCGGACTTCGATCTGCCGGGCGTCATCGAGAACGCCCTGATCCTAGTGCGGGAGCGGGCGAGCCGACGCGGTATCACGCTCGGGAGCACCATCGATGAGCGGCTCGGGCTGATCCGCGGCGACGAGCGGAAGGTGAAGCAGGTTCTCTTGAACCTCCTCTCCAACGCCCTGAAGTTCACCCCCGAAGGCGGGCGGATCGACGTCGGCGGCCGGCTGGCCGGCGAGGTGGCGGAGGTGTCTGTCACCGATACGGGCATCGGCATCGCGCCGGCGGATCAGGAGGCCGTGTTCGAAGAGTTCCGGCAAGTGGGCGCCGCGGAGAGGAAAGCGGAAGGCACAGGGCTCGGGCTGGCCCTCTCCCGGAAGTTCGTCGAGCTCCATGGTGGCAGAATCTGGGTGCAGAGCGAGGTCGGTCGCGGGTCGACCTTCACGTTCACGCTCCCGGTGAGACCATGGCCGGCGAGCTGATTCTCATCGTCGAGGATAACGACAAGAACCGGAAGCTCGTCCGGGACGTGTTGACGTTCAAGGGCTATGCAGTCATTGAAAGTGAGACGGGAGAGGGCGGCATCCGCCTCGCCCAAGAGCGACGTCCGAGCCTGGTCCTGATGGACATTCGGCTCCCCGGCATCGACGGGATCGAGGTACTCCGGCGGCTCCGCGCGGAGCCGACCACTCGGGGGATCCCCGTCATGGCCATGACCGCGTCGGTGATGAGCGAGGACCGGCGGAAGATCATGGACGCCGGGTTCGACGCGTCCCAAGGCAAGCCGATCAAGGTACATGACTTTGTCGCAGCGGTAGAGGACCTTCTTGAACGTCACCGAACATGAAGGGTGCGTTGGAGCGGCTCAGGACGTTCGAGCCGGCCATCAACCTCACCGCCAAGGCGATCGGGCTCACGATCCCCAGTCGCTCCTGCAGCGGGCGGACGAGGTAATCTAGTGAAACCGAGAGAATCACGCTCGACTTGGGTCCGAGGAGGGCCAACTCGAATGATGACTATCGTCACGCATGTACACCTGAAAGAAGGGGTTGGGCGTGAGTGGGATGCTGCGATGCGCACGCGTCTGTCGGCCGCGAAGAAGCGGCTGGGTTGGGTGGGAGGCCAGCTCCTCCGGCAATCCGATAAGCCAGACAGGCGAGTGATCGTCGGCACGTGGAAGACGCGCGCGGACTGGGAGGCTTGGCACCACGACCGGCAATTCGCAGCGACGCGCGGGCGGCTCGACGGGTTAGAGAGCGGACCAGCTGAGCACTGGTGGCATGATGTCGTGGTTGATGTGAGGAAATCCGCAGCGGCACCTCCCGCAGCACGGAAACCAGCAACCAACCGGGCGTCAAAGGCTAAGCCGAAGAGAAGGCGCCGGCGCTAGGCCCAAACTATGCGGTCGTCGCTGTTTCTACGGGCGGACCAGGGCATCGAGTGATGGAGCGACGGACCTTCCTTGGTGTGATCACAAGCGGCCTCCTCGCCGCGCCGCTCGCCGCCGAGGCGCAGCAGGCGGCGAGTCTCCCCCGCATAGGTTTTCTCGCCCCGGCCTCTCTTTCTGACCCCCGAGTCCCCCCCTACATTCGGGCCTTCCAGGAGGGCCTCCGCGAGTTGGGCTATGTGGAAGGTCGGAACATCGCCATTGAGTTCCGGTGGGCAGAGGGACAGTACGAGCGGCTCCCCGGGCTCGCGGCCGAGCTGGTCCGTCTCAATGTGAATATCATTGTGGCAGCTGGTCCGAACGCGATCCAGGCAGCAAAGCAGGCGACTGCGACGATCCCCATCGTCATGGCGGCAGTCGGTGATCCTGTGGGGACTGGATTCGTCGCCAGTCTCGCCCGCCCGGGAGGAAACATCACCGGGGTCTCCAATATGCTGCCCGACCTGGTCGGAAAGCAGCTAGAGCTACTCAAGGAAGTCCTTCCCACGGTCTCCCGGGTGGCCCTTCTCGGGAATCCGGCCAATCCCGCCAACGCATCGCTGGAGCGACAGGCGCAGGACGCGGCCCGAACACTAGGGGTCCGGCTTCAACCCTTGTGGGCACGGGACCTCCGTGAGATCGATAGCGCCTTCACGGCGACCAAGATGGAGCGGGCCGACGCCCTCATCGTTCTCACGGACACGATGCTCATCAACCACCGAGCGCGAGTCATTGACCATGCGGGCCAGCGCCGTCTGCCGGCGGTGTTCGGGGTGAGTCAGTTTGTCGAGGCCGGCGGGCTCCTGGCTTACGGGCCAAGCTTCGCGGACGGGTATCGGCGGGCCGCCCCCTACGTGGCCAGAATCCTCAAGGGTGCCAAACCCGCCGATCTCCCCATCGAGCAGCCCAGGAAGTTCGAACTGGTAATCAACCTCAAGACTGCGAAGGCCCTCGGCCTCAAGATCCCGCCGTCGCTCCTGCAGCGGGCGGATCAGGTGATCGAGTGAGGCGTGGGAGCCGCGCTGTCACGACGAAGAGGGAGACGTCCATGTGGAATGCTACAAGCGACAGCAGCGGCCGCCCAACCTTGGGGTACCCAGACCCTTCGTAGAACCTGAAGACAAACTCCCGTCTGGCGATTTCCCGTTCAACCAAGGGGTACAGTAGTATGGGGCCGGAATGACTGCCGCGAACGCTACCGAAGCGGCCTCGGTGACGGATTGGCCCCGCTTTCCGAATGCGCCCATCGTGGAAGCGGTGCTCGATATCCAGGTCAGGTTTACGCATCCGCCCGACGGGCCGCGCCTCGCGGCATTCCACGAGCACATCCGCGACCGCTACCCCGATGTTGCGCCGCACATCACGTGGGAGTTTGATTTTCAAATCGTCGAGGGGGGACCACGACAAGGGCTTCGGCCCGGCCCTCCGGGGTTCATCTTCAAGTCCCCCACGGGGCAACGGATGGCGCAGGTGCGCCAAAACGGCTTCACTCTAAATTGGTTGAAGCCGTATGAGGCGTGGCCGGCCTTTCGAGACGAAGCGCGGCCGCTGTGGGAGCTCTACGTCACCGTGTTCCAACCGGATGCCGTCGGACGCCTCGGGTTGCGCTACGTGAATCGCATCGAGTTGCCGCTGCCGTTCTCCGATTTCAGAGACTACGTGAAGATGGCCCCCGAGATCGCCCCGGGCCTCCCCCAGGGACTCAGCAATTTCTTCATGCGACTCGAGATTCCCGATCCGGCGCGTGGCTTGACCGCCATCGTGACGGAGACGATACAACCGGTCCTGGGCCTCAAGGGGCAGCCGCAGCGGGTACCCCTCATCTTCGACATCGACATCGTGTCCGGCGAGCGGCTTGCGCCGAGCGGCCCCGAGGTGTGGGACACGCTTGAGCGGATGCGGCAGTACAAAAACGAAGTGTTCTTCTCAAGCATGACGGAGCGAGCTCGGGAGTTGTTCCGATGAGCCACGTCGCCGATGCGCTCCTGCCGCGACCGACGAGCCTGCGGCACAATTATGAGCGGTTCAACGCCCTGTCATCTCAGCTTGTCGCGACGCCGGGGAGCTCCGACGAGAGCTCGGTGTCGAAGGGCGAATATGCGGCGCTCGTGGTCGATTTTGCTGAGTCTCACGCCACGGCTCTCCGGCAATTCTTCCGCGAGTTCGTGATCAACCTATGGCTCTCGGAGCTGACGAACGAGGTCCGGGTGACTTCGACTCGGCGCGCGGCCGTCGTGCGCTACCTCCTCCGGCATCCTCGCCTCATGCCCGCACTCGGCACCATTGTTCGAACACTACGGCAACGCGTCGACGAGGCAGTGCTGAGCGTCAACCAGGACCCCGAAATTGACGATGAGTATTTGACTCTTGAGATTCGCCAGAACGACTACGACGACCGCATTCTCGACCTCTTGGCGTCGCTTCAGGAAGAGGTCGTGCGGCAGATCGAGACGCATAGGGCTCCCGGATGGATTCTCGTCACCACGTATTTTCGCCCGCCGGAGACCCGCGTTGCCCTTTGACTGGCGCGAATACCTCAACCTCGCTGACAGCTTGAACGGGGTCGCGCGCCCGTACACGCCAGAAGCGACCTCGCGCACCATCGTCAGCCGTGCGTACTATGCGGCGTTCTGCCACGCGCGAAACTATGCGGTCGCCAACCAGAATTTTGTGCCTCAAGGCATCGCCGAAGACCATCGCAACCTCCGGCAGCACTTCCGCGGTCAGAACGAGCCTACGATTGCGAGCCACCTCGACCTACTTCGGGACTGGCGCAACAAGTGTGACTACGACAATACCCTCCCCGTGCCCCATCTAACGATGATGGTCGGGGCGTCGCTCCGCGCCGCGCGCGAAGTGCTCGGCCGCTGTCCATAGGAACTGGTGGCGGCCTGCACGATCTTGCCGCGCACGGTAAAATAAAGGTGTGACCCTCCCCACCGTTACGCTCATGCAGCCCACCCTCGTCGCGCAGCCCTTCCACCACAAGGGCTGGGTTTACGAGGAGAAGGTGGACGGCTACCGCATTGTCGCCCAGAAGGAGGACGGCGCCGTAACCATCATCAGTCGGCAGGGCAAGGATTTCACCGGCCGGTTCCCCGATCTAGCGAAGGCACTAGCCGCGCTCCCCGCACCTCCACTGCCCGTCCCCGGCCGGCACCGGGATACCCTCGACGCGATGGCAAAACCAGGGGCTACGCGTGAATCAATCGTGATTATGTCCGCAAGGTAACGACGTGCAGGTCATCTCGGCGGATCTCCTCCGCACGACGCACCAACTCCTCCTCATTGTCCTGCGCACGTATGAAGCGGCCTGACAACGCGTCAGCTTTTCCCGAGACCAGAAATAGCAGCATCTGTGCGCTCCGTTCGATCGGCACGTCTCGTCCCTGACTCAACAAGGAATGAAACAAGGCCTGGACCGCATTCGGGACGTCGGGGGAGGTGAGATAGTCAAGCATGGACGTGCGGACCATCCCGGGATGGAACGCGAACACTGTCACTCCATGTGCCTGGATGTCCGCAGCCAGGCACTTCGTCCATTGCGTCAATGCTGCTTTCGTGGCGCAGTAAGCATCCATCTGTGGGAGTCGACCGAACCCGGCGCCGGTGGAGATGTTGACGATCCGTCCCCGTTGGCGCTTGACCATTCCTGGCAATACGGCCCGGGCATACAAGAAGGGCCCGCGCACGTTGATCTCGAACGTACGCCACCAGTCTTCGAGATCAACCTCCCAATCGTAGCCGAGGGGACCCACGGCGCCGGCATTGTTGACTAGTATGTCGACCATCCCGAGTTGCGACTCAGCGGTCCTCACGACATGGGCGACGGCATCTGGCGCGGACACATCGCCGGGAATCGCCAGCGCTCGCCCACCGGCGCGCTCGACCATTTCCACGGTCTCCGCCAAGGGCTCGGCCGTGCGTGCCGTCACGGCTACGTGTGCCCCTGCCTTTGCGAGGGCAATTGCAAATGCGCGGCCGAGCCCTCTGCCTCCTCCGGTCACGAGGGCAACATGACCAGTCAGATCGACCAACGGGTGGCTGGAGTCCGCGCTCATGTGGGAGCCTCCTCTGCGGTTGTGCGTCCGTGAGGACCGGGCGGGTTGACCGATAAATGGGCAACAGGGTAGCATAACGTCAGCATCAAGAGCAGGCGGCGAGCAGCCGCCTCACCAACCCGA
>CAYYRT010000316.1:0-7227 GCA_964474055.1 uncultured Acidimicrobiaceae bacterium | reverse complement strand
GACAGGCATGACGCGCATGGCTCGATACCTCCTGAGGGTAGTGCGTTCGAGTGCGACGAATCGAACGTACGAGGGGGCTTCCGGCGGCGCCACGGGGTGCGGTTGACGGCGGGTGATACGGCGCAGAGGTTCATCGCTGTCGAGAGTTCAGTCGGATGCGCTCGATCGAGGTGGCCGAGGCGACGATCCCCGGGAGCAACGACTCCACCACGGAATGGAGCGAACGATGCCGTATTTTCTCTCAGCGACTTGGGTACGGGCGGTCTTGGCATCAGTAGCGACCTCGGTCGTGATGGCTGCGTGCGCTCCGCGGGACGCGGATCCCATGCTGCGCACCATCACGCAGGGTGAGCTCACCGGCGTCGTCCAAGCCGACGGCAGCCACGCGTGGCGCAACATCCCCTACGCGGAGCCGCCCGTGGGGGAGCTGCGATGGAAGCCGCCGCGGCCGGCAGAGCCCTGGCAGGGCGTCTACCGCGCCGTCGACGTCATCCAGCCGTGCGTGCAGTTCGCGTCGGGGCTGACCGCCGGCATCCCGGACCCCGACGGCGACGGCCTCGTGGGCAGCGAGGACTGTCTCCACCTGAGCGTCTACGCGCCAAGTGACGCGTCCGACATCGGACCGCTGCCCGTCATGTACTGGATCTTCGGAGGGGGCAACAACAGCGGGTACGCTGGCGACTACGATGCCGCCAATCTCGCAGAGTCGCAGAAGGTCGTGGTCGTCACGGTGAACTACCGCCTCGGCGCGCTGGGCTGGTTCCTCCACCCCGCCATCGTAGACGAGGGTGCGAAGGGTGCGGCGGCAAGCGGCAACTGGGGCACGCTCGACACGGTGCTGGGGCTCGAGTGGGTGCGCGACAACATCACCGCGTTCGGAGGGGATCGGGACAACGTCACGATCTTCGGGGAATCCGCGGGCGGCGGGAACGTGATGAGCCTGGTCACGTCGCCATTGGGACGAGGGCTCTTCCACCGCGCGATCGTCGAGAGTGGCGGTGTCGGAACGACGACCGTAGCGGACGGTGTCCACTACGTGGACGACGAGGAGCCGGGCCACCTCCACAGCTCCCGAGAGATCGTGAACATGATCCTCGTCCGTGACGGCCGCGCCGCGGACCGGGACGAGGCGAAGACGCTGCAGGAGGCGATGAGCGATGCTGAGGTCCGGACGCGGCTCTACGCGCAGCCCGCTCCCGATTTCCTCCGCCTCTACAATCCCGAGGGTTCGCGCAACTATCCCGCGCCCAAGAAGTTCAGGGACGGAGCCGTCTTCTTGGAGCAGGACCCCATCGAGCAGCTCGCCAGCGGCAATTACAACCGAGTGCCGATCATCCTCGGCACCAACCGGGATGAGCGCCGCATTTACATGTATGGTCAGTGGGCCGACGTCATCCGGAGCGACCCGGACGAGTACGTCAGGGTCAGCAAGTATCCGTCGCACCGCGTCAAGCTGCGCGGCGTCGACGACCTAGCCCGCATCATGTCTCCCGCGCAGGCTCCTCCGGTCTTCGCGTACAGGTTCGACTGGGACGAGCAGGCGACGACGGCGGATGGGCTCGACATGTCGATCGCCATAGGCGCCGCGCATTCGACCGAGATGGCGTTCGTCTTCGGGAACTGGGATATCGGCTTCGTGAACCCTGAGCGGCTGTACGATCCAACCACCAACCCCGGCCGCGACCGGCTCTCGCAGGCGATGATGTCCTACTGGGCGAACTTCGCCTACACCGGCGATCCCGGGCGCGGGCGCGACGGAAGCCTACCCGAGTGGCAGCGGTGGCAGATGGGGGACGGCACCCCGAGGATGATCATCCTCGACTCGGACAACGACGGAGGCATCCGCATGTCGAGCGACGAGATGACGATCGAGAGCATCAAGGCCGAATTCATGACCGAGGACTTCTCGAGCCAGGAGAACCTCTGCAACACGTACAGGGAGACGTTTGCAGGGACTGCGGTCTTCGACGCGCGGGAGTACGCAACGCTGCGCTCAGGCGGGTGCCCGACGGGGCCGGAGGGCTAGCAGCACGTTACCCGGCATCTGCGAGAAGGAACCATATCCGGATCCGATGAAGAGCATGCCCGCGCCAGCACCGATCGAGTGGGCGTCGATCGATCCACCGTGTCCCTCCACGCCGTTGATCGTCTCGAACGGCCGCGCGGTGTCGTAGCGGAAGAGCACTTCGCCGGTCTTCGCGTCGAAGACGTGCACTCGGCCGTCCAGGCCCCCGGTCACGACCGCCTGGTCGACGACGAGCGGAGTGGCGGACAAGCCATAACGGGCTGCACACTGCGGCACGCGCTGGCGTCGGTCACCCGAGCAGTCCGGCGAGAGCCGGTGCTCCCACACCGGCACCCCCGTCACGATGTCGAAGGCGTAGATCCCCGGGACGCGGTCTTCACCGGCGCCCGGGTCGCTGATGGTGAGGAAGACTCGCTCGCCGTCCATCGCGATCCCCCAGTGGTTGCCTCCGAGGGCGCCGCCCTGCCCGCGCCGGTGGGCCCAGATGAGCTGGCCGTCCTCCGGATCGATAGCCCACAGATGTCCGGACTTCTGGCCCGCCAGCAGCATGTCCCGTCCGTCCGGCAGCGACGCCAGAATCGCTGAGCCGCCGAAGTCCCAGTCCTTCCGAATGCTCTCATCCGGGCTCGGGCAGTTGGGGCTGCTGCGCGTGCAGCCCATGTGCCAGACGTCCCGGGGGGTTCCCTGGAAGACCCAGATCGGCCGCCCGGTCTCGAGGTCGAGCGCGATGACGGCGTCGCTCGTCATGGTCGCCGGCAGCGACGTGTTCTCCCCGGTCGTCACGTACACCGAGCCCCGTTCGGCGTCGATCGTCGGGGTCGACCAAATGGGCGCCCCGGATGGTCCGCGAAGCCTCGTGCCGACTGAGCTCACGGCACCCGTGTAGCCAGCACGCTCCATCGTCACGTACGACCACAGCCGCTCACCTGTGTTCGCGTCGAGTGCGGCCACTGCTCCCCTCCCCACGCAGCACTCGAACTCGGGATCGGCGCCCGTGCTGACGCCCGACGCTGAGAGCGGGACGATGACCCTGCCGTCGTGCACGACCACCGAGCCGGTGATGTTCCCGCTCCCTTCATCGACCCGCGCGTTCGCGACCCAGACCCCCGCTCCGGTTCTTGCATCGACGGCGTGCACCTGCCCACGGGCATCGCCGAAGTAGAGCGTATGCCGACCATGCAGCTCGTCGACCACGATCCCCGACCGGAGCGGCGTCGGTGAGTCGTAGACCCACTTGATACAGCCTGTTTCGGCGTCGAGGGCAAGCACCTTGCTCGTATTGACCGCCGAGTAGAACAGAGTCGATCCGACGACCACCGGGGACGCGCGTAGGCCGGTCACGCCCGGAAACGCGATCGCCCAGGCCACCTCGAGATCGCCCAAGTCGTCGGTCGTGAGCCCCGACGCCGCCGCAGAAATCATGCGTGGCGAGGTGACCTCGATGCCGAAGCGGCGCATCCCGCCGCTCGGCATCACGTCGACCTCTCGGCGGGACGCGTCGCACCGGATCGACGCGATCCATTCCTCGTGCTCGACCTCGGGAGCCGCCAGATAGTCGATGATCGACGATCGCTGCTCTGCCGAGAGCGTCGAGCCCTGACGCGCCATCGTGCCCTCCGTCAGCGCGTACCGAAGGTCGGCGGCGCTCATCGACTGGAGAATGGGCAGACTTGGAGCCCGTGCCTCGCCACCGTTGTGGCACGAGGCACAATCCTCGCGATAGACCGCCGCCCCGGGATGCTCGCCTCCCGCGACCTGGGCGGAGACGGGAGCCGACGCGGCGAGCGATGCGACTATGAAGCGCGTCGCCAGGCGGCATGGGGTAGTCATCGGTGCAGCGTCCGGCCAGGAGAGGTCCTTGAGTGAGTCGCCGCTCCCGCAGGGGCGAAGGCGGGTCGCAACCTATCTATTCTATGCTATTCTAGCGCGCGATCGCGAAGTGCGCCCGGACCTTGCCCGGTCCCGAGTGGTAGCTCTCGGTGACCGCCTGCATCACTAGGCCGGGAAACTCGCGCCGGATCGCGACGTGGCGGTATGAGGTCAGGGACTGAACCAATAGCTCATCTTGACCATGAGCACATTCGTCGGCTGGATCGCGAAGAGGTGGCCTACGTCCTCTCCGAACGCGAACGCCCCCGGGGTCCCGTGCCCATTTCTCTCCTGGGACCAGACCAGGAAGAGGGTCGAGCCGGGGCGGTATTCCCAGCGGAGCACGACGTTCGACCGGAACTGGAGCGAGTTGAAGTCGGGATCATCGAACGCCTCCGGCGTGCCGTCCCCGTCCAAATCCGCCTCGTAGCGGCCGCCAGTTGGGGAAACGTTCAGTAGGTGGTACCGGTCCTCGTAGGTCCCGGCCCTCGGATTCGCGATCTCCTTGAAATCGGTGTACGATCCCGCGCTCATGAAGGGCTGCGCGTACACTTGCAGGGAGAGGTCCGGAGTGAACGACATCGCGAGGCGAGTTGTCAGCCCCGCGGTTCTCTGCTCAAGGCGGCCGAAGAGATAGTGCGGTCCATCCGCCTCGATCCGACCCAGCCACTGCCGGTCGTCCGTGTTCCAGTGAATGAAGGGCCCGAGGCTCACGTTCGAACTGCTCGACGGCCTCCATTCGATGTTCGTGCCAAGCTGCACCTGTCTCGAGTCGTTCTCGGGGGTCACCGACCAGCTCCAGTTGACCCCCCCTTGCACAGCTCGCCGGGTATCTGTGTTCACGCCGCCGGACACGCTCCAGTTCCCCTCGGTCCGGACGCCCGGACCGCCTCTGAGCAGGCTCGTGGAACGCGCGGGCTCCATCCGCTGCACGCGCAAGTTCGCCCCCCACAGGTTTTGGAGCATCACGCTCCCGCTGAGCGAAGGCGCGAGTCGCGCGAGCTCGTTCCCGTAGGTGTGCACAGCTTGGCCGCTGAAGTTGACGTCCCAACGCCGGAAGTGCTCACCGGGTTGGGTCATCTGATATCCCAGTGAGCCGCCTGTGACCCAGTAGTCGGTTTTCGTCTGGAACCCGATGTCGTTCACCTCGAAGCCCGGCGAGCGAGTCTCGATGAACACGGAGCTGCGCCAGGACCCTCCTCCGATCTTGGCCAAGCGGAGCGTCCCCGCCCACCCTCCGAGTGACGTTTTCGTCGGATCGAGGTCCACGTGCGACGCATCGGGCCGATGGAAGTAGTGGATCGGCGACCTCTGGGTCTTCGCCACCGCCTCCTTAGATCCGTTGACCCAGCTCCCCAGGGCGTAACCCTGGATCTGATAGTCCCCGGACGCGCCGAAGCGGTGGCGGAAGTCGACGCCGGCCGAGAGGGCGGAACGGTGGAGCAGGAGGTCGTCCGCCACGTCGACATCACGGGCCGTAACTGTTCCGATAGCGCCAAGCGCACTCCAGCCCTCACGGAAGTCCTTCTGGATCCGCCCCGCAGAGTAGCTTGTCAGGGGCTCGACCGGATCCTCCAACTGATCACCCGTACCAATCGCGATGCGAGCGTCCTCCTGTGAAGTCAGTGCGTTCAAGACTCCGATCGACCACCCGGACTCTGTCTTCCCAGACAGCTTGAGGGCGCCCAGGATCGTTGAGTTGTCCGGGACCTCGGCGTAGCCACCGGCGGCGTCCACTCTCCCCTGGGGCGGACGGCCGATCCTCCGCGAGTAGAAGAGGTACTCGTTGAACCCTCCACCCCCAATCCCGAAGTCGAAGACGTTCCTCCCTTCCAGAAAGAACGGCCGCTTCTCGGGGAAGTAGGTTTCGAAGGCGGTGAGATTGACCTCGCCAGGGTCGGCCTCCACCTGCCCGAAATCCGGGTTGATCGTCAGGTTGAGCGTGAGGTTATTCGTAACCCCATACTCGATGTCGGCTCCCACGCTCGCGAGGAAGTCTGTGGACTCGTAGAAGGGATCGGCCGGGTCCCCGGGCGCTCTCTCCGCTCGGGCCATGCTGTACGGCTCGATCTCGAGGCGGCTGGACGCATCGATATCCGTCAGGCCCTCGAGCCTCCCGAACCGCGACACCATCGCCGACTCCTGCTGGGAGAGCGGAGCCCAGGTGGAGGTCTCCTCGTAGCGCCCGATCTTGCGTAGAACATTGAAACCCCAGGTCTGTTCCTGGGAGCTGGCGAACCGGAGCTGTCCATAGGGAATGCGGAACTCCGCATTCCATCCGCCGTCGTCCACCTCCGTGGCGACCTCCCAGACCGGGTCCCAGGAGGGATCCTCCTGCGTATCCTCGAAGAGGTAGACGTCCTTCCGGACGCCGGCCGGGTTCACGCCGAACAGGAACGCGGTACGCCGGTCGAAATAGCTGTCCACCGCGACCTGGAGCTCGTCGGAGTAAGAGTCCTCATCCCGTCGGGTGAGCTGTCCGACGATGCTGTCGGGCGCGGAGTCGTGCGCGCGGATCGCGACCCAGAGGGCGTCCTCGCCGTAGAGTACCCAGGCCTCGGTCGGTTGGGTCGGCGCGCCGCCCTCGTCCGGCTCGAACTGCACGAAGTCCGAGGTGCGTGCCGCCCGCTGCCACGCAGGATCATCCAGGCGACCGTCGAGGACCGGCTCGGCGCCCTGCAGGGGAACCGCTCGAAGGGAGTGGACGCTCGAGGACTCAGGGGCGATCCGGGTGACCCCGGCCAAGGGGGCCGCCTCCACGCCGGGTGGGGAAGAAGCCGGGCCGTTCGGCTGCTGCGCCCACGCGGGGACCGGGTCAGGAACGAGGAGGAACGCACTCGATCCAAGCGCCAGCAAGGTGTTGCCCACTGCTACCGCTCGCGCCTTTTTCGGCGACGGAACTCGCACGCCTCACCCCCCCGGTTCGCGGTCGGTGCGTCGGATGTCAAGGGTTCAGAGCCTACCCCGCCCTCGTCCGGAGAGATCCTCGGATGCGGGAGGGTCCGTGGCGCGTGCGTACCCGATGGTCCCGTCGGCTTCTCCCTGCAGGAGGCTGCGCCCGTGGACGCCCCATCGCCCGGGCGGGGTGCTACGTTACGGCAAGAGAATTGGCTCAAGGTAGCGGCCCAGCCGCTGTTTTCATGGCAAAGTCGAATCACGTAGAGCTGCTCGACACCACCCTGCGGGACGGTGAGCAGACGCGCCACGTCTCGTTCGCCACCTCCGAGAAGGTGAGCATCGCCGAGGCGCTCCTCGGGTCCCTGAAGGTGGACCGGATCGAGGTCGCCTCCGCCGGCGTCTCGGAGGGCGAGCGCGAGGCGGTCACGCGGATC
>CAYYRT010000315.1:0-6851 GCA_964474055.1 uncultured Acidimicrobiaceae bacterium | reverse complement strand
GAGCTGCTCGCGCCGACCCTCGTCGGTCGCGTCGCGAGCGCCCCGGAGCAGCACGGTCCTCGAGTTCGCCAGTTTCGCCAGGACGATCGTCTGGGCGACCTTGGCGGAGCGCGTGTCGTCGTCCGCCCACCGATACTGGGTGCGACGGACGAGGACGTTGCCCGAGGCGGCGCCGTCGAGCCGGGCGAGAAAGCGTCCGTGCTCGGTCAGGAACGAGATGGCGACGCCGCTCTCCGCGCACAGTGCAAGGGCCTGCGGGCTAACCCAGACCTGCCCAAAAACGATCAGTGACGCCAGGGTGTGGATGGGAACCCGGAGCCGTGTTTCGTTCTCGACCTTGACGCTGAGGGTCTCGCCCTCCTTGTGCACCGCCGAGCCCTGGGTGGTGACGTAGAGGACATTCAGGTGCATCCGCATGTCACTTCACCTTCCCGAGCCCCGCGAGGTAGCTCCTGAGGGTGCCCGATCCCCGATCGAACGTCGGCTGGCAGATCTCTTTGAGCGAGCACCCCTCGCACCGAGCCGAGTACCTCGGCAGGGGGACCTCTCCCGAGTCGAACAGCGCACGGAGCCGCCTTGCAGCCTCACGCGTCGTCGTGCGCAGGGGCTCGTCGAAGCGTACGGGGAAGCGGCGTCGGTTCTTCCCGTAGAACATCGCTCCTTCCGGCACTTCCACGCCGAGCATCTCTTCGAGGGCGAGCGCCTGCCCGCAGATCTGGACAACGTCGCTATCGTCGGGCTTCGGGGCACCGCGCTTGTACTCGACGGGGAAGGGCCGCCACCTGCCCGCGCGCTCGGGTAGGGGCACACCGTCGTCGTCGCGATGGAACTCAACGATGTCGGCGATGCCGGCGACGCCAAGCGCGAGGGCGCGCAAGTGGACGCCCCGCACGATGATGAGTTCGCGACGGACCTCCAGCCGGCGAGCCTTCTCATCGACGGCCTCATGGAGAAGCTGGCCCTCGACGGTGTAGGCGTTATCGGCCCATACCCGCTCGATGTGGATGAGCGCCGCCCGCCGATCGCAGAAGACCAGGTGAGACAGCGCCGAGAGCGGAAGCAGGTCGTCCTCCTCCATCCCCGGCGCCCCCGCCGGATCGGTCACTCGAAGATCCGCTTCATCGTCACCCCAGACGGAAGGTTCGCCTCGTCGAGCGAAACGACGTAGTCGCCAAACGACCGGGGAGCCTCGACGCCCTCCTTCCTCCGCACCTTGACGCGCTCGAAGAGCTTGTGCGCGGGGAAGTTGCCGAGCTTGCTCTCGTGCTCGAAGGCATAGAGCCCACGGCAGGCCATCAGACCGCGCGCCGCCGAGCGGTCGAGATCCCACATGTTGATGAGCGCGTCGAAGAGCAGCCGCTGGTCCTCCTCGGTGAAGCCAGTGCCATTCGGTGGTTGAGCGAGGTTTGGGTTGATGAACCCATGCGCGAGGTAGAGGCCGTACGCCACCGTGTGCTTGTTGCCCATCTCGGTCCGGCCGCTCGTCGACTCGAGCTTCTCCTGTTTGGTATACGCGACGCGCGTGATGGCGTGCTCGGTCGTGAGGACACGATCGAACGACCGCGCGAACGTCACCTGCGCCGCACCACGAACCTGCCCGCAGTTGTAGTCCGTGGTGCTCATGACCGCGCCGAAGGTGCGGACGTCGAAGAAGTTCCCGCACATCCACGCCCGCGCCGAATCAACCGTTTTGGCGTCGGTCGCCCCCTTCGTCAGACCGCTTCCGTCAAAGGCCATCTTCTGCCGGCTCTCGAGCGAGTGCCCCTGGAGCACGAAGACGTCGTAGCCGGGCTTCAACGTCCCGCTCTCGCCCGCCTTCGCGAACACCCAGTCGCGGATCTTCCGCTTCAGCGCGACGTCGCTCACGAGGCCCTGGAAGGTCTCGGGGTCGAACCGCGGCGAGTTTGCCATGTCGGGGTCGCCGTTCGGGTTGCCATCCTTCACGTCGAACAGGAGGACGAAGTCGGTGCGCTTGCTGATGACGGGGCTCTTCGTGTCTTCGGACATCAGGTTCTCCATTTGCGGCTGCAGCCGCCAGTCGGGGGACTTCTTAGGCGTGCGCCTGCTCGCTCAGCTTCTTCGCCTTGTGCTCTGCGATGCGCGTCTGATCGTCTGCCTTCTGGTGGTGGAAGCCGATCGCGAACCGGCCCTGATCATCGAGGCTGAGCTGTCCGGGGAAGCGGCCTCCGTGCAGCGCGATCGAGGCGTGGAGCTCCACGAGCCGACCCTCAATCGAATGGGCGGCGGCCCCGTTGTCGCGGCGCAGCTTCTTGAGGTGGTGCTGGCCGAGCTGCTCGATCTTCGGGAAGGCCACGGTGGGATTTGTCGAGGCAAGCGCGTAATAGCGATCGACCACCGTCACGCCGACGTCGCCCTGCGCGGCGTACTGGAGCGAGCCGAACACGGCCAGGAGACGCCCGCAGAGGTAGGCAGGGTTGTTGAGGGAACTGTCAAGGGCTTCGGTCATGGGGGCTTCTCCGGACCCGGAGCGGGTCGCAATGTCGTTGACGGCCATCCGAACGAGGGCGACGCGATGCGACGCGAGTCGTTCCGTCCCGTCCGCGACACGGAGACGGGCAAGGAGCGCGGCGAGGAGCGAGTGGCCGAGGGGGGCACCTTCGAACGCGCGCCGGATCAGCTCCAAGCCGCGGATCGGCGGGGCTTTCATGACCTTGGCGTCCTCCCGCTCCGTCGCGAGAACCAGCCGCCAAAGCGGGAACCCGTCGGCGATTGCACCCTGCGCTAGAACATCGGCGATACGAAGCTGCTTGAACCAGTCGGCGATCCGACGGCGCATGTTCGCGAGCGAATCGTGCGACCAGTGGCGAACGACCAGACGTCCGCCATTCCCGGCCACGGCGAGGAGGAACACCTCGCTCTCTTCGAGATCATCGGGCGCGTGGCCTGATCGGACCGAGTCGAGGAGCGAGCGCACCGAGTCCTCGTTCGGCTCCATGATGAGCGCAAGCAAGTCATCGTCCGTGGGTCGGGCAGACCAGAAGAGAAACCCGGTTCCCGCCACGTCTTTCCGAGTCGTGACGAGCTTGTCAGCGGTGGCGCCGCGCCGATGGGGACCCGCATGGAGAAGGTCGTTCAGGGCCAGGACGTAGGCGGACGCACGGTCCGGGCTCACCGGGCTGTTTGCGTTTTTCTTCCATCCATACGACTCGAACGCGCTCTTATCGAAAGACATAAGTGCCACACCGGACGCCTGGCCACCGAGCGAGGAGACACCCTTGATCTTGTCGTGCGTGTCCGCGACCGGCCCAACATGCCCCGAGATCAGGCACATCGCCGAGGAGGTCGGGTCGATGCGCCCACCAGAGTCCGTTCCGTACCGCCCACGCCACCAGGCGTGAAACGCCGCGTCCTCAATCAGCGTGGGTGCCGACCCCGCACCGGCCTCCCGCGGAACCAAGCTCATCGTGATGCTTCCGGCCTTGATCTTCTCTTCCTCCAGTGCGGCCCGGGCCTTCCCGACCTCCACGGCATTCTTGAAGAAGCGCGCCGCAGCGACCCACGCTGGGGCCTTCAGATCGCTGGCGATCGCGGTGACCTTGGAGACGAAGTCCGCGTGCTGGGCTACTTGCCTTGCGGTCTCTCGTTCCTTCTTGACCGGATCCTTCTCCTTGGACCACGCCTCGCCGGGCCCCACGAGGTAGGCGACCGCATCGCAGCCTGGCAGGGCATAGGTGCCGGAGTTCCGGTTCACGGGTGACTTGGGCACGATCAGGGGCAAGTCTTCGAGGTAGGTCTTCTTGCCCCGCGCGACCTCACGAGCACGGCGGATGAGCTGGGCGAACGTCCCGTCGGGGTAGATCCCGATCACCCACCCGACCCGTTTCTCCTCGAACGCGGGGTCCGCGAGTTGCGTCGACAGGTAGGTGTCCGCGTAGGCGGCTAGCGCTTGTACGAGCATGCGTGCAACTCCTCTCGCTGCGCTGGCTCCAGGACCTCGCGAGGATCCGTCAGGAGGACGCCGTCCTGGAGCCTTGCCTCGAAGAAGAGGGGCCTGTTCGCGCCATCCTTGAAGATCACGTCGTAGAGCATCAGCCCGAGGTCTCGGGTCTCCTTGATCGGGAGCTCCTTCGCCTTCGCCGGCTCGAAGTCGCAGGCGAACTCGCGGCAACCGAGGTAGGCACGGTGAAAGCACTGGCCCTGCTCCATCCGTCGCTCGAACATACCGATGTACTTCTCGGGCTTGTTCTCCTTGTCCTCTGAGTAGACCAGCGGGGACGCCTCGATCACGTATGCCACATCCTTCAGCGCGACCGTGCCCCGCGGCGTGGCAGCATCGCTCCCCGCCCCGGCAGCCTGCGGCTCGTACTTCGACGTGTCGGCCATCCATCCCTCGACGGTCCGCTTAGACACCTTGTCCTGGAGCTCGTTGCGCCGGAACGACAGGAACCGGATCGGGGCCAGCACTTCGATCTTGTGAACGACCCACTTCATCTGCGGCTTCCAGAGCACGGCATCCAGCACACCCCGGGCGGCGGACGGCGTCATGACCTCGTAGCTCATGCGCTCGACCTTCATCTCCGGGCGGCTGAAGCAGGCGAGCGCCCCGCTCACGCGTATCCGTACCCTCCCATTCATGACCTCTCCCCTCGGCCACTACGCAATGAGCGGCCCTTCGATTTGCCCGATGAATCCGACGTCGTCACGGTAGCTGCCCTCCACGGCCACCCAGAGACCGCTGCCTTCGAACAGCTCATACACCGCTCCGCCCTGCTTGACCTTCTGGAACTCGCCCCGGTGAATGGAGATCGAGGCGCGTTGCAGCGTCCGCTGGTGCTCGGCGAGCCATTGCCGAGCCCCCTCGACGCGCCGCAGTGCCCGCTCCACCTCCTCATCGAACGGCACGACGATGGTCGCGCCGCTGTCGTCGATGATCCTGAACTTCTCGGCGACCATGGGGAAATCGAAGCCTTTTCGAAAGCTATCGATGTTCTCCGCGTCGAGAGCGGCCCGCCCGGCGCCGTAGAGCTGCTGAAAGTAGCCCCGCATGTGGGCGGGTTCGTCGAGGCTCAGATCGGCGAGTTCCGCCAGTCGCCGGGTGATGTTCGTTGCCTCGCGGTAGTCGCCAGGCGGCCCGCTCGCCCCTTCCTCGTCGTCCGGCTCGAACACCACGACCTCGCCGGCCGGCGTCCCGGCCGCGGCCGTGCGCACGCCCTCCCGATCACACCGTCCTGCCGCCTGTGCAATCGAATCGAGAGGGCCCAACTCCCGAAGAACGACGGGGAAATCGATATCGACTCCTGCCTCGACGACCTGCGTGGCGATGAGCCGGCACGGCCTGCCCTGCGCGAGGGCCAAGCGCACCCGGGCAAGCACGTCGAGTCGGTGGAGCGGGCACATCCTCGCCGAGAGATGATGGAGATCCTCGCGCCCTCCGTGGTCCGCGACCCGGACGAACAGCTCGCGGGCGTGTCGGGTCGTATTGACGATGCAGAGGATCTGCCGCTCGGATCCGATGCGCTGCGCAACCTCCGTCCACGTGTGCGGTGCCGTCGGGGCGCCCGGCCAGGTCACCTTCACGCGCCGCAGGCGCCCGAACAGATCCATCGAGGATGGGCAGATCTCCTGCACCTTCCCGATCTCGAAGCGCGGGTCGTCCGGGGCCGAATGAATCTCCCGTTCGAACGCGGGTTGTGTGGCAGTGCAGAAAACAACGGTCATCGACCAGCGTTCAGTGAGATTCCGCAGCATGGTGAGGATGGGGCCCACCATTCCTCTCGGCAGCGTCTGGACCTCGTCGAGAATGACGGTGGCTCCTGCGAGCGCGTGAAGGCGGCGCAGGTTGCCGGGGTGGTTCGAGAAGAGCGTCTCGAAGAAGCGCACGGAGGTCGTGACGACAACCGGCGCGTTCCAGTTCTCCCGCGCCAGCCAGGCGTCCTGTTCGAAACCGCTCCGGATGGTGGCTTCCTCGCCCGTCCCGTGACGCTCTTCGATCAGCTCACCCGAGTGGTGTTCGAGGACCGCGTCGGCACCGATCGCGGTGGCGAGGACATCTGCGTTCTGCTCGATGATCGACAGGTACGGTACGACGTAGACGAGCCGTCGAGTCCGCGCGACCCCGAGCGCTGCGCGCTGCAGCGCAAACGCCGTCGCCGACAGTGTCTTGCCACCGCCGGTCGGCACGGTCAGCGAAAAGATTCGCGCTTCCGACCGTGCTGCTGACAGGCAGGCGTCGAGAACCTCGCGGCGCGCTCTCCGTACCATCTCGCTCGGGGTTGACGCGGCGCGGACCTCCACCCAGGCGCGCAGCCGATCGAGCCTGACCCGTGCATCGTGCAGGGTCCTGAGCGCGGACGGCTGACCCCCCGCATCCATTCGATCTCCATCGACGAGCACGATGGCGAGCATGCGAACGTCCAGCTCGGTGTCATGTCCGCCCCGCGGACGAACCGGCGCCAGCAGGGCATTCGGAAAGGGAAGCGCGCGGCGGGCGAAGTCCTCGCGGGCAAGCTCCCAGAGCGTCTTTGCTTCGTCGGCAACCCGGGTCGCTCTCTCACGGAGACCACGGGCGCTGCCTTGCGACGCGGGGAGGCCGGCATGGTGCCCGGCAATCGCAAAGGCAGCCTCGGGAGCACTCTTCAACAGCAGGGCGGCGCCATGTGCGGAGTGCTCGACCCGCTGCGCCGTTTCACCCCTGCTCGCCGCGTGCAGCCGCTGCTGAAACGCCGGGGTGTACTTTCCCAGGTCGTGGGCTAGCCCGGCCCAGAAGGCGAGTTCGTGAAATCGCGTATCGTGCGGAGCGACGGCCAGCGACAGCTCCCGGGCGATGCGAGCGACCCCCGACAGGTGGCTCGCCAGGAGCTGCCAGTGCGCCGCCGGGTCGTCGTGTCGCC
>CAYYRT010000314.1:0-3171 GCA_964474055.1 uncultured Acidimicrobiaceae bacterium | reverse complement strand
CAATCCGAGCTTCCGCTTGATCTGGGCTCGATGGGTCTCGATCGTCTTGACGCTGAGATTGAGTCGCTGCGCTACCTCTCGAGTGCTGAGGCCGTCGCCGAGCAGGCTGAAGACCTCTAGCTCCCGGTCCGACAGGCGCTGCATCACCGACCGCGAAGTGTCGGAGTCCAGTCGCGCCGCACGCTCCACCATGCGCTCGGTCATCGACGGGCTGAGGTACACCTTGCCCGACAGCACGCGCCGGATGGCTCCCACCATCTCGGTGATCGCCACCTGCTTGTTGATGTAGCCGCTCGCACCCGCTCGCAACGCGCGCTCGGCGAACAGCTTCTCGTCGTGCATGGAGGAGACCAGGATCCGAGCCTCCGGTCTCATGGCGTGAATCTGCTTCACCAGCTCGATCCCGTTGGTGCCCTTGAGCGAGATATCGACGACGGCGACATCCGGTTTGCGCTGATCCACCAACGCGAGCGCCTCCTGGGCCGACGCCGCCTCTCCGCAGATCTCGAAGTCGGGCTCGTTCGAGAGCATTTGGAGAAGCCCGAAACGCACCACGGGGTGGTCGTCGACGATCAGCACTTTGGCTCGTTTGCCCAGGGTAGCGGCCGAATCAGGTCTCAACGACTCTCCTTCCCCCCTCACCCGATCGAAGGCGATCCTACACTGCACCGCAGCGTCCGCGGACGACTCGATTCCGGGGTGCCCTCCAACCAGCTCTGCTCGATGCCGCATGATTTGGATACCCATCCCGGGACCCTCGACCGGAGAGTCCCCTCCGGGCCATGACCCCTCCAAGCATCGTTCACCACGCTCAGCCGAATCACGATCCGCCGCGCACCACTGCTACGGACGGCGTGCGAGCTGCTTCACGGCGATCCGATAGAAGGCGGTGGCCACCCGTTCGTGTCGGCATCCGCGGCACGCTCAAAGCGGATGACGAAGAAAAGGGCCTCTTCGTCGGCCTTGGCGAGACCGACGTGCTGGGGCGAGAAGAGCCGTCAGGGCCCGCCGCTTCAATCGAGGCCGGGGAGACGCGGCCTCGGCCTCCTCACAAGGCCTGCGCGACCGGCGCCGGAGCGGCGCGCAAGCCAAGCTGACGCAACGAGGCCACGACGCGCTTGGCCCGTCCCCAGTCGCTCCACTGCACGTCGTGCATCGGGAAGACGAGGGTCGACTCCGGCGCTCGCTGCAGAAAGTCCCTGGAGAAGCTGGTCGCGCCGATGCGCTGATACAACTGGTCGACCGCTAGCTGCTCCTGATCACGATCGACCAATCCGGTCCGTATGGCATGGAGCACTCCGCGCAGAGTGTCGAAGTGCCGCATGACGTCGGGGAGGACTTTCCAGCCGAGATCCCACAAGGTTCGGGCGCGCGCCGCAACCACCATCGTGCTCCAGAACCCTCCCAACCGGAGCATCCTCTTCGCTTCGTCCGGAGACGGCCTCTCGATGAAGCGGCCGACCTGAAGGAGGGGACTCGTGCCATTGGCCACCTGATCCTCGGTCACGATCCAACCGTAGTCGGTTTCAGGTCCGGTTGGGGAGGCGCCGAGAACGACTAACGACTGGCGGAAGCGCCGGCAGAGCCGATAGGCCGCCACCACGTACTCGAGAAATCGGCCTTCTGGATAGACGAAATGATCACAGGGAAAAATCATGACCGCCGCGTCGGGGTCGCGCTCGAAGATTGCGGTGAGCGGCAGGAGGACGGCCGCGGCCGTGCCACGATCGACCGGCTGCGTGAGAATCCGTCCGGGAGGCGCGCAGCTGAGAGACTCCGCCAGGAAGCGCTCCTGACCGTTGTTGATAACCGTGAATACATTGTTCTGGGGTACGACCGTCTTGACCCGATCGAGCGTGTGCTGGAGCAATGACCGCGTCCCGGTAAAGGTGCAGAACTGCTTGGGAGGTCGTTCACTGCCCCACGGATCCGATACCGGCCGCAAGCGATCCCCGGCGCCGCCCGCGAGCACGACACCGTAGGGCAAGCTCCAGTTGTTGGTCGGCGATGACGGGTGCGCTCCGGCCTTCATGACATCTCCTCTCCCGAGTTTGAGTTCCATCCCCTGGTCCTTGAGCGGAGCCGCGAGAACGGTGAATCCCCTAGGTAGATAAGGTTCTCACTCGGATTCACCGGTCGGACATCCGGTGGCTGCTGAACGAGGGGTCAGGGTTTTCCCTAGAGTTGCCCAGCGACTTGTCGAAGCCGGGCATCGACACGGCGAGCAACCTCCGGCCAGGTGAAGCGCTCGCGCGCATGGCGGCGGCCACGCTCTCCCATCTCCCGGAGGAGCGCTGGTCGTCGCAGCAGGTCGACGATGGTCTCGGCGAGCCTCGACGTTCCCCGGTGGCACCAGACGGCCTGTCTCACCGTCGAGAATGATCTCCGGCATCGCACACTCGCTGGTGCCGACGCACGGGAGCTTCCACTCCATGGCCTCGAGGTACACCAACCGAACGGCTCGAACAGCGACGGCAGCACGAGCAACGACGCGCTCTCGTAGAGCCGGGCCAGCCCGTCGCGCTGCACAGCTCCCAGCCAGCGAACTCCCGCCGGCAACGAGGGCGGGCGGTGCTTCGGACCCGCCACCAGGAGCTCGGCATCAGGCAACTCCCGCCGCACCCGCTCGAAGGCCTCGAGCAACACGGCCCCCCCTTTACGCTCGAGCTCGTAGCCCACGAATAGGATCGTCCGGCCGTCATACGAGCGCTCGAGCTCGTCGGGCGCGCTCAGGTTGATGCCCTCGCCCACGACGACCACGCGCTGGCCCTCAACGCCGTAGTCCTCGACAAGTAACCGGCGCACGAACTCGCTCGCCGCGAAGTCGCGACGGCGCCTCGATAGAGCTCACGCTCGAGCCGGTACCAACGCTCGGCGATCGCCCGCGAAGGGAAGTCGACACCCGAGCCGGTTTCCGTCGCCCAAACGCACCGGGCAGTCGCAGAACAGGGTGTAGGGGACGCCTCGAGGCGGCCATGCCGGCGCCACATCCCTCCGATCTGTGTGGCACGCAATCGTAGGTCGCCGCGTGCCTTCGCGACAGGCGGCCGCTGCGGCGGCTGCGATACGCGAAGGCCCAGGCGGTACGGGACAGCCGTCCGCCGAGGCCGAGAACGGCCCTCCGGTACGAGGCAACGCTCGGGCGAACAAGAGCGGTTCGTCGAGACCAGC
>CAYYRT010000313.1:0-7480 GCA_964474055.1 uncultured Acidimicrobiaceae bacterium | reverse complement strand
CTTCGTGGCACCTCCCCCAACGCTCACTCCGTTCGCTGGGGGAGGAAACGCGGTCGTGTCTGCTTCTCCCCGTCACTCCGTTCGCTGGGGGAGGAACAGATCTTCGTTTTTCTCCCCCCAGGAGCGCAGCGACGTTGGGGGGAGTACCCCGTAGGGGGGAGGGGGGCTCGTCCGTTTCAGGAATTGGCGCCGGCGAAAAAAGATTCCAGGGCGGCCACAACCTTGCGGCCAGTGTCCGCGGCCAGGTCGGTGCGGGCGACGATCACCGCCGGCGCTCTCGTCTCACGGAGGATGGCCGTAGCCATCCCTTCGACCCCACCACCAACCGCTTCCGAAATTGAACGGGCCAGCATTGCCCCTGCCTCGGAGCGGCCACGTTCGCTCGAGAAGAAGTAGACGGCGTTGCCCCCGTCACGACCAAGCTGAAACGAAATGACCACCTCGGCTCCGACGCGGTTGGCCCTCCCTGCGCGGACACGTTCGGGCAGCGACGTGTCGGCGCTGCGCGACATCATGGGCACGCCACCCTTTTCCTGAAGATCGAGAGCCGCGGCTGCCGCGGCAGCCCAGGCGGCCTGCGCCTCCTCCGGGCTGCGGCAGGCAGCATCGAAGAAGACCCGGGCACCCACCAGACTGCCGGGGAGGGCTCGCAGCCACTCCAGGTCTCGAATCGCCTCGCGACCCCCCCGCATGGCTCCTCTCAGAATCAATCGGAGTTCGGTGATCACCTCGGGGCCAGCCTTGCCGTCCTCGGGCAGGCCACGGTTTCGCTGGAAGTCGATCAAGGCGCGTTCGGTTTCTGCACCGAGAACCCCGTCAACCTTGCCGGCATCAAAACCGAGTTGGTTGAGGCGGCTTTGAAGTTCTGCGACGTCCTCTCCTCGCAGCATCGGACGGCGCATGAACAGGAGGCGGTCGCCCAGTCGATAACCGGCCTCATAAAGCGATCGCCAGGTCTCCGGGCCGACAACACCGTCTGTCATCAAGCCCCGGGAAGCCTGGAATCCCTTGACCGCCTCATGGGTCGCGTCCCCGAACTCGCCGCGCGGATCGGGAGCGGTCGGATAACCGAGCGCGGTCAACCGATCCTGGATGTCCCGAACTGGTTCGCCGGCGTCGCTTAGGCGGTAGAGGCGCATTGCGCCCCTAATCGTGGCAGATCGCTAGACGAGGTATTCGCCCAGGTCAGCCAGCAGCGAGTGCTTGGGGCGAGCACCGATAATGCGCTTCTTCTCTACCCCATCCTGGAATACGATCAGAGTGGGGATGCTCATGACGTCATAACCCATCGAGAGTTGGGGATGGTCATCGACATTGAGTTTGCCGACGGTCAGCTTTTCGCCATGTTCGAGTGCAATCTCTTCGAGAATGGGGCCGATGAGCCGACAGGGACCGCACCATTCGGCCCAGAAGTCGACGATGGTCGGCTTGGAAGCCCCGATGGTTTGGGTGAAATTGGTTTCGTCAAGGGTGACGGTGTTGGCGCTCATCCCTGGCTCCTCTCTGTTTTGATGTCCTAATTAGAACCTACGTTGCCGCTGAGACATTTCCGCTCTTTATCCGGGCACCTCGGCGGTTTGATCGGCGAGCACATGACCGGCGTCGATGGCGGCCATGCAACCGGTGCCTGCGGCGCTCACTGCCTGGCGGTACCGGGAGTCGGCCACGTCACCCGCCGCGAAAACTCCCGGGATCGCTGTGGCGGTGGTCCCATCGCCGGCGAGGACTATGTAGCCCTTGGCGTCAAGCTCGAGCTGACCCTCGAACAGGGCAGTGTTGGGAAGATGGCCGATGGCGACGAACACACCGTTGGTGGCCACGGTCTGCTCGGTCCCGGTAACCGTATCGACCAGGGTCACCGACTCGACTGCCTCGGTGCCGTTGATCGACTTCACCGCGGCGTTCCAGATCACGCTGACTTTCTCGTGTTCGAGCACCCGGCGGGCCATGATCGCCGACGCTCGGAACTCGTCCCGCCGGTGGACCACCGTCACCCGCGAGGCGAACTTGGTGAGGAACAACGCCTCCTCCATGGCTGAGTCGCCTCCACCGACAACCACCAGTTCACGCTCGCGGAAGAAGAAACCGTCACAGGTGGCGCAGGCGGAAACGCCGCGGCCGGTCAGCCGCTCTTCGCCGGGCACACCGAGCCACTTGGCCGATGCGCCGGTAGCGATGATGACCGTGCGGGCGCGGTACTCATCGGCACCCACCCAGACTCCAAACGGACGCTCCGAGAAGTCGACCCTGGTCACGTCGGAGGCAAGCAGCCTGGCCCCGAACCGTTCGGCCTGTTTGCGGAATCGCTCCATCAACTCCGGTCCGAGAATGCCGTCAGGAAAACCGGGATAGTTCTCGACATCGGTGGTGATCATCAACTGACCTCCCGCCTGGAAGCCTTCGAAGACAAGCGGATTCAGATCGGCCCTCGCCGCATAAAGCGCAGCGGTCAGGCCCGCGGGCCCACTGCCGACAATGATCAGGTTTTCCGGACTCAACTGGTTCTGCTCCTACGCCGCCACATGATTGTCCCCCCGACAATCAGGACAAGACCGAGGACGGCGAAGGCTCCATCAGGTCCTAGGGGGATAGCCAGGGCGCCGTACACAGTCAACAACAGGAAAACCACGGCCATGATTCCCAGGGTGGCGGCCACCATGCCCAATGCCGACAATCGGACCCCCCGGGCCACCCGGTCGACTGTCATCGCGCGGATTTTGACGGCGACCGACTCGAGAAAGTCGGCGAACCGGGTCGGGAAGTCGTCCACGTCTACAAGATTAGCCCGGCCCCATCTCCTGCTCAGAGCGGCGCTACTCGGGAGGGAGCTCGATCAGCTCGCAGGTGGCCTCGTCATAGATGACGGCCTCTCTCCCGGTTTCCCTTTCGACAATGACGATGACAACGGCTCGACCGTCGAGGTTCGACCGGGCCACGTCAAGGACCTGCTCGACCTCAGTCTCTTCGTGACAGATGGCATTGTCGCGAGCGGCCGCGGCGTCGTACATCTCCGTGGAGGACCCGCCGATCATCGTCTCGATCTCAGCGCGCAAGTCGTCGGCGTCACCACCGGCAAGCATGCGATAGTCGGAATCGGTCTGGCCTGTCATGTTCGCAATGGTGGTGGTCCCCGCCGCGGTGGGGGCAGCCGCCTCGGCGGCAACAGCATCCTCCTCGGCAGCAGCAGTAGTAGTGGCGGATGCGCCACCGCCGGAGCCGCCCATCATTCCCAGGAAAACCGAGCCGAGACCAATCAGCACGAAGGTGGCAGCCGCGACGGAGGCGACGCGCATCCAGCGCTGCACTCGGCGGCGATCTGCCATCGAGATAACCTTGGCCGTCGGTACCGAGACGATGGCAGCCTCGAGTCCGGCTCGCTCTTCTAAGGTCATGCGGACAACCGGCAGGTCGGAAAGCAGTCCTCTGACAGTCTGCTGAAGCTCATACTCGTGTTGGCAATCGGAACACTCGCGCACCAGTTGAGCCGCCTCGTTGGTGTCATCGAGGAGGCCGTCGGAGTAGGCGGCGATCAGATCAGGGTCGTGCAGGTGGTGCTGTTGCATGGGTCAGTCAGTACCTTTTTGATGGTCGGAGTCGGGTAAAAGGTTCCCGAGGGCGCCTGCCAACTGTCGACGGGCCCTAAATAGCCGGGACTTCACGGTCCCGATGGGGAGGTCGAGCACCTCGGCTACGTCCGGGAGCGAGTAACCCTCGACGTCCGCCATGACCACCACCGTCCTGAACTCGGGGGAGAGTGCGGCCAGGGCGCGCTCGATCTCGGGACGCAACTCCACCGACGTATAGGCGTCCTCACCGCCCGGATCGGCGGGGTCGAGATAGTCGGGCAGAGAATCGACAGGGCGTCGTCGTTCCTTGCGGAGCAGGTCGTAACAGGTGTTGACGGTGATCCGATAAAGCCAGGTGCCGACAGCGGCGGTTCCCCGATACTGACCGGCTTTGCGATATAGGGTCGTGAACGTCTCCTGCACTGCGTCAAGGGCAGACGCCCGGCTCCCCATCAGCCGCAGACACACCGAGAAGACCCGATCCTCGTGGCGGCGCATCAGCAGTGTGAATGAGGCGTGATCCCCCTCGGCGGCTTGTGCCAGCAAGGTGGCATCGTCGGAGGGAGGGGTCATGGACGGAAGCGTATCTCCGAAACACTCGTCCAATAGTTGCCATCCGGTTGTTGGGGGAGACGGGTGAACCAAATGAGCCAGTTGCCATCGGTGCGGGGAGGAAGCTGGAGAAGCACCTCCAGTTCGGTGCTGCGGGCCGTGGCCAGGGTTTCCCATTCCGAAGGAGTCTCGGGTCGGCCGGCCGACCACGCGATCGACAGGTCGACACCTGCGGTAAGCCCGAAGATCTCCACGCTGGTCGGGGTCCCACGAACGGTGACGGTCAATCCGACTCCGGGTTTGATCGACTCCATCGGATCCCGGTACCGCTCGGTCCGCCAAGCGGAGGCCGCGTCACCGTCGAGAACCAGTTCGATCAAATCGTCATTTTCTCCACCTTCCCCAAACGGGTCGAACGTCAGGGCTCCGACCCCGACCGGATCGATCGAACCGGCCGTCGTCGAAGCAGCGCTCCCTCCCGAAGTCGTGGTGGAGGAGTCGGGTATCACGGGTAGTTGATCACCAGCCAGGAGGCGGCCGACCACGATGAGAACGATCGCAAGCAGGACGAGGGTTGCGGCGAGTACCGGACCGCGACGCCCCGAGGAAACGTCCGCCAGCGGCGGGGGAGTCGGGTGCTGGATGCCGTCGAGCTCGGTGGCGAGCTGGCGGGCGTCGTAATCGCCGTTCAATGCCCGGCGGAGAGCGTGGTCGACAGCGCTTGGCAACCCGTCGATCATCTCCGACGGCGGCGGGCCACCCGGTGGCATTCCGGTCAAAGACTGTTCAAGGACTGCGGCCAGATCGGAGACATCGAGGGTGGGTGCGACCAAATAGCGCCGGGGGCGGCCGAATCCGCCGAGACGGGCCGGCCGGGAAACCGTGTAGAGGATCGAACCGGCGTCGATCGCCCCGTGAACGAGGCCGGCTTCATGGACCGCAGCCAGCGCCGAAGCGAGACCTGACGCGTTGGCCAGGAACTCGGCCGGGTCGAGGGTCGAGCCGCTGTCGAGGCGGCTCTGCAAGGTCAGACCGCCGCCCCATTCCGAAACGGAGAACGCTCCGTCGAGTACTTCTTCGGCGGCGTAGATCGGCTCGAGGTGGGGGTGGTTGATGGCTGCGGCCGCTCTCAACACAGCCAGGAACTCGGAGCGCCGTTTGGCATCTGCCTCAGGGCCAAGGATCCTGATCAGGACCGGCCGGTCGAGGTTGAGGTCGGTGCCGAGCCACTCCTCGATGTCGTGGTCACGTCCCAGCCTGATTTCAAGCCGATACCGGTCGGGAATGGGGGGCGGCACTCTTCAACTCCGACGGGAGGGTGGAGGGGGGAGGAGCGGGAGAGGCGGGCCGATGACCTGCAAAGTGGGAGATCATCGTAGAGAGGAGCCACCTCTCTACTCTGCGGGCATTCCGGTATGGCTGGCAGGCAAAGACCAACAAACACAGGGGTTCCCACGCATCTCGAGCACTTTTCCAAACCCGAGGACGGCGCCAGATCCGAAAGCGGCCAGCCGGTGAGCCCTGACGATTCGACCCGGGGAGTGGCCTCCCGCATCGTCCGCGACGGCACCATCGTCATGGCAGTCGGTTCGGTTGTGGCGGGTCTTGCCGCCTACGCCTTTCAGGCTCTAGGTGGCAGAGCCCTCGGTGAATCAGGTTTTGGCTCCGTGGCTGCTCTCCTGTCCGTGCACTCCTTGATCCTGGCGGTCCTTCTCACTCCGGTTGAGTTGCTCACCGTTCGCCGGCTCACCCTTGCTCGGGGTGGTGCTCCCGACGAACACGATCGCCGGTCGATCGCGATTACGAGTACCGCAGCAGTGGCGGTGATGGTGGTCTTTGTCGCGGCCACCCTCGGGCGGTACTTCTTAGGAAAAGGAGAGTTCGTGGTTATCGGAGCGGCGGTGGTCGCAACCCACGCCGTCTTTGCCCTGGGCAGGGGAGCACTGGCGGGTCGAGGGCGGTACGTCGCCTATGGGGCAGTGTCGGCGTTGGCGGCGGTTCTGCGAGTGATCCTGGCGGTCGTCTGGCTTTCGATCGCGTCGACCGATCTGAGTCTTGCCTGGACGATCGCGTTGCCGCCGCTGATCGTCCTGCTCTGGTTGCCGTTCCGTCGACCATCTGAAAGGGTCAAGATCCCGCCGCGATCAGGTTCGGGCGCCCTCATGGCCGGGTTTGTTTTGGCCGGGGCAATCTCACAGGCCTTCGTGCTGGTGGGGCCGCTGGTGGCGGGCGCCCTCGTGACAGACGCGGCGGAAGTGGCCCGGGTTGTCAGCACCGTCTTCGTGGCGTTCTCACTGGCCCGGGCTCCTCTGCTCCTCGCACAGAATCTGGCAGCCAGGTTGTTGGCCGGTCTGACCAAGTTGGTGGCGCGGGATGCCCACCATGAACTGTTGGCCTGGTCTCGCCGTCTGGGTTTGGCTGGACTGGTCGTCACCCCGATTGCTTTCTTCGCCGGGGAGTGGGTCGGACCACGACTCATCGAGTTGTTGTTTGGCGCGTCATTCCGTCCGTCTCCGCTCGTGGCTGGACTGGCGATGGCCGCCTGTGCATTGGCGGCCGCCTCGGTGTTTCTCGATCAGGTGTTGATCGCCCTGGGAGCAACCGGCAAATTGGCCGGCGCCTGGACGGTTGCCCTCACTGTGGCGGGACTGTCGTTGTGGTTGATCGACCAACCGGCCGACGTCCGGGTGTCCGCAGCTGTGTTGGCGGGCGAACTCGCTGCGTTGTTGGCGGTGCTCGTCGCCGCCGAGTTGGCCCACCCAGAGAGTCCCGACTCCGGATACGACCTGGTCAAGAGAGCCATGGACATGGTGGGAGGGCTGTTGCTACTAATCGTCACTCTGCCCTTCCAGGTCATCGTCAGCGTGCTGGTCCGGATCGATACCGCGGGACCGGTGCTGTTCCGCCAGATCCGCGTCGGCAAGAACGATCGGCCCTTCACCATGATCAAGTTCCGCACAATGGTCGATGGGGTTGACGACGGACTGCTGCTGAAGCATCTCGCCTCGATGGTTGACGGTGGATACATACGGCCTGATCGCCAGGCCGAAGGGCCTCATCTGTGGATCGATGAAGATCCCCGTGTCACCCGTATGGGTCGCTTCCTCCGCCGCGGCTCACTCGACGAGCTCCCCAACCTCCTCAACGTGGTGCGTGGACACATGTCTCTCGTTGGCCCCCGACCACTGGTGCCGGCCGAGGTCGAACTGTTGGACCCCGAGGCGCGGGTGCGACACAAAGTCCGGCCGGGTGTGACTGGTCTGGCGCAGGTGATGGGTGGTTCGGGGAGCACATTCGGTGAGCGTGCTTATTGGGACCTGCAATACGTCGAACACCGCTCCCTGCTGATGGATCTGAAGATC
>CAYYRT010000312.1:0-12141 GCA_964474055.1 uncultured Acidimicrobiaceae bacterium | reverse complement strand
GCGCACGCTGGCCGAGCTGTCGAAGCGCCAAGCGCTCGCGGCGGCCGGTGAATTCGCGGTTTCGTTGTCTCACGAAGTGCGCAACGGCCTCACCTCCGTTCGCGTCGATCTGCAGCGCGCGGAAGAAAAGACCGCCGAGGACGCGCCAGCTCGGCCGCTCATCGCCCGCGCGTTGGACAATGTGAAGCGGCTCGACGGTACGGTGAGCGGCTCTCTGCGAGCTGCGCGCAATGGTCGCGGTCCGCGCCGCCGCCTCGATCTTGCTCCGGTCGTCGCCGCGGCGGCCCAGAGCGCGGAAGGTACGTTCACCGAGCACGGAGCGACGCTCAGTCCGCTGACCAACACCGGCCCGCCAGTCTGGGTCCTCGGCGATGCGATCGCCCTGGAGCAATTGCTGCTCAACCTGTTGCTGAACTCGGCCCAGGCCATGGGCCCCGGCGGCCGCGCGAGCCTCACGGTCGGTGTCGACGGTTCCGACGCGCGCGTCGTCGTGACCGACACCGGCCCGGGAATCTCACCCGAAGATCTCGAGCACGTCCTCGATCCATTCTACTCGACCAAAGCCGACGGCACGGGGCTCGGATTGCCGATCGCCCGCCAGATCGCCGCAGCTCACGGCGGATCGCTCACGATCGAGAGTCTGCCTGGAGAGGGTACGCGCGTCGAGGTGCGGCTGCCGTTGGCTGCGGCGCCTTCCTGAGCGGCGCCGTCTGGCCAAGCCATCCGTGTCCCGTCTCCGCGCGAGACCACTTGCGGACCTCGGCGCAGACCCACTGGCCCGGGCCAAGTGGCGCGAGCCTCTACAAGCTCCTGGATCAGGTGCTCGAGACATGCGTGCCCGTCGAGGTGGAGCTCAGCGGTCGCCGGCTGCGGATCATGCCCGGAGAGCCTGAAGGAAGGCTGGTGAACCTATCACCCCACCCAGACTACCTGCGCTGCGACCCTGAGGACCTCGTTCACTTGGACTGGTCCGGCGAGTGGCGGCCGTGATCTATCTGGATACTCACGTCGCGGCCTGGCTGTACGCGTCGGGCGCCGCGGCGCTTTCGACGCGGGCGGCCGATGCTGTCTCCGGGCCGAACGACGTCCGGATCTCCCCGATGGTGCGGCTGGAGCTGCAATACCTCTTCGAGATCGGGAGCGTCGGGGAGCCGACCGCCGTCGTGGTCGATGCTCTGACGGCGACCCTAGGGCTGGCCCACTGCGGCGCGCCGTTCGCGGGCATCGTGCACGCCGCGAGCCATACCGCCGGACCCGCGACCCGTCCGATCGACTGATTGTCGCACAGGCCGCCATTCACGGAGCGCCCCTCGTCACGAAGGACGAGACGCTGCGAGGTGGAGGGGCATGTCGGCCGTGAGGACGACGGTCTCATCGCCCGACGCGGCGCAGGCGGCCGTCCAAACCGTCAGCAGCGCGCATGCGATCATTTGAGCGACACGACGCACATGAAGCCGACTAACCACGGGCCACGTCCCTTTCGCCGAACTTGTCAGGCGGGCGCCACCACTGAAGCGCCCGCTTCAAGCACGACCCGTCCGGTATTCCGCACCTCCTACCGGATGTAGCCCAGCGACCGGAGCGTCTCGAGCTGCGCAGGGGTGAGCTCCATCTGACCGCCCGTCGTAAACCGCCGGGCGAGCAGCCGGTGCGCGGCCCATTGCTCGTTGAGTAACCTCGTGTACTTGGCCACCAAGTCGGGACGCTCCTCGTTCAACGGCGCGAGTGCCAGGGGATCGTTCCACACGTCGAAGAGCAGCAGCGGCGTGGGGCGGTGGTGCAGCGGATCCTCGGGTGCACCGATCCAGAGCGACGCACCCCAACGCCCGTCGATCATCTCGATCGTTCCTCGAAGCTCACCCGTCCGGGGGTCCTTCGAGAACTCATCGAAGATCACGGGGCGGGGCTGCCAGCCGGCCTGCCCCAGCAGCAGCGGTGCGAGCGACTGGCCCTGCTGTGCCTCGGCCACAGGCAGTCCGGCGAGGTCGAGCAGCGTCGGCAGCACGTCGATCATGGATACGGCGTGCGAGAAGCGTTGGCCGCCGGTGATATGCCCCGGCCAGATGAAGAGGAGTGGCACTCGCGAGACGCTCGAGCGGAGGACGGTCCACAGCTCGCGCGGCGGCTCCGGATCTGCCAGGGGAACGAGAAAATCATTGGTGGCTGACTCGATGCTGTGGTCCGCGGCGATGACGAGCAGCGTGTTCTCCCACTGGCCGGTCTGCTGGAGCCGTTCGACGAAACGACCCAGCTGGTGGTCCTGGTGGGCCAATCTCTCGTCATAAAACGAGCGGGCCAGGTTGTAGTACTGGACGCGGTCGATGCCCGTCTCGGTGAATTGCTTTCGTCTCCAGTCCCACTCACCCGGGTTCCGACCTCGCCACGCCCGGAGCGTCGCGTCCCACTGCCCTAGTCGCGCCCGGTCTTCAGGCGCCGAGAACAAACCCACGAACTGCCCGGGGGCCTGGTTGCTGGGACCGTGTACGTCCGTCGTCTGGAAATGGACCCAGTAGGGTTCGCCCGGGAAGTCTTGTCGCCACTCCCAGAAGTCGTCGTGGAGCTCCGGCGAGGAGCGCCAGTTAACCATGGTCTCAACATCACGAAAGACATCCACGCCACGCTCCAGGCTGCTGATCGTGCCGGCGTTCGGATTCGAGGTGAAGACCGCCGTGGAGTAGCGGGCTTCATGGAAGCGCTCGGCCATGGTGCGCGCCTGCGCTGGCAGCGACTCGAACGGGTCGGGGGCACCCAGCACGCTGAACTGGAGGGAGGTCATGAAGGACGGCGTCGAGAGGCGGGTGTCGCCGGAATTGCTGTAGGCGTACTCGAAGACCGCGCCTTGGGCGGCCAAACGCTCGAGGCTCGGGGTCGTGCGGCGGTTGTAGCCGTAGACGCTCATCTGGTCCGCCCCGCCGCCGTCTATGACGTAGAAGATGACGTTGGGCTTGTCGGAGATGCGGACACCGCTGACTGTGGGCGCGCCCCAGAGCGCGACCGTGCCCGGCTCGACGCCCTGGGCTTCGAGCGTCAGGGTGACCGTCTGCCCGGCGAATTTCGACAGGTCCACCGAGCGCTGCGTCCACTGTTCGGCATCGGCGTAGCGCTCCTCGAAGATCGTTGCCTGCTCCCTGCCGGCTCGAACCGTGACCCGAAACGTGACCGAGTCTTCCGCGCTCAGCACTCCCAGGGCAGCATCGAGCCGGCCACCCTCCGGCACCCGCACCAGGTAGCTGAAGCGCCCCGGGGCATGGGTGAAAAGCGTCCGGCGGATGCGCTCGCCAAGCGTCACCGGCCGTACCCCGTACTGCACCTCGTCGTACATCGCCCCTACGGGCACGACACTCACGGAAAGGATGTCGATGCTTCCGGGTTCGTCGGCACGGAAGCCGAGTCCGAGCCGCTGCCAGGGACGGGCCCGCGCGGTCCCCCAATCGAGACGGATTTGGTACGTCTGGACGGACCCATCGCTCACGATGGGCGTTGCCCCGCCGGTTCGCCCGAACATCGCCCTCGTAGTGTCGGCAGCGACGTTCAGCCCGACGCCCATCGAGGTCACGCTGGTCGTGCGTGCACGCACGACGATGAGTCCCCCGTCCTCCGGACGCCAACCCGGGAGATCGACGTAGATCCCAGCGCCCAGTTGATTGTTGGCCAGGCGGGAACTTTCGGGCAGCATCACGCGAAGCGCGTCCGCGGTGCGTTCGGGCGGGAACTCAACCGGTCGCAGCCTCGCACTTCCGATCGTAAGCTGCGGCGTGGCGTTCCACTCGTCCTGCGGCTCGTCGAAACGCCACTCGACGGATGCGGGTGGGTCCACGGGCAGCTCCGACCCCTCGACGACCGCCGCGTCCAGGTGGTCTTCGAGGTGGAGCGGCATATCGGCGGTGAGCACCGATGGGTCGTCACATGCGCCTACCGCCAGGCCGAGCAGGAGCGCCGGAAGGCGCGCGAAGGGGAGTCGGCACGAACGGGCAGCGAAGTTCACCTTCGTCTCCTCGAAAAAGAGCACGCGCAGACTTCGGCGCTGTCGCCCACGCATGGAAGACGCCGACCTGCGTCGGTCAGCAGCTCGGCGGTCGTGAGTCCTTCGAGGCGAACGTGCGCGTCGCGGAGGAGGCGAGGACCCGTGGCTTTGCGTCGCCCGCTTTCGCGGGGTTTGCCCTGTGGCCGGATGGATTATGCGCGGTGGGCGGAGGGGGCGGCAAGCCTCAGCCAGACGGTGGTGTAGCACGCTCGCCCTACCGTAAGGAGACAACACCGCCGCGTGGTTTGACTTTCCCCAGTGCTGCGAGAATAGTCAACGCACATACCCTCCGGCCATCCTACCTTCGGGGCCTTCCCTCGTCGACAGCCTAGCCGCGGTACCACTGGATGCGAGGCATCCTCGGAGGCATGAGATGACGTCAGTATTCCGCGGCACCCGGTCGTTGGCTGCCGTCGTCGTGGCGGTCCTCTTCTCCACCGGGCTCACGCCACGGGACAGGGCCGCCGACTGCGTGACGCTCGCCGAGCAGCGGCTGCCAAACACGACGATCACTGCTGCCCAGGCCGTGACCGGCGAGTCCTTCACGCCTCCGCGATTCGCCAACCCCATTAGGGGCCTCCCCCCCTTCTGTCGCGTGGCGGGGGTGATCGCGCCGACGAGCGACTCCCGGATCCAGTTCGAGGTGTGGCTGCCGCTGGACGACTGGAACGGCAAATTCGCCGAGGTGGGCAACGGGGGATGGGCGGGCAGCATCTCCTTCGGAGATCTCGCCGGCCAGCTCCGGCGCGGGTACGCGGTCGCCTCCACGGATACCGGCCACGAGGCCGAGCCCGGCGCGGACGCGGCGCGCTTCGCGTTCGAGCATCCGGAACGGCTCATCGACTTCGCGTACCGCGCGCATCACGAGACCGCGGTCGCGGCAAAGGCGTTGGTCGAGGCCTTCTACGGCGAGGCGGCTGCGTACTCCTACTGGATCGGGTGCTCGTCGGGCGGCTACGAAGGTCTGATGGAGGCGCAGAGGTTCCCGGGCGACTTCGACGGCATCGTCGCGGGCGCGCCGGCCAACAACTGGACGCGCCTCATGTCGGGCGACCTGGACGCGACCCTCGCGGTCCTTCAGGACCCGGACAGCTATCTCCCGCTCTCTGTTCTGGGAGCGCTCTACCGCGGCGTGCTCGCCTCTTGTGATGGTGACGATGGTGTCGTCGACGGCGTGCTCGAGGATCCGCGCGCGTGCGACTTCGACCCCGGTACGCTTGCATGCGAGGCGGGCGAGGTGCTCGGGGCCTGTCTCACGGCCGCCCAGGTCGAAGCGGCCCGGCGCGTCTACCGCGGCCTGCGGGATCCCGTCACCGGTGCGCAGCTCTACCCGGGCCTCGCCCCCGGGAGCGAGCCGTTCTGGCCCAATCGGGACCGCGAATTTCCGTTCTCGATCCCCGTCGCGTACTTCAAGTGGCTCGTCTTCGCCGACCCCGAATGGGACTGGAGGACGTTCCAATTCGAGGACCCAGCGGATTACCGCGCCTTCCTCGAGGCCGAGTCTTCCTTCGCGCGCATCCTCAACGCCACCGACCCCGACCTTCGCGACTTCCGGGCGCGTGGCGGCAAGCTCCTCCAGTATCATGGCTGGAGCGACGGGCTGAGCGCCCCGCAGAACAGCATCGACTACTACGAGAGCGTGATCTCGCTCTTCGATGAAGGGCGCCAGGACCGGGCGGCCGCGCTGGCTGAGGTGCGGAGCTTCTACCGGATGTTCATGGCACCGGGGGCTGGTCATTGCGGCGGCGGTCCCGGTCCGAGCTCCTTCGACATGCTGACGGTTCTGGAGCAGTGGGTGGAGCAAGGCGTCGCCCCGAACCGGGTCCTCGCCACGCACGCGATCGCCGGCGTCATCGACAGGTCGCGACCGCTCTGCCCCTATCCCGAGGTCGCGGTCTACGACGGCGTGGGGGACATCAACGAGGCCGCGAGCTTTGCGTGCCGGGACCGCGAGGCGACTGAAGAGAGAAGTGGCGGCGGGCGCGCCCCGCCTGACCTCGAATGATGACCCGGACGTGTCGCCGCTCGCGACGCCGTAGACCGATCCGCGCATGGCGCCGTGCGGGGTCCGACGTAGATTGAGACGCGAACACCCTGGAGTGCGACCGATGCGACTGGACACTGCCCTCATGACGCTCGCGGAGTACGCCGCGATGGACGAGCCGGACGACGCGTACGTCACCGAGCTGGTCCGCGGTGTCTTGGTGAAGGAGCCGAGGCCGGTGAGGCCGCATGGGCGCTACCAGATCCGGTTGGGCGCGGCGCTCGAGAACTGGGCAAAGGGAGTGGGCGCGGAGGTGACAGTTGAGTCCGGATACCTCCTGTCGGAGGACCCACCCACGCTGCGCGGTCCGGACGTCGGCGTGGTCCTCCGTCCCAGCTCCCGCGCGGAAGAGCCCCCGGGGTGGACGCGGGGCGCGCCCGACGTGGCTGTCGAAATCCTCTCACCCTCGGACACCTCGACCGCCATTCACGCGAAGACGCTCGACTATCTCGAGGCGGGTGCCCGGTTGGTATGGATCGTCGATCCCGCGGCCCGGACCGTGACCGTTTACCGGCCGGACGGCTCGGCGCGGGTCCTTCGCGAACACGAAACGCTGGAAGGCGAGGGCATCCTCGACGGTTTCGCGTTACCCTTGCCGGAGCTGTTCCGGGACGGGTAGCCTCGCCGCGACTACGCTCCAGAGCTCAGATCTTCACTCCCATCGGCTTCGCCAGCACGAACGCGAACACCATCGTCAGGATGAAGAACGCGATCATCCAGTGCGTGCCCCAGCCGAACATGTCGACCTCGCCGTCGACGTAGTCGAGTCGGATCGTCTCGACCCGGGATCCCCTCGGCAGCGGCGCCTCCGCGGGCCAGGCAATCTGCCCGAGGAAGCCCGAGGGCCGCACGGGCGAGCGCAGCTCGGTCGTGCCTGCCACGCGCACCGACTTGGTCACGCGCTCCTCGCCGATCCGCACGACGAGCTCGTATTCGCCGGGGGTCTCGGCGGCGATCCTCCAGCCCGCCTCGCGCTGCGTCGGCACCCAGACGAGCGGCGTCTCGACGCGCACGCCGGCGGGTGCCTCGAGCGACACGTCCGCGCCGCGCGTCGCGTCCACGCTCGCCGCGGCCTCCTCCGAGAGCTCGACGCGGAGCAGCGCGGACTCGCCCGGATCGAGCGGCTCGTACCCGTACTGGAACTGGAGATGGATGACCACGATCACGATCGGCACGATCGTCCAGAGCATCGGCACCATCGAGAGCTTGAAGTACGTCCAGGTCTCCCTAAGGATGCCGAGCTGCGCCGAGAAGATCGTGGGCAGGTCGTCCTTGAACAGACGGATCTCGTAGACGCCGGCGTGGATGCGGCGCTTCACCTGCGCGAGCGCCGCTTGATCGGACAGGCGCCCGAACGCGATGAGCACGCCCACGCTCACGACGAGCGAGATGACCGTGAGCCCGACGATCGGTGGCATGCCCCGGAACGGGAGGACCACGAGATCGATCACCCAGCGCAGGACGCCGTTGGCGAGCGCCATCAGGAGTCGCGCCCCGTCATGAGATGTAGCCGAGCCCCTGGAGCCGCTTGCGGATCTCCTCCTCCGAGTCGGCGTCCTCGAGCTGCGCGAGCTCCTTCTCGACGGCGTGCGTGATGAACTCCGCCGGCGACGAGTAGCCGGCGATCTTCGAGTAGCGCTCGATCCTCTTCAGCAGGTCCTTGTCCAGCTTGACCTTGGATCCGATCATGTGTGTTCCCCTCGTCTTGGGTGGTAACGGCCCACACCGACATTGCCACTGAGCACGCTCCCTTGGTCGCCCTTCATCGGATGTACCCCAGCGACCGGAGCGTCTGCAGCTGCTCGGCGGTGAGCTCGACCTCACCGGACTCGCTGAAGAACTGCGAGAGGTCGAGGTGGGCTTGGAACTGCGCTTCCAGGAACGCCGTGTACCTCTCGACCAGGTCGGGGCGCTCTTCGTGTAGGCTGCGCAGCGCCATGGGGTCGTTCCACAGGTCGTAGACGAGCAGCGGGCTGGGCCGACGCACGTCGGGCGGCGCGTCCGGATTCGGGTTGATCTCCAGCGACGCGCCCCAGCGGCCATCGACGACCTCGATCACACCCGCCAGCTCGCCCTCGGGCGGGCGCCGGCCGAACTCGTCGAAGATCACCGGGCGCGGCTGCCCCCCCACCCCCCCCGGCAAACAGGGCGCGAGCGCCGGGGCCGGGGCGGTCTCCGCCGGCGGGAGCCCGACGAGATCGAGCAGCGTCGGCAACACGTCGATCATCGACACGGGTTTGCTGAAGCGCTGCCCTGCGGGGATGCCCGCCGGCCACACGAACATGAGTGGGACGCGCGTGATCGTCGGCCGGAAGAAAGGGTGTCCCCAACGCGGCGGCAGCGAGTCGAGCAGCACGACCATGTCGTCCATGGCGGCGCGCGTGCTGTGGTCCCCACCGATGATGAGCAGCGTGTTCTCCCACTGGCCCTCGGCCTCGAGTCGCTCCACCAAGCGGCCGAGCTGGTAGTCGTTGTGGGCCATCGCCTCGTCGTACAAGCCCTGGTGCAGCGAGAAGAACTCCGTTCGGCTGATCCCCGTCGAGTCGTACGCAGCGGAGTAGATCCCGTGGCCGCCAGCCGCGCTCAGGCGGTCGTTCCACTCCCGCCACCTCTCGCGGTCTGCCGGGCTCACGAAGCGGCCCGCGAACGGCGCCACGGTGGGGAAGTCCTCGTGCGTGTCCGTCGTCTGGAAGTGCGCCCAGAACGGCTGGCGCGGATACGCCTCGCGCCACTCCCAGAATCCTTCGTGCAGGAACGTCGACGACTCCCGGTGGTTGTTGCCGCCGAAGTAGGAGAAGTCCTCCCAGTCCTCGCGGAAGACGTCCACTCCCCGCTGGAGGTCGCTCAGCGTGCCCGCGTTCGGGTTGCCAGTGAACACGGCTGTCTGGTAGCCGGCGCGGTGCATGTGCTCGGCCATCGTCACCGCCTCGACAGGCACCTTGTTCGTGCCGGCCCGCAGGCCGCCGGTCACGCTGTTCTGCAGCGACGTCATGAACGACGCGGTCGACGGGAGCGTCCACGAGGCGTTGCTGTACGCGTGCTCGAAGACCACGCCCTCCGCGGCCAGCTTCTCCAGCGTCGGCGTCGTGCGACGGTTGTAGCCGTACGCGCTCATGAAGTCCGCCGCGCCGCCGTCGAACACGTAGAAGATGACGTTGGGAAGGCGTGGCGCGGCCGCGCTGGTCAGCGTGGGCGCCCCCCAAAGCGCGACGGTTCCCTCGCGACCGGACTCGACCTCGAGACCGAGCGTGACCGTCTGGCCCGCGAAGGCTGCGAGGTCCACCGCGCGTTGGTCCCACGCCTCCTTGTCGGTGTAGGCCTCCTCGAACGCCGCCGTTGGCTCTGTGCCGCCCGGGCCGTCCTCGTCCACCGTCAGGCGGAACGTCATGGGGACGTCATCGCGCAGCACGCCCATCGCGAAGTCCAACCGACCGCCCTCCGGGACCCGTACGCGATACTCGAGTCGGCCCGGCGCGTGCATGTAGACCGACTGGCGATAGACCCGGCCCCGCACCTCGGTGCGCGCCGCCGCGCCCGCGTCGGCGTAGTTCGCGAGCTTGGGGATGAGCTCGATGGAGAGCAAGTCGATGCTCGCCGGCTCGGGTGAGGCGAACCAGAGGCCGATCTGCCGAATGGGCCCCTCCGGCGCCGGACGTCCCCCGAAGTAGTCCAGCCGCGCCCGATACGTCTGCAGCGTGCCGTCGCTCACGACCGGAACGTTCTCGCCCTGGAGCTGGAACGGCAGGGGGAAGTCCGTGGCCGTACCCGTCCCTTCGCGTCGATTGAACTGGAGCGCGAAGTTCCTCACGTCATCCGTGGTCCGGGCCCGCACCACCAGATACGCCAGGTCCTCGTGGTTCAGGTCGGGAACCTCGAGCACGATGCCGCCACGAGGAACGCCCGCAGGGTTCCGTGTTCCCTCGGTGAGCGTGACCCTGAGCGCGTCGTCGAGCCGCGTGAGCTCGACCGGATCGATCGTCGGGTTCCACGGGAGCGCCGGCCGCCAGTCGTCCTGAGGCTGGTCGAAGCGCCACTGCGTCACATCGGGAGCGTCGGTCGGCACTTCGGATCCCACGACCGTCGCCGCGTCGAGGTGCTGTTCCAGGTGCAGGGGCATATCCGCCGTGAGCACAATGGATCCCGGCTCGGAGCCCGTGCAGCCGGCGACGGCGAGCGTCAGGGCCGTGAACGGGAAGATCGCCGACGCCGGTTGATGCCGAGACGACGCCACGCGCTGCAACATGGGTGTGTCCTCCTGTGGTCTCCTACTGGTTGGCACCCGCCGCGCCCGCTGCCCCTCCGGCGCCCGAGGTCGCGGCCGGAAATCCCTCGACGCCGAGCTCGGCGAGCACGGCGGCGGCGAGCTCCCGGAGCGAACCGGCCTCCCGCCTGAGCGGTCGGTTGGTCACGAGCACGCCCGGCACGGCCTCGTGGTCCATGATGTGGTCGCCGCTCCACGCTCCGGTGTTGTCGGCCATGACCTCGGCGGGCACCGCTCCGGCCGCCGACGCGTCGGAGCTCCGCACGCCCTTGGCGAACCCGACCACGAGATCCGGGCCGATCTCCGCGTGGCCCAGGTCCGTGTACGTCCGGTCGCGCGGATAGACGCGCGTGATCGCGGGCGCTCCGGTCGCCGGATCGACCTCGCGCAGGAGCCCGCGCGCGATCTCGTCGAGGAGGAGCGCCCTTTCCGCCGGCGGCACGATCCCCGTGGCCTCGCGGCCCTGGAGGTTCACGTAGAGGCCGCTCAGGCCGAGCGCGTACGCCTGCGTCCTCGCCCAGTCGACGTTCTGCAGGAAGTCGAGGTCCCTCCGGTTCCGGTCGCGCATGGCCAGGTAGCCCTTCTGCTCGAGCCAAGTGTTGAGGCTGAACGAGCGCCGCCACGACGTGAACCCGTGGTCGGACATGACGACGAGCGTGCCCCCGCCGCCGAGCTCCTCGAGGCGAGCGAGCGTCAGGCCCACGATCTCGTCGGCCTCGACGTAGAGGTCCTCGATCACGCGCGCGTAGGGACCGTCGCGCGCCTCGTCGTACGAGGGATGGTCGGGATCCATGGCGCGCCACATGATGTGCGACACCTGGTCGAGGAATCCGAAGTAGTTGAAGAGGAGCCCGTCCTCGAACTCGGCGAGGAGCCGCTCGTATTGCGCGCGGATCTCCGCGGCGGCGAGCGCCGCCTGCGCCAGGAACTCGTCGTACGTGAAGACGCCGTCGGAGACGGCGTCGGTGTCCTCCGGAAAGCCCTGCGTGTAGAAGCGCCCATCGGCGGCCAGCTCGGTCGCGAAGTCCTCGGGCGTGGAGATGGGCATCGCCGCCTCGAGCGGATCGATGTTGACCGGAGAGGCGTAGAGCTGGAACTCGGGCCGGACCTGCTTCAGGTAGAAGCGCGTCATGCCGCGGAGCGACTGGAAGAGCGGGAGCGGATACTCGACGGGCACCCACTCGCTCCAGTCCCCCTCCTCGAGGATGAGCATCTCGTCGCCGATCTCGATCTTCACGACGGGGCGCACCGGGTCGACGTAGACGGTGAGCTCGGAGCGGAGGTCCTCGGGCTCGATGAGCAGGGGGTTCGGCGGCCCGCGCAGGCTCGCCTGGAAGACGCCGCGCCGGATCTCGGCGCGTTGCACGTCGCCCGCAGCCGAGCCGCCGAGCCGCTCCGGCGCGGTGGTGAAGAGGCTGTAGGTCCCGTAGCCGCCGAGGATGTCCGGCGTGCCCATCCCGGAGAGCTCGCGATCCGCCGTGCCCGACGGTGGGAAGTTGGCGGGGATGCGGACGATCGTGTTCGGGATGCCCCGCTCGGCGAGCGCCTCCCAAAACGGAGTGCCCTGCCGCATCAGCACGACGGCGCCCCCGCCGAGCGGGATCTGCCAGCGCCCGATCTCGAGCGTGCGGCCTGGGGGCTCGGTGATCGACGTGGACAGGTACGGCGCCATCGTCGCCGGATCGCGGTGCAGGAAGTCGAAGATCCCGTGGCCGCCCGCGTCGAGCCCGGTGATGAAGTCCGACCACGCGACCGGGCTCTGCGGCGGGATCGACGTCTCGAGCGGCGCGAACGTGCCCCGCTCGGCCATCC
>CAYYRT010000311.1:0-4787 GCA_964474055.1 uncultured Acidimicrobiaceae bacterium | reverse complement strand
GTTCCTGGACGCGCGCTGGGCGAAGAAGGTCGAGAACGTGAGCGCGCTCGTGGCTTACGCCGTGGGGCCGGACGGGCACCGGAGGCTCCTAGGCATCTCCCTGGGCGCCGAGGAGTCGGAGGCGAGTTGGTCGGAGCTCCTGGCCGAGCTCGTCGAGCGGGGCTGTCGGGTGTCCAGCTCGTGATCGCCGACGAGCACGCGGGTCTGGCCGCCGCGGTCAGGAAGTTCCTGCCCGAGGCTCGCCGGCAGAGGTGCACGGTCCACCTGCAGCGGAACGTCGGAGCGAACGTCTACGCGTTCCCTGAGGCCCACTGGCCGCGGCTGCGCACCACCAACGGCCTCGAGCGGCTGCACGGTGAGATCAAGCGCCGGATCAGGGCCGCCGGCGCGTTCCCCGACCGGGCCAGCGCCCTCCGGCTCATCACGGCCGTCGCGATCAAGGTCACGACGATCTGGGGGGACCGTCGCTACCTGGACCTGTCCCTTCTCGAGACACAGGAGGTGGCCCAGGCAGCTTAGCCGAAGTACCGAGGAGCTCCGCTCCGCCTTTTACACAGAGATCGGGACTTGACCGAGAACTTCGACTGGTCGTTCCAGCCGCGCGTCGAGCCGAGCAAGATCGAGAGCCTCGCCACGTGTGCCTACGTGCGCGAAGCCCAGAACGTCCTGTTCATGGGACCGCCCGGCGTCGGTAAGAGCCACCTCGCCGTCGCGCTCGGCGTCAAAGCCATCAAGAACGGCTTCAGCGTTCAGCATTACGTGCTCGACGACCTCATGCACGTGCTCAAAGGCGACGCCGCGATCCCGCCCAGGCGCCTCAAGGCCAAGCGTTACCTCAACAGCGCGCTCCTCGTCATCGACGAGGTCGGGTTCCGGCCACTCGACCGCAGCGGGGCCAACCTGTTCTTCCGGCTCGTCAGCGCCCGCTACGAGAAGGGCTCCATCATCCTCACGTCCAACAAGCACGTGCGCGACTGGCCCGAGATCTTCGCCGGTGACGAGATCCTCACCACCGCGATCCTCGACCGTCTCCTCCACCACGTCCACATCCTCCACATCGACGGACGTAGCTACCGGCTCCGCGAGATCGACGGGCTGCTCAGGCAGCCCGCTTCCGACTCCCCGGGCCAAGGAGGTGAGAGAAGAACAGCCTAAACCCTAGGTGCGTAAATCTGGGTGTCTCCCAACTGCGTAAATCTCGGTGTCTCGGGACAGCCCGAGCACTTGGCCCACACCTGATAGGGTTGATACGAACTTTTGCCTCCGCCCTCCGGAGCAAGCCGAAACCCGCCAGCGTCCCGGGAACTGTGCAGAGGTCGCCGCATAGGCGACCACTCGAGCGGCGGCTGCTGGCGAGTGGAGCCGACGTTGACCTCAGTTCCCGGGGGGAGGGGTCCAAGCGGTGAGCCAAGCCTGCGGAGTGGAACGTGCAGATGCGCCGTCTAACGGACTCAGAATTCTGCTGGCGCGGGCCATAAGTGCACAAGCCTGGGGCCACCGAGCCTACCCGCCACGGCGCGCTACCGGTGCAGAAGCGAGCGAAGTCGAGCGCTGATTGTGAGCCTTAAGAGGTCGGAGACCTTCCTTCCACGGCAACCCGCGCAGCAGCAATTCCCTGTTAGGCGGAACCCGCTGTAGATGTAAGCTGGATGATACGCGAGACGACCTGGCGTGCCCGCTCGAAGAGGCCTTTGCGGTAGTCCTCGATGATCAGGCGGTGCGTGATGAGGCTCCAGAACTCAGGGCCGCGCACAGCGTCCGAAAGGACAGCTCCGCCAGGGTAGGGAGGAATGGCGAGTGCGCGTCGCATGGGCGGCCTCACGTAGATGTCCGACGCCACGTTCGGTGCGAGGAAGGGCTGCACACGGTGGATCCATTCGTCCCACACGGACTCCTCGGCTCGAGCGATCTCGTTGGTGCGGAGCGCATCAAGCTCGGCCAATGCGATCCGCAGGTCAGGGTCTCGGAGAATTGCGATGCTCCCAGAGCTCTTCATCTCGTCGTATGCGGCGGTTACGAAGACCACCGGGAGGAAGTCGAGCGCCACTGGAATGGCATTGGCTAGGGTAGAGAGTGGGTCAGATGTGTCCGCCGCGGCGAGTGCTGCGAGGATGCGTCCGCCTGCGGCAAGGATTTCTGTCTGATGCTGGATAGCCGTGTCGAGCTTGAGACCCGTTGCCTGAAACTCGGCGTGGAGTCGGGCGACGTACTGGGCCTGTCGCGCTTCCTCCTGTCGACCCTCCCAGAGCCGATCTGCGCCGAACGCGAGCAGAAGACCGAAGAGAATCAGGGCCACTTCTACCAGCGTAGACGGCCAATCGATGCGTCGGCGCGTCGGTTCGGACATGGGATCACGCCTCCCGCTTGAGGTTCCGCCTAACGGACTCGGAATTCTGCTGACGCGGGCTATCTGATGGCAAGGCTGGACAACAGGGCAGCCTACCCGCCACACGCATTTGACGGGTAGAGAAGCGAGCCCCGCCGAGCGCTGCTCACGAATCAAAGACGGTCGGAGACCTACCCTCCACGGCTACCCGCGCAGCAGCAATTCCCTGTTAGACGGCCCTTAGAGACCATATCCGAACCGCCTCTAGCGTACACCGTTCCTGATCCGCATGTTGGCCCCTTCCATCACCCCCATGCAAAGGAGGACCCCCATGGTACGGAGATCGATGGGCGTTCTGGTGGCTGTGGCAGCCTTGTGCGTCTCCGCCGCTGGAGCAGCTGAGGCGCAGATGGACCCGACTCTAGGGACGTGGATCATGAACGTTGAGCGGTCCGTGTGGACTCCCGGTCCGCGAGCGCCCGCCGACGCGTACCAGCTTCGGCAGTACGTAGCCCTCGAGGACGGCTGGTACCTGTTCGTGCTTACGGGCCGCAACGCTGCGGGGAATCCGACCGTCAATGTCGGAGTGTACAGGTTGGACGGCCAACAGCACCCCGTGCACGGCAATGCTGGCACGCTCGCCCGCTTGATGATCGACGGCGAGCCCTCGAACCTGACGCGGTCCTATCGCGTCATCGACGAGAACACGGTGGAGTTCACGACGTATGCGGACGGTGTTCCCGGCGACCCCGTCATTCGCCAGATGTTGGCCGACGGGAACACATTCATCCAAGTTTCGGAGGGCACCAACCCTGCGGGGGTGGAATTTCGCAATGTCCTCGTCTTCGACAGGGTAAACTGAGCTGTGGCTCGGCTCGATTCGTAGTATATCAAGTCGACAAATACCTGGAAGATAGGGATCGGCGGAGCACAGATCGGCCCCCGACGAGGCGTACGCCGCTCGTTGCTTTCGACGGGCGAACGAACCACCTCGTCGCGAGGCCGTCTAACGGACTCGGAATTCTGCTGACGCGGGCCATAAGTGCACAAGCCCAAGACCTCGCGCACAACCTATCCGCCACGTCTACTGGCGCAAGAGCGAGCCCCGTCGAGCGCTGTGTAGGAGAGCTGCTCTGCGTTGAGACATCACCACCACGGCCACCCGCGCAGCAGCAATTCCCTGTTAGGCCGCTGCCGACGGATACTCAGACCTACCTAATTCAGAAACGCGAAGATCTCTCGCCACGCGGCCTCAGCGGCCGCGCGCTGATACCCGATCGTCATTCCGTTCCCGATGTCCAAGACGGGAGGCGCAGCTGACACGTCAAACCCGTGGCGAGCACCGGCATAGACGTGGACCGTGATCCGCGAGGCTGACGGTGACTGCGCGAGCAACCTCTCGCAGATGCGAGGGTCGGCGATGTCGTCTGCACCGCCTAGGAGAAGCAGTAGCGGCACGTGAGTCGTCAGGCTCGGCTGATCGCCGCAGCCTGCATAGACACCGATCACCGACCGCACTGGGGTCACTCGGCTTTGGGGAGTGTTCAGCCAGGTAAGCACACCTCGGCCGCCCATGGACCAACCGATCAGATGGATTCTGCCCTGGTCCACGAAATCCAGCTCGGCGGCCCAGCGTACAGCATCGGTGATGTACTCAGCGATACGTTCTGTCCGAATCTCCCCGTTACACGCTGTCGCCAAGCCCTCGGCACCATGGATATGGATGAGCAGAACGGCGAAGCCTTCCTCCTGAAGCCGTTCGGCCGCCTGAGGGTAGTGGCTCCGAAATAGGCGGTCATCATCTCGGAGATCGGAGTGGGTGGCCTCAGCGACGGGATCTTGGAACGCGATTCCGCTGCACCCGGGGAAGGCGATCAGCGTCGGAAACGGTCCCTCGCCTTCAGGGATGAACTCGAAGTGGTTCGCGTCAATCCGATCCTGGAGGGTCAAAGCCTGCGCGGCCATTGAATGGGCCGAGGCGGCAAGAGCGAGGGCTGAGCCCACCGATGCATTCGCGAGCCATCTTGCCTTGCGCACGGAGGTCAGCCTTCCAAGCTAGAGCGGCGGCCTAACGGACTCGGAATTCTGCTGGCGCGGGCTGTCAGGTGGCAAGGCTAACAGCACAACAGCATACCCGCCACAAGAGTACAACGGGTAGAGAAGCGAGCTACGCCGAGCGCTGCTCACGAACCCAACGCGGTCGGAGACCTACCCTCCATGGCAACCCGCGCAGCAGCAATTCCTTGTTAGACCGCTCGTCGCTGTCGGTGTTACTGCCGCGGGCCGCTGTCGTTCGTCATGTCGCAGATCAAGCGCCAATTCCCGTCGGCCTCGCGCCGGTAGAGCAAGAAGTACTTGAAGCGCATGGTCGTTGAGTCGCCGCCACTCTTGGGCCTGATCTCGCCGCTGCCGATACCCCATTCCCAGGCCAGGCTGCCATTGACTTCCCGATGCTGAGCTT
>CAYYRT010000310.1:0-4144 GCA_964474055.1 uncultured Acidimicrobiaceae bacterium | reverse complement strand
GCGTGGCTGAGGTCATCGGCGGCTACGGGTTCCTGGCGGCGTTCGCCGGTGGCCTGGCCTTCCGGCGACGCGAGCGCGAGCACGAGTACCACCGCTCGGTCCACCGCGGCATCTCCATCGTCGAGCGGGTGAGCGAGCTCGCGCTGGTGCTGCTGCTGGGCAGCACGGTGACGATCGTCGGACTGGGCGAGCCGGGGCTCGGCGGCTGGGTCCTGGTCGTTGCGCTGCTGGTGGTCGGGCGGCCGGTGGCGGTCTCGATCTCCTTCGTCGGCAGCCGAGTGCCGCGCCTGGAGCGCCTGTTCATCGGCTGGTTCGGCGTTCGTGGCGTCGGCTCGTTCTACTACGTCGCCGTCGCGATCGGGGCCGGAGTCCTCACCGCCTCCGAGGCGACGACGATCTACTGGACGGTCATCGCCTGCGTCGGCCTCTCGATCGTCCTCCACGGCCTCTCCACCACCCCGGCGAGTCGCCGCATCGGCCTGGGGTGATGTACGCCGTGGTCGTCACACACGACCTTGTCGCACGAACGTTCGTGCTATGAACGCGTCGTGAGCGACGTCGGAACCTGGGCGTGGGCGCAGCGCACCGGGGGCGCGATGGGTCGGCGCGACCGGATCGACCAGCTCCGCCAGGGGATCCTGGCTCGGCTCGCGGCGCTGCCCGTACCCCTGCGGCGCTCGGCGCTCGGGTCCGACCGCCCGCTCGAGCTCCCGGACCCGCCCGACAGCGCCCTGGCCCGCGAGGCGGAGGATTGTGTCCGTGAGGCCTCGAGCCCCGCGCTGTTCGCGCACTGCCTGCGCACGTGGCTGTTCGCCGCCGCGTTCGGCGTGCGCGACGGTGTCGACCACGACCCCGAGCTGCTCTACCTCGCCTGCGTCCTGCACGACCTCGGGCTGACGCCGGCGCACGACGGCGTCGACCCGACCGCCGCCTGCTTCGCGGTCGAGGGAGCGCGCGCGGCCGATCGGCTGCTGCGCTGCAACGGCGCCCTGCCCGAGCGGGCGGAGGTCGTCGCCGAGGCGATCTCGCTCCATCTCAACGTCAACGTCGGCCGCGCGCTCGGCGCCGAGGCGCACCTGCTGAGCAGGGGCGCCTCCCTCGACGCGGTCGGGCGGGGCGTCGCCGAGCTGCCCGCGCCGACGGTCGCCGGCGTCGTCGACCGCTGGCCGCGCGACGGCTTCGCCACCGAGCTCGCCCAGGCCACCCGCGGCCAGGCGCGCCGCCGCCCGCGTTCGCGCTCGGCGTTCCTCGATCGCCTCGGCTTCGCCGCCCTCGTCAACGGCAACCCACTCGACCGCCCCGCCGACCCCACCGCGAACCGCTAGCCCCGCGGCCTACCGCGGATCGACCCGGCGACGATTCCCGCGCCAGGGCTGCGAGGTGGTTTAGCCTGCTGCCCCGGTACCCCAACCAGGAGGCTCAGGAATGCCCCTCCGAGGACTCCACCTTCCAGTGCCGACTGACCGGCAAGAACGTGAAGCGCAAGCTGCGGCGCTGGCGCTCCTGCGGCGCTGCCGAGCTCGCCCGCGGCGGCCGGACGGGCTACCGCAAGCTCGGCCCGGGACGCAAGGCCTTTCACGTGCGCGCCACCAACGCGGCCGGCAACCGCAGCATGCCGGCCGTACGCAAATGGAACGTGACGCGCAAGCGACGCTGATCCCGCGCCGCGACTATCGCAACCCCAAGCCAGCCGGCATCGGTTAGCCAGCGATCAGCGTCGCCAGGCGCCGCCGTGGATGTCGTCGATGTCCGGGGCGTTGCGTAGGTGTGTTCCGAGGCGTTCCATGACGAGGTCGGCGGCTTCGTCGAGTGCGTAATCGTTCGGGCTCGATGTGACGAGGGTGTCGAGGTCGCCCGCAAAGTCGTCGGACTTGAGCTTGTCGCGCAGGTTCTGCGCCAGCTGCGGGAAGGTGAAGGTGTCATCTGACATGTAGTGGTCGAGGCCAGCGACGATTCGGGCGTCGTCGGGCTCGAGCGCAATCAGGACGTGCCACAGGTCGAAGAGGTCTCGTCCCTTCCGTCGTTGGTAAAGGGCGCGCAACTTGGTCGCCATCAGCTCGTCGAGCTGGAAGGTGGAGACTTCTGCCTTGCCTGCGTACCAGGGACTGGCGACCGCGTAGGGAAGGCGCACGCGGTCGAGGAAGGGTTCCGTTTCTTCGACGTTGGTCTCGATCTTGAGCTGGATCACGCCGCCGGCCTCGGCGGGGCCGCGACAGATGTAGGTGGCCATGCCGGCGCGGATCTTGCGGGAGCGTTCCGCCAGCCCGACGTGGTTGGTCAGGTCTCGTAGCGCATCGACGATCGGGCCGACAGGACCCTGTGTGGTACGGACGTAGTCCAGGTCCTCGCTGTAACGCAGGGCGGTCGGAAGGTGCAGCTTGTGCAGGCATGTCCCGCCGCGAAACGCGAGCTCGGGGCCGAGGAGGTCGTGGTTTGCGATCTCGACGATGAGCCGGGAGAGGACCAGATCTTGCTCGATCTGGACCTCGCTCGGCCAGGGAGCGCCCGCCGACCAATGCGTGATCTCGGTGTGCGGGATCACAGGTCGGGCTCGACCTCGACGTTGACGCGCACGTGCCAGGTGGGATCGACGACGCCGCGGCGTGGCGCGCCGGCGCGCAGGTCGGTCGGCTCGCCCTCTCCGACAGCCGCGAGATCGCGTAGTGGATCGAGATCGACGTCGGCACCGACGAAACTCAACAGCCAGCCCAGCCTGCGGGTGACGCTGCGTGGGCGGGCGGCGGCCACCTCCGCGAGCAGCTTGCCGTCGAGTTGCTCGAGCTCGGTCAAGATCGTGGCGACGTTGTCGATGCCGCCGGAGCTTCCGGGATGATCGACGAGGTCGACGGCGGTCAGCTCGCGGGTGGCAAGCCGGACCGTGCCGGTTGGGACGTTGCGTCGCTCGGCCGGTGCGTCAGTGGCGTGCGCGCTGGTGAAGAAGCGCACCCGGACCCTGCCGAAATCGCGATTGCGTAGCGGCCGGTCGACCATCACTTGGAAGACTTGGGGCGCCTGATGTGCCGCGCCGTGCATCTCGGCGGCCGAGAGCAGCGCCACGTAGTAGGAGCGGTCGAGGAACCGCATGAGAGGGTCGATGAAGTGCGCGGCGGGGACCGTTCCCCACAGGCGATACTCGGGCGGGATGATGACGTAGAACGAGCGGCCGGGAGAGAAGATCTCTCCCTTGCGTGCGAGGCGGGCGAGGCCCTTGCGGACCGCGTCGTCGTCACGGTCGAGCATGGACTTGGCCTCGGCTAGCGTGAAGCTGGTCCGACCCTGGCTGAGCAGGAGGTCCGGCAGGCTGTTGGGCATCGCGAGGGACATGTATCTCGGTTGCGTATTGTGACGGATTGCGTCACGAAATGCAATCCGCATACAGGCCAGACCCCGCCGCGCGAGGCGGCAGGCGTGGATCACGGCGTCGGCGCCGGTCAGCGCGTAACGCCGGGTGTGGCTTGGGGCGTAGAGAGGGTGAGACCATGCGTCTGGGAGCCGAGACATGCGTGACGCGATGACCGATGAGGAGCTGATCGTTGCCTCGTGCGACGATCCGCGAGCCTTTCGGGAGTTGTACGACCGCTGGGCCGAGCGGCTGCTGGCGTACTTCTATCGGCGGGTCCTCGATGCCGAGGTCGCCGCCGATCTGCTGGCTGAGACCTTCGCGGTCGCCTACCGGCGCCGCAAGCGGTTCCGAAACGTCGGTCGTCCCGGTGGGGCGTGGTTGTATGGGATCGCGGCCAAGGAGCTGTCGCACTGGTTCAGGCGTCAGGAGGTCGAGCGGCGGGCGCTGCGGCGGCTCGGCGTGACGGTTCCGGCTCTCGACGAGGAGTCGATCGCTCGGATCGAGGCCCTTGTCGATGCCGACGAGCACCGCGTGGCCCTCACCGCCGCGCTCAGCCGGCTCTCGGTCGCCGAGCGCGAGGCGGTGCATCTGCGGGTCGTCGCCGAGCTCGGCTACACCGAGATCGCCACGCGTCTGGATTGCAGCGAGGGCGCGGCCCGGCGGCGAGTACATCGAGGCCTGGCGCGGCTCAACACCCTGATGCAGACGGAGGCAACGACATGAGTGACATCCCGTTCGTGAACGCGCTCGGCGACGCGATGGAGTCTGCGATCGCCACCCGATCGTCCCGTCGCCGTCGGT
>CAYYRT010000309.1:0-2445 GCA_964474055.1 uncultured Acidimicrobiaceae bacterium | reverse complement strand
CCTCCTTGAGCGGCTCCGTGAGGCGCACTTTGGCCCCACCGGGGCTCAGGTCGATCAGCGGAGATCTCAACCACCCATCGCGGGTTTCAAGGACGACCGGCCCCAGGCCGACCTCGCGCGGATAGCGCCGCACCTCCGTCGCCTGCCGCTTTCTCCCGCTTCCACTGGCTTCGTGAAAGGACATGGTGGCTCGGCATATCGCAGGCATCGTGCCAGCGGAAGATTTCTGGTCCCGCTGGAACTTAGCAGCCGCGCGATCTTTGCGCTGAGTAGAGGCCTTCCCACCATGGGCTTCGCGATGCTCGATCAGCCTGCACAGCACCTCACGTCGCGGGCAGGAACGGGAACAGCCGGCGGAGCACCTGAAGTGAGCCCGGGAATTGTACCGCCGGCCGGGGCGTGTCGGGTAAGGAGGCTTCGCCAGAAGGAACGCCTGCGCCGGGCCGCGCCCTCAGGCTGGCCGGGGACGAAGGGCGGTTCCGCGAGTTCACCGTGACTCTCCGGTACGCCCAACTCAGCCCCGACCAGCGGGGTGAGGCCGTCGCGGCGCACGGGGCGTTCAGCACTCTGTCGGCACAAGGTGCTAAAATCAACAGCGTCCGCCGCGTAAGCCGTGATGCCCCCGTAGCTCAGGTGGATAGAGCAGCAGTTTCCTAAACTGCGTGCCGGGTGTTCGAGTCACCCCGGGGGCACCAAGCCTTGTACACCGATGAGACCGGCCAGCAGCCGTCCATACGAGGCCTGGCCGGTCCAGCGGTAGAAGCGCCCATCGGGCCGGATCTCTGGCACCATTCGCAGCCGGCCCGTGAAGAGCCACGCGTGCACACGGGCCCAGAGATCGATCATGCCGCGCGTGCCCCTCCGCGTGAGCGGGCGCTCGCCGCGCGCGACCTTCCGGAGATTGCGCTCGGTGCTCCACCCCCACGCGCTTGCCCCCGGGCCGTCGACCTCGTGCGCCAGTCGCTCGGCCGCGCGGCCAAAACCGGGCAGTTCGGGGGGGATCGGACCCGGCAGGGCAGCTCCCAGGATGGAGACGCGATCATCAGACGGGCGGCCTGGTCCGGTTTGGCCTCGCCGCGTGGCCGGCCGTGCGCGCCGGCGGCGAGCTGGACGCGTTGGATCGCCTCCGCCTCCGGCGCGTTCCCCACGGAGCGCCGATGACCGACCTGAGCGGCCGTGGGCGACAGGTGCGGGAACAGCGACCGAAGCGGCCGCGCCGGTCGGCCGTGGTCCGGGGACTCACGCGCGGCGGGCAACGTGTCGCTCAACCAGCCGGACCGTGTCTGTCAAAAGCCCGGTGGCCTCCGCGTATCGGCGGGACTCGCGCCCCACTGGCTCGATGAACCGCGCGCGCAGCTCCTCGAGGGGGATGCCATCGGCACAGGCGAGCCGGAGGGCCCGGATCAGACCCATCTGGGCGTTGCGGACCTCTGGGTCGAGCCGAAGCCCTCGCCCGTCGTCGGTGCGGAACGCGCGCGCGAGGCCCACGAGCAAGGCGACATTCAGGGCCACCGCCGCCTTGCGCGCCGCGCGCCCGTCCTCGCTGCTCTCATCCGCGCGTCGCGCCATCATCATGCCGTCCCCCTCACAAAGGGAACGCAGGGGCGGTGCCACGCACCACCGGGTGATTTCGCTGGCGCTTGCGCTACTGCACGCCCGAGCCGATGGGGCATCGCGGACCCACCTGGCGCCCTGGCGCCTCACCACCGACGTCTGGCTGGCCTTCGATCACCACCCGCGCGTCGACAGGTCTGAGCCATGCCTCACATGACCACTCCGAGCCCGAAGTCCCGCCAGTAACCGTGCGCACGCCTGTGGTAGGGTCTGGGCGGCGATGCCCAATCTGCGAAGACGTGGATCTGAAGGGCCGCCAGACGGTCTGCTCGGCCAGATGCCGCCGGGAACAGTCCCGCCAGCGGGAGACGGCCACGCGGCAGGCTCGAGATCAGGAGATCCGCGCGCTCCTCAAAACGGCGCTCAGGAAGCTGCAGGAGGGAGGGCCATGAACCGGAGAGTGTTCCTCTCGACCATGATGGGCGGCCTCCTCGCCGCGCCACTCGCCGGCGAGGCGCAGCCTATCAAGCTGGCTCGCGTCGGCGTGCTCCTCTTCGGCACTCCCGATACCGATGCATTCCCCGTCATCCGTCGGGGGTTAGGCGCACTCGGGTACGTCGAGGGACGGAATATTCTGTTCGAGCACCGCTACGCGGAGGGGAGGCCCGAGCGGCTTCCCGACCTCGCGAGCGACCTCGTCCGGGCAAAGCCTGACCTGATCATCGCGGCCGGTGGCGATGTAGCCCCCTTTGCCAGTCGGGCCACCGCCATCATCCCGATCGTCATGATCACGAGCGCCGATCCCGTGCAGGGGGGCCTCGTCATCAGCTTTGCGCGTCCCGGTGGCAACGTAACGGGGGTGACGTTCGTATCGTCGGACTTGGCCGCCAA
>CAYYRT010000308.1:0-6520 GCA_964474055.1 uncultured Acidimicrobiaceae bacterium | reverse complement strand
CGTTCCGGGCGCCACGTTCCGAGGCAGGGTCACGCGGCGGGGAGAGCCGTTCGCGGACCGCATCGTCGGGTTCAACGTCGCGGGGTACCCTGCGTCCGAGAGCGGGGTGTTCGTCGCTCGCACGGGCGAGGGCGGGGAGGTGACGCTGACGGGTGTCCCCGTCGGGCGGGAGCCGGTCCTCGTGGGGAAGGTGGACGTGCGGTGGAGGTAGGTCGTCGCCGACACTCGGCCGTTGCATCTGTCCGACCGCGAAGGGATGAAGCTCGGGCGAGTGCTCGCCGCGCGGACGATGATGCGCGTACGGACTCCCGCCCAAGTGCCTGCCGTTGTCGACGCGCTTCGGGACCGAGCGGCGGATCGAGGACAACAGAGACACGCTCACCGCCCGTCCGGCAACAACCGCACGAACCCTGGCCAGGGCGCGACGACCTGGCCCGCGCGCTCGACGCCAAGCGGGCGACGGCGGGCCTCTCCACCTGACCGCCGCCATCGCATCGCGGTTCCCGGAGGAGGAGCTTGCGGTCGCGTTCGCGAGTTGGACGCTGACTACTCCGAGTAACGGGCCAGCCGACCGACTCCGGCGACGACAAGGGCATCAACGACGCGTTGCCACTCGGCCAGGAGTCCCGTATCGGCTGCGGCAGACCGGGTCTCGATGAGCCACGCGGACAACAGATCGCAATGTCCCGCGACCCGTTCGGGGTCCGCGAGCACGAGTGTAGCCACCCATGCGAGGCCGTGGCGAACCTGGTCATCTACCGGAAGCGCGCACAGGAAGTTAATCAAGTGGCTCACACAAGTCGGGTTTCCAACAGCGACCGGCAGCCACCGCTCCACGACTTCTCGCCATGCGAGTGGCTCCCACCAAACGATCGGATCGCTATCCAACTCCCGGTACAGGTAGGAGAATTCGCCGGCCGCATTCGGCAGGAGCGCCGCAAGCGTCCTGTCGCCGAAGTAGCGGTCGTTGAATGGAGCGTGACCGGACTCGTTCAGCTCGAGAACTCGCGCGACGATCTCCGGCCAGACACGTCGTGCTGTCGCGGCTCGTTCCGTTGCCTCCTCCGCTGCGCTGGACAGAGCGCACAGAAAGCTGCCGATCAGCCTCGGAGCGGCGGCGATGACATCAATGTGCTGAAAGATGGGTGCATCATCGCCGTTGACTGCCAGCGTGAGGAGCGCCCGGGCAACGACCAACGCATGGGTGCCCCGTTGATCCATGTCGCGGTCGTACGCCAGCAACGACCTGCGCTGCGCAGCCAGGGCGACATCAAGCACTGCGCGCGCACGATTAGAAACGCAGATGTGGGCAACGGCAGCAGGAGCAAGTGCGCGCATGCCAGCGCTGAGGCGTGAGAAATAGATCGCGTCGTCGGGTGTTTCGGCGAGCGCATCCTCAACCGGGTCGTCGAGCAGGAGCGTGCGGCGCCGGCCGGTGTTTGGATCCCGTTCTCCGAATGCGCAGTCGCGCATCGATTCGAGCGCGAGCTGCAGTGCGACTTCGTGGTGACAACCCCTACTCTCCGTGCACGGCACCTGCCACACTCGATCAAGGCTGCGCGCGAGTTGAGTCCGGACTTCGTGGGCAACTGCACGGGCAAGGTTGGTACCAGCGGCGATGACACGGTCGTACGTGGACGACCCATAGCCGCCGTCGGCGCGCGAAAGCAACGGCTTTGCGGACGGGAGCAACAGCAGCGGAAGAGAGCGCGCTGCGCTTCGGTCGGCACCTTGTTTGAAGTAGGTCTCCTCGTAATCGAACGGGCGCGGCGATCCCTCGCCGGTACCAAATCGGAGCACGGTATCGACCGCGAAGACGAGCAGATCGTCGTTCAACGCGACTCGGCGGAGGAGGTAAGCCGACAGCGCCACCCCTGCGACGGCAGTCGGCATATCCCAACACTCCCAGCTCGACATGTCGGACGGGTTGTCGAGCAGGTCACGAGCTAAGGAAAGGTCAGCGGCCAGCTCGTCGGCCGGCACGTCGTCTGCCATGCAATCCTTCGTATCTATGCAGTACCGACCGATGAGCCGCATCGCTTCCTGTCTGCGATGGAAATCCTCCTTCCCGCTCTGCAGCGCATGCACGACGTCGTCGGGCAGTGTACTCTGGATGTACACGCCGGTATCTAGCCGTTGAGTCCGGTATGTGTCACGGTCGAGTCCGCTCGCCCACGCGCGTACCGGCGCGAGCTGTTCCTCCACCACCGCGTTGTCGTTGATCGCGGCCCCACCCCCGGCGCCATAATTGGATGCGCCGCTGATGAGCCGACGGTCGTTCTCGACGAGTTGCTCGCCGATGGCGCGCAGCTCCGCAGCTCGCGCTTCGTCGGCGTTCACGACGAGATACATGGCCGCCTCGCGCATTGACCACGTTCGCCGCTCAGCGCCAACGATGCCGTCTGACTTGGCGGCCAACCCGGTCGACTCGTTGACCGCTCGACCGAACTCGTGGCGCCAGATCATCGGCTCGACGAGATACGGGTCAAGAAGTCGATAGGCGCACTCGATATGGCGCACAAGAAGGCCGACGATGAAACCTACTATCGCGAGGTTCTCGCAACCGTCTAGCAGTGTGGCAACGATACTCGGGATCGGCACGCCCTTCTCAATAAATTGGTCGCAGACGTGTTCGAGTGCTTGCAGCGCGCTGATGCATGGGTACGGCCCAACGCCCCTGCCGCGGTACCAGCTCCAGACGTGAGCGTCACCGACGTAGACCCGGCGTGAGCCGGTGATGTCAAACTCCGTTCGGTACTCGTCAATATCGCTGTCGTCGATCGGAGCTCTGCATCCGCGATTAGGGCTCGGCAGCGTCCGAGCGCGCACGAGCGCGGCATGGTTTAGCATGCGATTCAGCACCGCGACCCCGCTTCCAAAGTCAGCCTGGAACAGCGGCAGGAACGGCCCGCGGTACCAGGCGGCGAGCGGTGTGATGCCGAAGCTTCGGTTGCAGTGTTCTCGTATCCCATCGTCGAATTCCGAACCATCTTCCTCGTCATCGATGTAGTACGCTTCGGTCAACTCCGCGAGAAACCCTCCGCGATACGTCGCAAGCGCACGGCCCGTGAACAAACCCTCGACGGCCGGGGCAAGCTCTGAAGGTGCGTCCTGCCCGACGCGCCGCAGAATAGCCTCGCCGTCCTTACCAAGGTCTGGGCCGAGGAGAGCGAGCAGCTCGACAACCAGCTCATCTGTGATTTCACGCGGAACCTCGGGACGCTGACGCCGCCGGCTACGCGGATACCCGATCTCAGGGAAGAGTGCCCGATTGCGCTCCATGAGCTGCCGCTGTTCCTCGACCTCCTCTCGCGAGCGCGCTGCCATTGCGGCAACGAACGCCACACGCTCTTCTTCGAGACGCCGGTCAGCGGCGGTGCACGCCCCGACGAGGAGATCGCGGAGCCGCACGCGCAGAGGATGTCCTGCTGTCGTGTTCGCAATGACGTGTGCGCGCAGCCAGTCACGCAGAAGGTCCTGCACGTGCTCTCCGGACCACCATGGCGTATCGTCGTCGAGCAACAGATTGACGAGTGGCTCGACGGCGACGATGCGCACGAGACCCCTCGCATCCCGAAGTCGCTGGTCGACGAGGCGAACAAGCCGCTGCAAACCCCTGCCCTTCTCGGCGCGCAGTTCTGCCCACGCATCTCGGAGCACCGGATCTGGATCGCCGAGCGTGAGGAGCGCCTCGCTGGGCACGTCGCCCCAACGCTCGCCATGGCCGACGTCGACCAGCTCATCGAACGCGGCTTGTAGTCGAGCGAACCGGCCGCGCAACGGGTTCGCCGCAGCGTTCGGTGCGGCTAGTCGGGCTTGGCACGCAAGGCGAGTCGCTCCGAGTGTCCAGCGTGGCGCACCGGCCTTGAGGAGCTTCGCTGTTGGGCTGGTGTCGGCAAGCAGGAGTCGGGCGACGGCGTAGCGTCGTACCTCATCGTGCGCAAACTCCGGCCCGATCCTGAACGGGTCGTCGACAGCCTTGCGCAGGAGGCCGTCACGGCGCAGCCCTTCCAGGGCAGCGGGATCGATTACCCCGACGACCTCGAGTGGGTCGCCACCTGACAACGCCAGATCGGCTAGGTGGAGCATGGCAAGGTCGCGCGCGTCAGGTGTGCCACGATCCGACTGCTCATGACGGCGAACCAATCCGAGCCACACTTGCTGCATGGCGTCGGCGTCGCTGAGCGGCACGCCAGAAATGGCCCCGCGCACAAAGAGATCGATGACAACCGGCCGGCGAAGCAGCTCGCGCGACCGCGGATTCTCGGCAAGGTTGGCCAGCTCTTTGAAGGTCCGAACGACCTCGGCGACCTGTGCGTGGGTCAGACCAGGCACAACGTGCTCAACGACATCTGCGCCAAATCGCTCGGACACGGTGTCGAGGACGACCTGCTTGTTATCGTCCGCTGTGATCGCGATGACGCCGACGTGTGCGCTGCGCGCCGCGTCGACGAGATAGCGAAGTTGCTCGAGCATGCCTTCCGCAACGGCATCGGCACCGTCGATGACGAGCAGACGCTGTGGAGCACTCAGTTCGGCGAGCAATATCGAGAACGGGCACCCAAGGAGGTGCTCGAACTCGAGCGTGGTACCGGGCAGGTGCCGCAGATTTGTGCAGACCACCTGCGGCGAGCCCGGATCGCCGGCTTCCGCGGAGGTTGCTGCGCGAAACACCAGGGCACTCTTGCCGACGCCGGATTCGCCGTGCACGACCACCGCGGTATCGGTCGACGCACTTGCAATCACCGGGGCTGCGACGTCGCGACGGTCGACATGTACACGGCGTGAGCCATCGGCCCCAGTGATGTCATGGTGCACCGACGACAGTGCTTGTTTGTTAAGGTGAGCAAGTGCCTGCCACCCCTGCTGGTTCCGCCGGATCGACGAGTCGAGCGCGCTGTGCGCGCCGCGTCGCAGGACGGTGAGGTCGACAGTCGCAGCATTCACTGGATACTCGTTGGCTAGCGCGACGAGGCGATCGCGCAGGCGCGATGCCCCATCGAGATCGCCGCCACGTGCGACCGGGATGAGCGAGTTCACGACTGTCGCCCAGTCGGTCTCGTCCGGCGCCTCGAGCCGGGGCATGAGGACCGTGAGGCGCGAGAGCAGTTCCCACGTGCGCCGCTGCACGTGAGCGGTGGCGGGATCGATTACGTCGAGGTCCGCCAGCGCCCACTTGACGAGCCCTTCGATCTGATCCAAGCGCCCTCGAACATCAGCGGAAAACTTCTTCGGCGTGCGGACGAGATCGAAGAACTCCGTCGGGCCCATCTGAGCGACGGCGAGATCTGCAAGAATCGCGAGCTGCTTAGCTTGGCGCTGCGGCCCGGCCACGACGAGCGCGAACCGGTGCTCGGGTCCGTCGGCCGGCGCGTTGATGACGGCCCGGACGAAGTGGCGGATGAGCTTCTGCGTCGACTCGTCGCTCTTCACGAGATCCGGGGCGCGACGCGCACCGAGCGCGAGTACGAGGGAGGGCTCTATCTCGTCGGCACGGGCCGCGGTAACAACGAGGTCGTCAACGGCATGGTCCGGAGCCTGCTGGAACGCGATGCTCACGACGCGGCGCTCGTGTCCGAGTTCGGCGGCACCGTCACCGACCAGGAGATGCGCGAGATACGTGACCGCGACCTTCCGTTCGAAGGTCACTCCGCCACTGCCCGTCGCGTACGGGCTCATCGCCTTCGGCGCCGTGACAGGCGGCTCGGCGTCCTGAGCCACCTCGGGTGTTGACTCGAGTTCGCCAGCTTCCGTCATCGGGTCTCGTCCATCGTCAGGACCACCATTATGCCTCGTCCGGCGGGCGTGCGTGGACGATCTTCACGACCCCGCGAACGGTCGCTGTACGACCAGGCGTCGCATCCGCGGCGCCTGGATAGCGCCTCCGCCCGATGAAGGTGGCCGGTACGCAGGGCGGCACCGCCTGTTTCGAGGCGACCACCGAGGGGCTGCGGGTCAGCGGCACCATCACCGGCAGCCATCTCAACGACCGGGCCGCCGTCATCAAGGAAACGATGCGGACGCCCATCGGCCGGCTGCCGATTCGTGGCGCGTCGGTACACAACGTGTGCTATCGCTCCCGACCGCTAGCAGAATCGATAGCAAACGCAGCACGACTCCCTGCGTCGCCTTGCGGCTCCTTGCGAGGAACCGCCCCACACGCGACGGTTTCTCGACCGTCGTACCGTGGCCCCCGACCGCGGCTGTTCGTCGATTCGATGCGCCCTGTGCGGCCCCGTGCGACGGCGTGCGTCTCCTTGCGAGTGAAGAGAGTGGCGGAGGGGGAGGGATTCGAACCCCCGGAGCCTTGCGGCTCAACGGTTTTCAAGACCGTCGCAGAGTTTCGTAAGTCGCGTATTGGTCGTATGTTGTGAAATGGCGTGCGCCATCGATAGCGCCAGCGATAGCAGTCGCCCGCTATTGCGTCGCGGTGCGTCCAGGTGCGACGCAATGCGGCAGGGTGCGATGAGCCGTCATCGTCGGACGGCGCGGTCGCATACTCGCGGACTGAGCGAGCTCA
>CAYYRT010000307.1:0-6668 GCA_964474055.1 uncultured Acidimicrobiaceae bacterium | reverse complement strand
TGGGCCAACAGCTGATGCGCTTCCCACTGCGCCTCGAGCAGCGCGGTGTACTTCGTCACCAGCTCCGGATGCTCGTCGTTCGCAAGTCTCAGGGCGAACGGATCTTCCCAGACGTCGAATAGCAGCAGCGGCGTGGGGCGGTGGTTCGCCGGCGTATTGATCGGCGGCCCGATCCAGAGCGAAGCCCCCCAGCGGCCGTCGATCATTTCAATCCGTCCCCACAACTCGCCGGTCGAACTCGAACCGAACTCGTCCAGGATCACTGGCCGTGGCTGCCACCCCGCTCGCCCGAGAAGCAACGGCGCTAGCGACTGGCCCTGAAGCACTTCGGGTGGTGGGAGCCCGGCAAGCTCGAGGACGGTGGGCAATACGTCGATCATCGACACGGGCTGCCGGAAGCGCTGACCACCGGCGATTCGCCCCGGCCAGATGAAGAGGAGCGGCACGCGCGACACGGTCGAGCGCAAGATCGGGTTTGGTCCCCTTGGTTCGGGGGGCCACGGAAGGGAATCCTCCAACTGGACGACGAAGTCCGTGCTACCGGCGTAGAGGCTGTGGTCCGCCGCAACGATGAGCAGGGTGTTCTCCCACCGTCCTGTTTCCTGGAGGCGCTCGACGAAGCGCCCGAGCTGGTAGTCCTGGTGGACCAGAGTCTCGTCATACATCGCCCGATACAGGTCGTAGTACGCCTTTCGGTCGATGCCTGTCTGAGCGAACCGGTCGTCCCAGTCGAGCTGCTCTGTCGGCGGGCGCGACGCGTTCTGCTGCAACCACGCATCGATCGTCGAATCCTGTTCAGCCAAGGCCCCTGGTGGTGCGAACAAGCCCGCGAACGGCGCAGGAGGCCGGAGAGGACTGTGCACATCCGTCGTCTGGAAGTGGACCCAATAGGGCTCACCCGGCGCGGCGTCTCGCCACTCCCAGAAGTCACGGTGCAGCTCCACCGACGAGACGGACTTCCCATTGCCGGGCCCACGGTTGCAGCACCCCTCGTCGCGGAACGTATCGACGCTCCGCTCTAGGCCGCTCACGGAGCCGGCATTCGGGTTCGATGTGAAGACCGCGGTAGGGTAGCCGGCCGCGTGAAACCTCTCCGCCATGGTGAGCGCGTCCACCGGCAATGACTCGAACTGATTGCTGACATTGCCGAGCACACTGTTGTGCAGCGAGGTCATGAAAGTTGCGGTGGACGGCTTGGTCCAACTGGCCGTGCTATAGGCGTGGTCGAAGACAGCGCCTTCAGCGGCTAGCCGCTCCAGGTTCGGCGTGGTGCGGCGGTTGTATCCGTAGACGCTCATCTGGTCCGCACCGCCGCCGTCGATCACGTAGAAGATGACGTTGGGCTTGTCCGCCATGCGTGCGCCGCTCACGGTGGGCGCACCCCAGAACGCGACCGTCCCTGGTTGCTCCGCTTGGGCGTCGAGAGTCAGCGTCACCGTCTGGCCGGCGTATTCTGCGAGGTCAACGGAACGCGGGGCCCAGCGCTCCGGATCGGCGTAGCGCTCCTGGAAGACCGTCACCTCGTCTTCACCGGCTTGGACGCCGACACGGAAGGTGACCAGGTCGCCTTCGCCATGGAGCCCGAGGGACGCGTCGAACCGACCGCTCTCCGGCACCCGCACCCGGTAGCTGATGCGCCCCGGCGCGTGCGTGAACAAAGTTCGACGGATACGCTCGCCGATGTTGACCGGCAGCACACCGTGCGGTGCCTCCGCGTACCGCGCTCCCGTGGGCACGATGCTGACCGACAGGATGTCGATGCTCCCAGGCTCAGCCTCCGAACCGAACCAAATGCAGAGCTCCCGGATGGAGCCTTCCAGCCCCCTCGGGAGCCTCAGCTGATACGTGTGGACTGTGGCGTCGCGGACGATCGGAGTCTGCGAACCGGCGGCTTGGAAGGCTGGCCGTACTGGCGTGGCCATCAGGCTCGGCTCTCGCAGGTTGAAGCCGAGCCCCAAGATGTTCACGGAGCTCGCGCTGTCGGCACGGGCGCGTATGACGACCTCGGCCCATTCATCCGCGTCTCGCTCCGGCAGGCGCATGTGCATGCCGCCGCGCAGGAAGCGGCCGACGTCGGTCGCTTCGGTCAACGTGACACGCAGGGCCTCGCCGGTAGGCGTCAGGTCTACCGTCCCGTACGGAGGATTGAAGGCCGGCGTGGCCGTCCAATCCGTTTGTGGCTCGTCGAAGTGCCACTCGACAGCAAGGGGCGGGTTCGCGGGTAGCGCGGACCCCTCCACGAACGCGACGTCCAGGTGGTCCTCGAGGTGCAGCGGCATATCGGCGGTGAGGACGGAAGGGCCCGACCCGCCGGAGCAGCCGCCGAGGAGGGCGGCCATGAGAGAAGCCACGACCGAGCAGGCCGAGGGTCCACTCAGGAGTGGGTGGTGCGTCATCGGAAGAGCCCCCGGGAGAAGGCGGCACCGGCACCGGGGCAGCACCGGACACGCTCTCTCCTATCACGTCGCGGGCCAGGCCCCCCAAGCTCGGACCAAGTCCATGCAGGCGGGGACGTTGCCGATGCCGCGTCCGACACTCGAGGGCGCGACGAGCGTAACGATGTGATTCGAGATCGAGAGCGACTCGTTACGTCGGGCGCCCCTGCTCAGGAGTGGGTGCCGACGTCGCCGCACGTGACGTACCCCAATGGTCTCTCGCTCTGCCCGCCGGGCTCGAAAGCGGGCCTTCGCCGCCCATCGCGACGGCTCGACGAGGGGCTCGCCCGGTCAACGTTCCGGCCCGATCTCGAGGGACGCGCCCCACCTGCCGTCGATCATCTTGATGTGCATGCGACACGGCCCCGGCCCTGCAGCCCGGGGCCGGAAGGGGAGTCGCCGCGTAACGCCTTGCCCCCTGTTTCGGAACGCTCCGTTACGCTCCTCCGCCCGCCGCCGCCGCTCGCTCGAATCCATAAGCACCACGCCTGCCGACACTTCCAGGCTCTTCGCCTGAACGCACCCCGTGGCATATCGCGTGCGTAGGAATAGGCGTCGCGTCACAACCGCGCAGCGAATCGGCCCAATGACAGTGGGAGGCTCGAGTCATGAAACAAGTCACGTGGTGCGCACTGCTGGTCGTCGTCGGGCTGGGGGCGATCGCCGGACGCGCACAGAAGGCGCAGGCGCAGGTCCCATGTGAAGCGCTGTCGTCGTTATCACTGCCGAACACGACGATCACCTTGGTACAAACTGTGTCGGCGGGGGAAAATTTCACGTTCCACGGACGCGACCAAACTGACGGCGACCTGCCCGCATTCTGCTGGGTGGCGGCAACATTGAAGCCCACGATGGACTCCGACATACGCATGGAGGTATGGCTCCCCACGTCAACCTGGAACAGCAGGTTTCTAGCCGTCGGGAGCAACGCGGACCTTGGAATGGTGCGTGCACTCGAGGCCGGCTACGCCACCAGTTGGACGGATACCGGGCAGACAGGCGCCAACGGAACCTTCGCGAATGGTAATCCCGAAAGGGTGGCTGACTACGCGTACCGGGCCGTGCACGAGATGACCATCAACGCCAAGGCCATCATGACGGCCTTCTACGGCCGGCCGCCATTGTTCTCGTACTTCTGCGGTTGCTCGTTTGGTGGGGGGCAAGGTGTCATGGAAGCGCATCGATATCCTGACGACTATGACGGCATCATCGCCGGTGCGCCAGGAAGTCCATTGAGCCATGGATACGCCGCCTCGCGGCTATGGTTGGCCGGTGCGACTCAGAACGATCCTGCGCGCGCTATTCCAGCAAGCGTGTTTTTCACGATCCATGAGGAAGTCGTCCGCGCGTGCGATGCCGTCGACGGGTTGACGGACGGGCTCATCGACGATCCACGTCGCTGCGACTTCGACCCGAACGTCCTCGTGTGTCAGGGACCAAGGACTCGGCCTTGCCTGACGATCGCGCAGGTAGAGACGGTCAAACGACTGCTCAGCCCGGTCGTGAATCCTCGAACCGGCACACTGATCTATCCGCCCTTGGAGCTCGGGTCGGAACGCCAGTGGGCTCGTTTCACCCAGAGCCAGGAAACGGACGACGGCGACGTATTCAGGCACGTCTTTTTGAAGAATTCACAATGGGACTGGCGCACGCTGGACTTCGATCGCGATATCGCGCGTGCCGATGAAGTAATCGAGACGGCGCGCACGAATACCCTGGAACCAGACCTTCGGGAATTCGCCGATCGCGGCGGCAAGCTGATCCTGGTTCACGGCTGGAGCGACGTGACGAACGCGCCCCAATCGACTGTCAATTACTACAACGCCATCCAGCGACTCTTGGGCGAAGCGACGACATCGAATACCGTCCGCCTGTTCATGGGGCCCGGCATGGCGCATTGCGGCGGCGGTGACGGGCCGAGTGCCTTTGACGGGTTCGCAGCTTTGGAGCAATGGGTCGAGAGAGGGACAGCGCCCGATCGAATCATCGCTTCTCACATCCGGATCATCGACTCTTACATCCCCCACGACACCGACGGCACCGACGGCTACGTCGATCGCACGCGTCCGTTGTGCCCATACCCACAAGTGGCGCGATACAGCGGGTCGGGAAGCACCGACGATGCCGCGAACTTCGAGTGCAGAACACCTTGACTCGACGTGTTGGTAACTGGAACGTTCGCACCTCCGTCCAACCCATGAATGGAGGCGAGCCGCGGTTAAGGTCAGATCACGAGCGGCTCAGACCGACGCAGTCGGACGGGTCTACCGAGGAGACGACGACGGCCCGCCGTGGGAGCGGTGACGATGGACGCCGCGGGACGAGCCTGGAGCTTGGCGAGGGCCTCGAGGCCGTGCGGAGCAGCTCGCTCTTGCAGTGGATGTCGGGTTGGGGAAGCTGCATGAGAGCCGCCGCGTAACGCCTTGCCCCCTGTTTCGGAACGCTCCGTTACGCTCCTCCGCCCGCCGCCGCCGCTCGCTCGAATCCATAAGCACCACGCCTGCCGACACTTCCAGGCACTTCGCGTGATCGCACCCCGTGGCCTATCGCGTGCGCAGGAACAGGCGTCCCGCCACAACGGCGCAGCGAATCGGTCCTATGACAGTTGGAGGCTCGAGCCATGAAGCAAGTCACGTGGTGCGCACGGCTGGTCGTGGTCCTGCTTCCCGGTCTGCTCGCATGGGGATGCGGCGAGCCCGCGGCGCTCGTCGTCGACATGCCCCTCCACCTCGAGGACCACGTGGCAGCGGCGAGGATGGAGGGGCCCGACCCTTCGACCGCCATCCCGACGACGCTCGCGTGGAGCTTCGACGAGCCGCAGCCGGAGTGGAAGCCCGCTTACGGATATGAGTTCAGCCAGGAGCTCGTCACGCCCGCCCACGTCGGCGACGGCCTGCGCATCACCCTTGAGGAGAAGCACGTCGACTCCGGCGGTGATATCTGCGGCTACATCTATACGGATCTCCCGCCTCTAGCGCGCGAGGACTGGGGCTCGGTCGTCGTACGGGCGCGCGCACAGACGGGCGTCTACTCTCTGGGCGTCGGACTCGATCTCACGGAGCCGACGCGGGGCGGCGTGAGGCGGTTCCCGGGCCTGCAGTCCCCCGTCGTGGACGACGGCACGGTGCAGACCTACCTCCTCGACGCCGGCGTCGCCCGGAGACCGTCCGGCTACGTGCCGCGGCAGCTCGTGATGCAAATCTGTGCCGACCCCCCGCTCAGCACCTTCGACCTCCTCTCACTCACCGTGGCACCCAGAGAGGCGTCGTACGCCGCCGCGCCGGCCGGTGTCGTCACCGAGCTCCTTGGAGGCGTGTACCGCCGGGCGCTCTACACCCACGCGCCGGGCGCGCTGACCTACGACGTCCGCGTCCCGGACGGGGCGCGGCTCGACCTGGGGCTGCGTGTCATCCGGCCGGACGCGCCGGTGACGTTCCGCGTGAGAGCGACGCACGGTGGGGTCTCCGAGACCCGCCTGGAGGAGAGGATCTCCGACCCGGAGCGGTGGGCGCAACGTAGTGTCGATCTCTCCGACCTGGCAGGGCAGGTCGTGTCGCTGGCTCTGGAGGCCGATGCGGAGCGCGCCGGCACAGTCGCGCTGTGGGCGGCGCCCACCCTGAGCGGCGCCCGCGCCACCGATGCACCCAACGTCATCTTCTACATCATCGACGGCGGCGGCGCGGACTACATGAGCGTCTACGGCTACAACCGTCGGACCACGCCCAATCTGGAGCGTCTGGCAGCCGAAGGAGCCGTGTTCGAGCGGGCGTACAGCAACTCGAGCTGGACGCTGCCCTCGACCGCCTCGTTCCTCACCTCGCTGCAGCAGAGCGTCTTGGGCGCGCTTCCCAGGGATCCGGTGCCGGAGCAGGTCGCGACGCTCGCAGAGCACATGCACCGGGCGGGATATCAGACGGCGGAGTTCACGTCGAACCCCAACGCGGGCGGCAGAAGAGGTCTTCAACGGGGCAACGACATGTTCCGAGACACCGGTGTCGAGCCCAACCACTCGATCTCCTCGGTGGTCCTCCAGGACGACTTCTGGCGGTGGCGGACCGAGTATCCGGGCGAGCCCTACTGGGTCCACTTCCAGACGACCGACGTCCACAGCGATCATCAGCCGGTGGCGCCCTTCGCCGGTCTGTTCATCAGCGCCGAGCGCCGCCGTCTCGCAGAGGCATGGGACGGCATGCTTGCTGCCCGGCTGGGGGGTGCACCCCACTTCTTCAGGGC
>CAYYRT010000306.1:0-9144 GCA_964474055.1 uncultured Acidimicrobiaceae bacterium | reverse complement strand
GGATCCCGTCGAGGATCAGATCAAAGAGGCCATTGAACGAGGTGAGTTCGACAACCTTCCCGGGCAGGGGCGACCACTCCCGAAGGATGACGATGGTCCCGGGTGGTGGGCCCGTCGCCGGGTGGCCGAGATGCGACGCCAAGACCGGCTGTCTGAACTCGCCGCTCGGATCGAACGTGACCTGGGCGAGGTGTGGGTGCTACCCGACGAGCGAACCGTCAAGGTCAGGGTGGAGGGGTTCAACAAGGAGATCGGGGCCGCAAATGTCGGTGTCCCCGAAGGCGAAGAACTCGATTTGCTGGTGGTCGACGAGGTGCTCGCCACCTGGCGAAGGATGTACCGAGCCCGCCGCTAGGCGTCGGCCAGTCAACAGGTCAGGTGCGGTGCCCCCCTCCCCCCTACGGGGTACCCCCCCCAACGTCGGCCCTTCGGGCCTCCTGGGGGGAGAAACAGAGCCGCGCTGCGCGCCTCCCTGAGCGTAGCGAACGTTGGGGGGAGAAAGGATCCTTTCTGTTTCTCACCCCAGTGAGCGAAGCGAACGTTGGGGGGAGAGCCGGCGGAGCCGGGAGGGGGGTCCGACCTCGCCCAGTACTAAGGGATATGGGCGTGACGCGCCAGGTCGCTCAGCGCAGCAAACTCGAGCGTCGTGGCGTGAGTGGCTTCCAGCACCACCGGTGGCGCCAGTCCCGCCTCCAGCGCCTCGACCCAGCGGGAGGCACACAAGCACCATCGATCTCCCGGCTGCAAACCCGGGAAGCCAGACCGGGGCGTCGATAAATCGTTGCCGGCCATCGCGCTGAACACGAGGAACTCAGCGGTCATCACCGCACACACCGTGTGAATGCCAACGTCCTCTGCCCCGGTTTCGCAACATCCGTCGCGATAGAACCCGGTCAACGGCTCGAATGAGCAGCCTTCAAGGTCCGTTCCCATCACGTTCTTCGCCACCGGCGCAGCCTACCGACGCCCAAAGCGGTAGAAGGCTATGGCCGCCGCATGTCCGACATTCAACGAATCCATGTCCCCGGATTGCGGAATACGCACGGTCAGGTCAGCCGCAGCCATGGCGTCTGTGGAGAGGCCGTTTGCTTCCGAGCCCAACAGGACAGCAACCCTTCCAACTACCTCGACCTCGCCGATGTCGGCGGCGACGGGATGCGGAGTCAGCGCCACCACCGTGAACCCCCACTGTTTGATAAGGGCCAGGTCGGTGGGCCAATCCTCGGAGCGTGCGATCGGCGTCGTCAAAACCGCGCCCATCGACACCCGTACGCATCGTCTGTAAAACGGATCTGCGCAGGTGGGGTCCAGAACAACGGCATCCATCCCGAGCACCGCAGCAGACCGAAAGATTGCCCCCAAGTTTTCGTGATCGTTGAGGCCCTCCAAGACCGCCACTGTCTGACTGCTTCGGAGGATGTCGGGAAGGGCAGCCAGTGGGCGTCTCTCCACCGCCGCCACCACACCTCGATGCAGCTTGAAACCAACGGTCGCCGCCAGAACCTCCTCCGATGCGACGTAGAGCAAGAGCCCTTCCGGCACCTCCAGACGATCGACCTTGCCGGCGGCTATCAACACCGAACGAACTGGCCAATCAGTCTGCAAGAGTCGAGCGACGGCGTCCCATCCTTCCACGATGAAGAACCCTTCCCGAGGAGCCGGATCGGCCAGATGCTGGTAATCCGCCACCCTCGAGTCGCTGGGATCGCTAATAACTGTCCTCATCGAAGTCACCGTTCATGTCGAGAACCTGCGGCGAACCTTCAAGGTACCGGTTCGCGAGGGGGGTCTGAAGGCTTCATTGCGAAGCCTGGTTGCGCGCGAGCACAAAACCGTGATCGCCGTGGAGGGAGCAACCTTCGATTTGCGCCAGGGCGAGATAGTCGGGTTTCTCGGACCGAACGGCGCCGGGAAGACAACCACACTCAAGATGCTCTCCGGTCTCCTCTTTCCCGACTCGGGAGTTGGCGAAGTGCTGGGCCACATCCCTCATCGCCGGGAGCCGGCTTTCCTCAAACGGATCGCCCTGGTGACCGGCAACCGCAATGCCCTCGCATGGGACCTGCCTGCCCTCGACTCCTACCTCCTCCTCAAAGCTCTCTACGACATTCCCGGCAACGACTTCAGCCGTCGTCGCGACCAGTACATCGAACTCCTCGAACTTGGCGAACTCGTGACCAAGCCGGTCCGCAACCTCTCTCTGGGTGAACGGATGAAGGTCGAGCTGGCGGGAGCGCTGCTGCACGCCCCTGAAGTGTTGTTCCTCGACGAACCCACCCTGGGTCTCGATGTCACGATGCAGAAACGGCTGCGGGGCTTCATCCGCGACTACAACGCCGAGTACGGCTCGACGGTCTTGCTGACCAGTCATTACATGGCCGACGTCGTCGCCCTCAGTGAACGGGTGATCGTCATCCATCGCGGCCGTCTTCACTACGACGGTGGCCTGGCCGGGCTTACCACCAGGTTCACGACCTTCAAGACCATCACAGTGATCGGGGAAGGCCTGCCGGCCGACATGGCTGTGTGGGGCGAGGTGGTGGAGCGGCTTCCCGACCGGGTGACCCTGCGGGTCGCACCCGATCAGGTGGGTCGGGTGGCGGCTGGCCTTCTCGCCACCGCGACGATCGACGATCTGACCATCCATGACCCGCCCATCGAGGATGTCATCGAGCGGGTTTTCGCGGAAGCGGGCGAAGAGACCTGATGTCTCTGCTCCGTTACTACGTGGCAGAGGCTCGCAACGGCCTTCTCCACGAGTTCCAGTATCGGGTCACCGCCTTCATCGGGCTGATCGGCTTCCTGATCGAGCCGGTCGTCTACCTGGCGGTCTGGCGATCGGTGGCAGTGGCCCAGGGCGGCGCTGTCGGCGATTACGGGCTGAACGAGCTGACCGGTTACTACATCGCCTGGAGCCTGGTCCGGGCAATGAATCTGGCGTTGACTCCTTACGCCTGGGAGTGGCGGATCCGGGGCGGGCGGCTTAACGAGTTTCTGATCCGCCCGGTCCATCCGTTCCATCGAGACTTCGCCTTCTTCGCCGGCCAGAAGCCGATCTGGCTGGTCATGGCTCTCCCGCTAGCCGCCATCATGTGGCTGACCTTCCGGCCCGACCTGACTCTGAGTGTGATGGGGCTTCTCGGGTTCTTCGTGGCTATCTGGCTTGCCTTCACCATTCGCCACATGGTGCTGTTCCTGCTTGGAAGCGTGAACTTCTGGACCACCCGAGCATCGGCGTTGTTCGAGTTGAACGTGGCGCTCGAGTTGATGCTGTCGGGCCGGCTGGTGCCCATGTCGTTGATGCCCGACTGGGTCCAGCGAGTTTCCTACTTCCTCCCGTTTCGCTGGACCTTTCAGTTTCCGATCGAGACAGTGATCGGTCGTCTCGACGGAGGACAGATCCTCACGGGACTCGGCGTGCAGATCGCCTGGATCCTCGGACTGACCGTCCTGATCCGGTTGGTCTGGGGGAAGGCGATCAAGCGTTACACGGCGGTGGGAGGATGAGAGCGCTCCGCCTGGGGTGGGCCTACTTCCGGATCATCGCCGCCAATGAATTCCAATACCGGGTCAACCTTGTCCTGCAACTGCTCAACTCGGCGATCACCCTCGCCACCGGCATCGTGGCGATCTCGCTTGTCTTCTCTCACACGCCGGACCTGTCCGGATGGACCCGGTCCGAGCTGCTGGTGGTGATGGGGTTGCACATCGCCGTCGGAGGGTTGATCGGGGCCCTGGTCCGACCGGGGATGAGCCAGTTCATGGAGGAGGTCGAAGAGGGGACCTTTGATCTGGCTCTGACCAGACCGGCCGACAGCCAATTGCTGGTCAGCATCCGTGCGTTCCGGATCTGGCAGTTGATCGACGTGGTGGTGGGTGGACTGGTGGTGGCGTATGGCGCCGCCGGCATCAACGGGATCGGTGCCTGGCGGCTGCTGGCGTTCCTGGCTGCGGCGACGATGGGGGTGATCGTCCTCTATTGCTTGTGGTTGGTGCTGGCGACGACGGCGTTCAGGATTACCAGGGCTGATTCCGTCTTCGACATGTTCGACGGGATGTATCAGGCAGGTCGCTGGCCAGTGTCGATCTATCCCGGCTGGTTGCGCGGCACCCTCACCTTCGTCATTCCGCTGGCTTTTGCGATCACCGTCCCGGCCCAGACTCTGGCCTCCCGGTTGGGCCCGGAATCGCTTCTAGTGGGCCTGGCCGTGACGGTGGCCGTAGTTGGTCTCTCCCGTTTTCTGTGGCTGCGGTCCATTCGCCACTACAGCGGGGCGTCGGCATAGGAGAGGCGTAGCCCTTTGTCCCCCCACGATGTGGGGGGAAAGTACCGCTGGCCGAGGAACGAGGCCAGGGGTAGGGGGGCAATTGGTGTCACAGGCTCGCGCTAGCGTTGCCGAAATGGCCGAACCGCTCGTAATCGCACGCCAATTGACCAAGAAGTTCGGGGAGATGACGGCCGTTGCCGGCATTGACTTCGAGATCTCGGCCGGGGAAGCGTTCGGTTTTCTAGGACCAAACGGTGCCGGAAAGACCTCCACGATGAAGATGATCGGCGCCACGTCCCCGGTCACCTCCGGTCAGCTCACCGTCCTCGGGATGGATCCGGATAAACACGGCCCCGCCATCAGGGCGAGGTTGGGTGTGGTGCCTCAAGAGGACAACCTCGACACCGAACTGACGGTGGAGGAGAACCTCCTCATCTACGGGCGGTACTTCGATTTGCCCCGCTCGGAGATCCGCAAACGGATCGACGAGCTGCTCACCTTCTCCCAACTCGCCGATCGGCGCAAGAGCAAGGTCGAACCTCTGTCGGGCGGGATGAAGCGCCGCCTCACGATCGCCCGCGGCCTCATCAACCGCCCTGACATGCTCATCCTCGACGAACCGACCACCGGTCTCGACCCTCAGGCCCGCCACCTCCTCTGGGATCGCCTCTACCGGCTGAAGCGGGACGGGGTCACCCTCATCATCACCACCCACTACATGGACGAGGCCGAACAACTCTGCGACCGCCTGGTCATCATGGACAAAGGCTCCATCGTTGGGGAAGGGTCCCCTCGCAGCCTCATCGAGGAACACTCCACTCGCGAAGTGCTCGAACTCCGTTTCCCCGTCGGTATGCAGGAAGAGATCGTTCCGTTGATGGATGGCATCGGCAAACGGCTTGAGGCCCTTCCCGACCGCGTCTTGATTTACGCCGACGATGCCGAAGACCAGCTCGCCGAAATTCACCGCCGCGGCGTCAACCCCGAAACCACCCTGGTCCGTCGCTCCAGCCTTGAGGACGTTTTCCTCCATCTCACCGGCCGTTCGCTGGTCGACTGATGGCGGCCACCACGACTCTCCGGGTGGTCGAAGCTCACGCTCGCTACTACCGGCGGACCTGGCGGGGATCGGTCATCTCCACCTTCGCCTCGCCGCTCTTCACCCTCATGGCGATGGGGATGGGCCTCGGCTCCCTGGTCGATCAGGCGGGTGGTCCTGGTGGGATTCCTTACCTGTCCTGGCTCGCTCCGGGTCTTCTGGCCGCGGCGGCCATGCAGACTGCGGCCGGCGACTCTTCGTATCCCGTCCTTGCCGGAATCAAGTGGACCAAGAGTTATCACGCCGCCCTCGCCACCCCGGTCGGGGTCCCCGCACTCACTTACGGCCACTTTGGATGGGTGGCCTGCCGGCTACTGATGAGCCTCACCGTGTACGCCGGAATCATGATGTTGGTCGGGGCGGTCAGCCCGATCGGCGGCTTGTTCGCGATCCTCCCAGGCATCCTCACCGGGATGGCGTTCTGCACACCGATCACCGCCTGGGTTGCCCTGGCCAAATCCGAGGCCGGATTGCCTTCTCTCTTCCGCTTTGTCATCGTCCCCCTCTTCCTGTTTTCAGGGACGTTTTTCCCGATCACCCAGCTACCTGAGTGGATCCAACCGGTGGCCTACCTCACCCCGCTCTGGCACGGTGTGGAGTTGACCCGGGGTGCAGCCGGAGTGCCGCTCAGCCCCCACTTCCCTTGGTACGTCCATACCGCCGCGTTGTTGACGTTCGTGATCGTTGGCGGCTACCTCGCCATGCGCAACATGGAAAAGGCTCTTCGGAAGTGAGTTCCACCCTCACCACCAGAGTCATCCCCCCAATCCGGCGTCCCGGCACCCGCGCCCACCGTCTGCTCGAGCGCAACCTCATGGTCTATCGCCGGATCTGGATGATCATCGTCTCGGGATTCTTCGAGCCGGTCTTCTATCTCTTCTCGATCGGAATCGGGGTCGGGGCCCTCGTCGGCGAGATTCAACTCCCTGACGGTCGTCTGATCACCTACGCCGCGTTTGTGGCTCCGGCTCTCCTTGCCTCTTCGGCCATGAATGGAGCGGTGTTCGAGTCCACGATGAACGTCTTCTTCAAACTCAAGTGGGGCAAGATCTACGACGCCATGCTCACCACTCCCCTGCAACCACTCGACATCGCGCTGGGGGAAACCGCGTTCTCGCTGATGCGGGGCGGCATCTACTCCATCGGCTTTGTGATTGTTATGGCCGCCTTCGGTCTCGTGGAGTCTTGGTGGGGTTTAGCGGCTGTCCCTGCCTGTCTTCTCATCGGCTTCGCCTTTGCCGGAGTCGGCCTGGCCGCGACGACTTTCATGAAGGGTTGGCAGGACTTTGACCTGGTGACCCTGGTGGTGCAGCCACTCTTTCTCTTCTCGGGGACCTTCTTTCCCATCGACGTCTACCCCCCAACCCTCCAGTTCCTCGCCCGGCTCTCGCCTCTCTATCACGGCACCGAACTGATCAGGGCCGCGACCCTCGCCAACCCCGACTGGTCGGTCCTGGGACACGTCGGATTCCTACTGGTGATGGGCCTGACCGGTATGACGATTGCCCAGCGCCGCTTCCATCGCCTTCTTCTCCCCTGACATTGCCGGTGGTTATCCGGGATAGCCTCATTCGGATGGCAAACAGCACCTGGTCGGCCTGATGTTGCGCCGTTATGTCGCCGGGCGACTGGTGGCCGGAGTGTTTGGCCTGCTCATTTTCCTGACAATGGTCTTTTTCCTGGCCAGGATGATGATCCCCGGCGACATCACGACCAATTTCGCGGTCGGAGGTGGCGGCAACGTCGCCGCGGTTCGGGAATCGCTCGGCTTGAATCGACCTCTCTGGGAGCAGTACCTGCTGTGGCTGGGCCGTGTCCTCAGCTTCAACTTCGGCCGTACCCCAACCGGCCCCACCATCTTGAGCACCCTCCTCGCCGCCCTTCCCTGGACCCTGACCATGTTTGGCCTCGGCATTGGATCCGCTTTCTGGGTGGGTAGTCGGATAGGAAGGTGGGCGGGCTGGCGGTCGGGCCTATCCACCCCCACCAGTCTGAGTGCCGCCAGCCTCAGCTCGCTCTTTCCCCCCTGGCTGGTCTTCCTGGCGTTCTACACGACTCTCAACGTGTTCGGATTCCGCGTGTTCAACCGCGTGACCGCTCTGCAATATGACCTGTGGTCGGAAGGACTCGAACAACACCGGGTCTTGTGGTCGATGCTTGCCTCAGTCGCCGGTCCCCTGGCCCTCTCGCTGATCATCGGTCGGTTCATCACCGAGCAGCGACCCAAGCTGATCTGGGCGCGGATCTCCCGCTCGGCGGTCCCCTTGATCGCGGTTCTGATCTGGCTACAAGCCGGGATCTTCCTGCACGTTCTCGACTTGCTCGGCTTCTTCATCCTCCCCGTCATCGTCCTCTTCCTTTTGTCGGTCGGAGATGTGGTTCTGGTCGTGGCTGCCTCGATGGATGGGCTGGCCGAGGCCGATTTCGCCCTCACCGCCCGGGCCAAAGGGCTGACGAACAAACAGGTGCGGGAGCGCCATGCCGGGCGGGTGGCGCTATTGCCTGCCCTCTCGCGACTCACCGCCAACCTTCCGTTCGCCCTGGGGGGCCTGGTGATCATCGAAGCCAGCTTCGGACGGCTGGGCGGCTATCGCATCGACGTGCCCGGGGTCTCGTCCGTGTTGTTCGGATCGTTGCGACAGCGCAACCTCACGGTCACCCTGGCCGGGCTCATCATGGTGGGGGTCATAACGTTGTTGATCCGGATTGGACTCGACCTGGCCGCCGCCACCCTCGATCCCCGAATCCAGCTGGAGCGGGCCCGGCGTGGTTGAGCCGACCCGCACCCTGAAACCAGGGTGGGCCGTACGCTCCCACTGGGTCTCCGGATGGATCCGGGCGGTTCTTGGCCATACCGAGTCAAAGGCAGGTCTGATCATCCTCGCCTTCTTCGCGCTGCTGGCCGTCTCCCACCCCATCCTGCTGAACACCGTCTGGCATCCTGGCATCTATGACCCGAGGGCCGGGTACGACATAACGATCAGCCATCCTTCGTACCCCACCTTCGCGCATCTCCTCGGAACCGACGCCTTTGGCAAGGACACATTCAGCATGCTGCTTGCAGGGACGAGGCCCGCCTTGATCACCGGTGTTTTGGCCGGTGTGACGACCGCCGTGGTAGCCCTGGCAGTGGCTGCATTGTCTTCCGCTTCCCGCCCGGCCGATCGTCTGCTCGGGCTGTTGGTCGATGCCGCCCTGTATCTGCCTGTGCCGGTGGTCATGTTGATTTTCGGGGCCGACCCGCAGGCCGACCGGCTTACCCCCGAGGTGTTTGGACTTCTCTTTGGCTTGCTCACGGGTCTTTCGAGCGGAGCCCTGGTATTACGAAGCCAGGCGATGCCGATCATGGCCTCCGGTTTTGTCGACGCGGCCCGGATCGCTGGAGCCAGCAACCGCCAAGTGATCACCCGACATCTCATTCCGGCATTGGTGCCGGTGGCGGGTGCATATGTCGTCCTCGGCGCCGCCGGAGCCGTGGTCACGCAGGGTTTCCTCTCCTGGCTCTCATACACAGCCACTTATAACGATTGGGGCACGCTGGTGTACTGGGCCATCGTCACCCGGGACTTCACGGGGGCGCTGCTCTGGCATGTGCTGATTGCTTCCGGAGTAGCCCTCACCCTGCTGACCCTGGGGTTCCACCTCCTGTCGTTGGGATTCAGGAGAGCCGCGGCCCGACCCTGGACTTCCCTGCCGCCGACTTACACCGAACCGGTCCCCACCGAGTCCCTCGTCAAGGAGATCGCCGTCACCTCGTGAAAATGACCGGGTTTCTTC
>CAYYRT010000305.1:0-7795 GCA_964474055.1 uncultured Acidimicrobiaceae bacterium | reverse complement strand
CACTCCCAACGGGAGGCCCAGCTCAACGCTCCTGCCAACGCTCGTGAACGGCTTGCCAATCTGCTCGAGCAGCTTCGAGCGGAGGAAGCCGAGTTACGGGTGATTCTCAAGACGGACGCCCACGGGTCGCTCGAAGCTCTCCGTGAGTCTCTGGCCAAGATCAAAAGGGAAGACGCCCGGATCGAAGTGATGCACGGTGCCGTCGGGGGCATCAACGAGAACGACGTCAAACTGGCCGAGGTGACCGAATCAGTCGTGATCGGTTTCAATGTTCGCCCCGATGGCAAGACCCGCCGGCTGGCCGAAGAAAAGGGCATCGAGATACGTACCTACGGGATCATCTATGAACTCTTGGAAGAGCTCGAGCAGATGATGGTGGGACGACTGGCACCCGATAAGGTCGAGGCCGTGTTGGGCACGGCTGAAGTGAGGGCCACGTTCAAAGTCCCTCGTATTGGAATGGTGGCGGGTTGTTACGTCACCGAAGGCGAGATGGTCCGGAATGCTCGGGCACGTCTGCTGCGCAATGGAGTCGTCGTCCTCGATGGACAGATCGGATCGCTGCGTCGTTTCAAAGACGATGTGCGCAGCGTCGCCGCCGGATTCGAGTGTGGCATCGGTCTGGAAGACTTCAATGACATCAAGGAGGGTGATGTCATCGAGGCGTACCAGATTCGGGAGATCGCTCGGGCCTGATGCGGGCTGCAGCCCTTCGCATCGAAGTCCACCTCTTTCACGGCCAGTCACTGAAGGAGAAGCGGGCAGTGCTGCGACCTGTGATTGAGGGTCTGCGTCGGTTGCTCTCAGTGAGCGTGGCCGAAGTCGACGATCACGACCATTGGCAGAAGGCCGCGATCGGAGTTGCTTTGGTAGCGCCCGATGCCGCCCGGCTCGACGAGTTGATCACCCGGATCCAGCGATACTTTGACGACCAGCTCGAGCTGGAGGTAGTGCAGGTTGGGGTCTATCACATGGAGGAGACAGCGTGAGCAAGCCGTCCTACCCCCGGGCCCGCAGGGTCAACGCCATAGTTCAGGAGGTGGTGGCCGACGAGATCGAACGACTCACCGACCCCCGGCTGTCGATGGTCACCGTCACCGCCGTCTCCGTGGCCCCCGACATGAGACGGGCGACGGTTTACTTCTCCACCATCGATCTTGGCCAGCTCAGTCAGGCGCAGGCTGGACTGCGGGCGGCCGCCCCCAGGCTGCGGTCAGCTATCGGCCGCGAGGTTCGTATCAAGTTCACCCCGGTCCTCGAGTTCGTTCCCGACCAGGCCGTCGTGCAGGGAGAGAAGATCGACGCTCTGCTTCGTGAGCTCTTCAACGAGAAGGAAGAGACAGCCGATGAGTGAGAGGTTCCCAGACCTCGAGGAAGCTGCCGCCCGACTTGTGGGGGCCGCCGAGATTGTCCTGACCTGTCACGTCGGTCCGGATGGCGATGCCCTTGGCAGCATGCTGGCAGTGGCAGTGGCTGCATCAACCGCGGGAAAGAAGGTCTTTCCAAGCTTCGGACCACCCTTCGTTTTGCCGCCGACCTATCGGTTTCTACCGACCGACCTGCTTGTGCCACCCGATCAGGTTCCAACCCATCCCGAGCTGATGTTGAGCTTCGATGCCGCCGGCCTCGACCGCCTTTCGAGCATGGCCGGTCCTGCCTCGCGGGCCGGCTGTCTGATTGTCCTCGACCACCACGCGGCAGGATCTGGCGGTTTCGGGCATCTCAATCTGATCGATACCACTGCCGCGGCGACCGCCGAAATCGCCTATGCCCTCGTGACCGCGGCTGGCTGGCCCGTCGATGAGGTAGTCGCCCAATGTCTGCTCACCGGCCTCGTCACCGACACCGGTCGCTTTCAGTACTCGAACACCCGGCCCGCGACTCTGAGGTTGGCCGCTGACCTGGTGGCGGCGGGGGCCAGCCCGGACCTGATCGGGCGACACATCTACGACGAGGCTCCCTTCCGGTATCTCAAAGTGGCTGCCCGGGTGCTCGGTCGGGCCAGGCTCGAGAGGGACGCTGGTCTGGTTTGGAGTGCCCTCTATCAATCCGACCTCACCGAAGAAGGAGCGGAGATGGCCGACACCGATCCGCTCATCGATCTGGTCCGCCTACCGATCGAGGCAGAAGTGACGTTGTTGCTGAAGGAGCAGTCCGAGGGAGGATTCAAGGCCAGCATGCGTTCGCGGGGAGCCGTGGACGTTGGAAAGATCGCAGCCGCTCACGGTGGCGGCGGCCATCACAATGCGGCCGGCTTCTCGCATGAGGGTCCGGTGACAGCGATCGTCGCGGCTGTCGTCGGCAATCTGTCCAAATGAGCCGGACCGGGTTCCTGGTGGTGGACAAACCACCCGGGCCCACCTCGCATGACATCGTTGCTGCGGCCCGGCGCGCAACGGGCATCGCCAAGATCGGACATGCCGGAACTCTCGACCCTCCTGCCACGGGAGTGCTCGTCCTGGCTCTGGGCCGGGCCACCAGGCTCATCAGATATGTCCAGGACTTCGACAAGGAGTATCAGGCAACGGTGTGTTTTGGAATCGCCACGGACACCGGGGACGCCACCGGCATCGAGGTGGAGCGACATGCGATGAAGTTCTCGGCAGCCGAGCTCGAAGGCGTCTTGGCCGGCTTTCGAGGAGAGATCGAGCAGGTGCCGCCGATGGTCTCGGCGCTGAAGGTAGGGGGTAAGCGTCTATACGAGATTGCCCGTCAGGGGGAGGAGATCGAGCGCCAGCCGCGCCCGGTCCACATATACGAACTCGACTTGCAGTCGCTCGATTCGGGGGACCAGCCCTCGGCCGAACTGCGGGTGGTTTGCTCGAAGGGCACCTACATCCGGACTCTGGCCGACGATATTGGCGTGGCGCTCGGAGGCAGAGCTCACCTCACAGCCCTGCGCCGTACAAGAGTGGGCAGCTTTTCGATCCCGCAATCCCTCGCCCCAGACAATTGGGAGGGGTGGGAGGAGTGCGTTCTGCCTATCGAGGCGGCGGTCGACGGGATGGAGCAGTTGGTTCTTGACGAGTCCTCGGCAGCGGCTGTGCTGCATGGCCGACCGGTGCCCTCGTCTGGTGCCGAGGGCCCGGTTGCCATGGTCGAAACCACAGGCCGGTTGATGGCGGTCTATCGAAGGTCGGGTGACGAAGCGCGGGCCGAGGTGGTGCTGGCGTGATTGTCCTCCGTGGCCATCCTTTTGAGTGGGAAGTGCCAGGACCGACCGCGGTGACGGTCGGGGTCTTCGACGGAGTACACGTTGGCCATCGGCGGGTCCTGGCCGACCTGGTCGCAACGGCTCGCGAGAGAGGGTTGATGCCGGCAGTGGTGACATTCGATCCCCATCCGTTGCGTTTTCTCGCCCCGGAGCGGGCGCCTCTGACGTTGACCTCGATTGAACAGCGGGTCGAGCAATTCCGAAACCTCGAGATCGAAGTGTGTGGCGTGCTCCATTTCCCGGACATCCGCGATCTGACCGCAGAGGAGTTTGCGACCCAGGTGCTGGCATCGGCTTTGCAGGCTGGCTGGGTGGTGGTGGGGGCCGACTTTCGATTTGGCCGCGATCGCGGTGGAGATGCCGGGCTGTTGGAAAGCATCGGGGAGGCCGCGGGGTTCGCGGTTTCGATCGTGGACCTGTATGGCCGCGAGGACGCGGTGGTGTCGTCGACTCGGATTCGAGCTTTGCTCGCTGAGGGCGATGTCGAGGAAGCGGCCGCGCTGCTAGGGCGCCCGTACGAGTTGACCGGGGTCGTCCATCCCGGTGATGGGCGGGGGCGCACGATCGGGTTTCCGACTGCCAACCTGGCCGTGGCGACCGAGAGCCTCATACCCGGCAACGGCGTCTACGCATGTCGCATCAGGGGGGAGTTCGGCTGGGGCAAAGGGGTGGTCAACATCGGGGTCCGGCCTACCTTTGATGGTCAACTTCGGCGGGTGGAGGCCTTCATCTTCGATTTCGACAGTGATCTCTACGGGCAGCAGTTAGCGCTTGGGTTCATCGCCAGGATCAGGGAGGAGCGGAGATTCGACAGTGTTGAAGAGCTTCGCCGCCAGATCGAGGCCGATGCCGCCTCGGCCCGTGTGTTGCTCGACGGGTAGCTGCTACAATGGCTCTGTTCCCCACCAGATCCAGGTTTGACGCGTACATGAAATCAACCAAGGAAGTCATCGGAGAGTTCGGTCATCACGAGACCGATAGCGGCTCGCCCGAGGTACAGGTCGCTCTTTTGACAGAGCGCATCAATCACCTCACAGAGCACCTCCGTGAGCACAAGGGTGATCACCATGGCCGTCGCGGCCTGCTGATGATGGTGGGTCGCCGCCGCCGGCTGCTGGATTATCTCCGCAGTCAGGACGTCGAGAGATACCGCAAGCTGGTAGCCCAACTCGGGCTGCGCCGCTAACACCAACCGGAGTTCGGTCGGTTGCTAGTTGTGATTGTTTCCATGCGAAGTAATGACAACTGGTAACGGGCCGGCTCCCCAAGATAAGGAGCACCCTGTGCCCGAAATCACCGTCCAAGGCCACGTAGGTGGCAAGGACCTGTCATTGTCCACCGGCAAGTTGGCCCTTCAGGCTGACGGCGCCGTAGTCGCCCGCATCGGCGACACCGAATTACTGGTCACCGCGACCGCCAACAAAACGATGCGCGAAGGAATCGACTTCTTCCCTCTGACGGTCGACTTCGAAGAGCGGATGTATGCGGTCGGGAAGATCCCCGGCTCGTTCTTCCGGCGGGAGGGCAGGGCGACCGAAGCCGCCACTCTTGCCTGCCGTCTCATCGACCGGCCCTTGCGTCCGTCATTCGCCGAGGGTTTTCGTTGTGAGACCCATGTGGTCGCCCTCACACTGGCCTTTGATGGTCAGAACCCCCACGACGTCATCGCCCTCAACGCCGCCTCGGCAGCCCTGATGATCAGTGGCATCCCCTTCGAAGGCCCGATCGGCGCTACCCGTCTTGCTTTGAAGAAGGGTGAATGGGTTCCGTTGCCCACCTACGCCGATATGGAAGAGTCGGTCTTCGAACTGGTCGTGGCCGGCGGGCGGAATGCCGCGGGCGGAATCGACATCATCATGGTGGAGGCCGGCTCCACCCCCAACGGCCTCCGACTGATCGCGGCCGGCGACGCCCCGTCAGACGAGGCAGCCGTTGCAGCCGGATTGGAAGCATCCAAGACCTACATCGCCGAGGCCATCGACCTCCAGATGCAGCTGGTCGAAAAGGCCGGCCGCAAAGTGGGCGAGTGGCCGCTAGCGCTCGATTACACGCCCGAGATCTACGCTCGGGTCGAGGCCGCCGCCCGGCCCCGGTTGAACGATGTGACCCGCATCACCGGGAAGAAGGAACGCAACGATGCCGAGAGCGCCGCTCGCGACGCGGTCTTTGCCGACCTCGAAATCTCGGCCGAGGATCTCGACCAGGCCAAACGGGCCTGGAAGTCGATTCTCAAGGACATCATGCGGGCCCGGGTCGTGGACGAGAACGTACGTCTCGACGGCCGCGGTCCCGAAGACCTGCGCGACCTCACCGTCGAGGTGAGTGTGATCGGCCGCACGCACGGATCTGCCTTCTTCCAACGGGGTGAGACCCAGGTCATCAGTGTGACGACTCTCGGGATGTTGAAGATGGAACAGATGCTGGACACTCTCGCTCTGGAGGACTCCAAGCGGTACATGCATCACTACAACATGCCTCCTTTCGCCACCGGCGAACCGGGATTCATGAGAGGCCCGAAGCGGCGCGAGATCGGACACGGCGCGTTGGCCGAAAAGGCCCTGCTGCCCGTGGTGCCGCTCGAGGCCGACTTTCCGTATGCCCTCCGCCTCGTTTCCGAGGTGATTTCGTCCAACGGATCGACGTCGATGGCCTCGGTCTGTGGATCGTCTTTGTCGATGATGGACGCCGGGGTTCCGATCTCAGATGCTGTGGCCGGAATCGCGATGGGACTCATCGAGCGTGACGGCAAGTACGTCACTCTGACCGACATCCTCGGTGCCGAGGACGCACTGGGCGACATGGACTTCAAGGTGGCCGGAACTGCCAATGTGATCACGGCGTTGCAGCTTGACACCAAGCTCTCAGGCTTACCGAGCGAGGTACTCACCGGTGCACTCGATCAGGCCCGGACCGCCCGTTTGAAGATCCTCGATGCGATGAACGCGGTAATCGCCGCTCCTCGCACCGAGATGAACAAGTGGGCCCCCCGCATCGAGTCGATCCAGATCCCCAAGGACAAGATCGGTGAGGTCATCGGCCCCAAGGGCAAGGTTGTACGAGAACTGGAAGAGCAGACAGGTGCCACGATCGAGATCGAGGAGGAGGCCGGGTTCGGCATCGTGCGCATCGCCTCGGCCGATTCGGAGGCTCTGGCCGCGGCTCGCGACCGGATCATGGCGATCGTGTTTCCACCGGAAGCCGAGATGGGCAAGGAATACCAGGGCGAGGTGGTCAACATCACCAAGTTCGGCGCCTTCGTCAACATCCTTCCCGGCAGGGATGGCCTGCTTCACATATCCAAGATCGACGCCAGCCGCCGGGTCGATCGGGTCGAGGACTATCTCGAACTCGGTCAGAAGATCGCGGTGGTAGTCGAGGAGATCGATCGCAACGGCAAACTTGCCCTCAAGCTGGCTCAGCCGCTCGAAGGAGGGCCGCGTGAAGGTGCCGGCGGCGAGAGATCCAACGGCGAGGACCGCCCTCGGGACGACCGGCCCAGGGATCGGGACGACCGTCCCCGGGACCGGGATGACCGCAACCGTGGTGGCGATCGCAGCCGTGGCGGTGGCGGTGGTTCCCGTGACCAGCGCCCCAGAGACCGTGATAGCAGAGACCGTGATCGCAGCGAGCGCCCCCGTGATGGCCGCAGCGACACCCCGGCCGCGGCACCCGACACCGCGGGTGACCGACGCAGGGCGGCCGTGTCGTTCGAAGACACTTTCGACGACAAACGCAAGGACTGACTTCTAGGGAGTGAGCTCCTCGGATGTAGTGGAGCCATTTGCCCAGAACATGGTGACCCGAACGGGTGGAGGCCCATTCCATTCGTGATGTGACACCGACGAGTTTCCCGGACGGATAACAAAGGTGCTGCCGTCCTCCAACTCGATGACAACGGCTTCGGCATCCGGGCTGTGCTCGACGGTTACCGACTGGCCGCCCGGTTCGGTGGTGTAGCCGTACCCATTGACGGTGAAGGGAAGATTCTGGATCGGACCCGAACAGCCGGCTCCCATGGGAAGTTCGTCCGGTGGGGTGATACTGCTGCACTTCATTTCTCCGAATTGGGGTTCGACGACGTTCCACACGAGGATATGGGACGGACCACCGGCGCCCGGATAGACGGCTTCGACCCTTCCGGAACCCTCGATGTAGCCGGGTTGATCCTCGACGAACTGAGTTTGAATGGGACTTAGGGCCGCGGGTCCGGGTCTCATGATGATTACCTGGCGAGGGTTGGCGGGGATGCCAACCGGAGCGGGTCCGAGGGCCGGATTAGGTACCGCTATCGTTGTCACGACTCCGCCACCGGGAGCCTGACACGCCGTCAGGACAGATGCCAGCGTCAGCACTACGAACAGCCACGGAGCTAAACGACGGCCAGCCATGCCTCCATGATGGCACCAGCCGACGGTGGTCACCAGAGCACTAATCGGCGAAGCAGACCGTTATGAAACCGGCGTTCGGCCCGCCGAATCTCGCGTTTGATACGTGTCCGATGCCTGCGCTCAGTGGCGGCTGCAAGTAAAGCTCTGAGTTCTTGCATCTCCTGTTCGTACATGTCCAGAAGAACCGGATCAG
>CAYYRT010000304.1:0-7635 GCA_964474055.1 uncultured Acidimicrobiaceae bacterium | reverse complement strand
GGAGTGAGCGTTGGGGGGAGGGCCGGCGGAGCCGGGAGGGGGGCAAGCCCGCCGCCCCTCAGGTTCCTGTCGCTGCGGCCTTCTTTCCGTCGGTGCGCATACTTGCGATCTGGTTGAGCAACCGACCCGCTCCCATGAACTGAGACAGGGTTTCTGCCTCGTCGAGGAGTCGGATCCGATCGTCATGTCTTTCGAGCAAGCCAGCCACCCGGGCGGCTTCAATCCGGCTGTCGGCAGCCCCGAAACGGTTGGACATGCCGTCGTAGGCGGAGATGACCGAGGCTAAGAGCGTGGCCGCTTCGTTTCTCTCCCCTCTCAACTCGGCGAGGTTGGCCCGCCCAAAGTCGAGGTCGGCTGCCCCCGACTTGCCGAGCGGTTTCGCGTGCCGAATCAGCATCTCCAGCTCATCGGTCATCTTCTGATGCCGCATGGCCGGGGCCACGAACGCAAATGACCCGGCCAGGAAAACGGGGTGCTCCGGTCCGATTCGGCAGAAGTCCTCGGCCAGCCCCCTCGCCTCGGCCTCCCGCCCTGCCAGGTGGTAGCAGCAGATGAGACCGGTGATAGTGGGCACCAACACCTGCGGGTCTTCGACCTCCCGCGCCGATGAAAGGCACTCTTCGAGCATGAGGAGAGGTGCTTCGGTCTCACCCTGGAAGAAGCGGAGAATGGCCGCGGTGTAGTTGGCGAAAATGCCGACTTGGGAACCGCCTCGCTTGCGGTCCGCGGCTGACAGGTCCTCGGCCACCCGGAGACACTCGTCCCACTCACCCAGCGGGAACAAAGCCTCGTTGCGGGTGCTGCGTGACCAGTCGACATGGTTGGTTAGTCCCCGGGCGGTGCCGTAGGCGATCGCTTCCTCGATCGTCTTGCGTCCCAACTCGAACTCACCGAAGCCGATTTGGGCGGTGGCCAGGTTGTTGTAGGACCTCATCGCTCGGGTGGTGTCGTTGCGGTCCAGTTGGATGCGCAGGCCCTCTTTGACATCCTCGAGTCCGGTGAGGTCGCCGAGCTGGATAAGGGCCGAGCCGCGGATCACGAGCGATCTCGAGTAGGAGTTGGTGTCGCCCGCGGTCTGGGAGACGGCCAAGGCCTGGTCAACAAGCTCCAGCGACTCTTCCTCTTTCCCTCGGAGCTGCTTAGCGGCGGCGGCGGCGACCAGGACCTCGGCTAGAACCGGGCTCGGTTCTAGCCCCTCGGCCAGCTCCAGCGCCCGCTCTTGCCAGCGGTCGGCCTCCTCGGCGTGCCCCTGATACCAGGCTTCCCTTGAAAGCTCGGAGGCAGCCTGAGCCTGTCCTTGGCGGTCACCGTTCTCAGCAAACGCAGCCAGAGCTTGGGAAATCATGGTGTGGCGCTCTTCGTTTGCACCTTGGCCGAGGGTGACGATGTCGAGCAGCCCCCGTCCTCTCTCGCTCCCGGTTTCAGCGATTGCAACGGCAGAGCGATAGAAACTGGTCGCCCGCTCCGCATCGAAGGCCCGGGCGCGATCGCCGGCGGCGAGCTGGAAGCGATAGACGCGGTGCCTTCGTTCCGAATCCTGACTCGGGGCCAGCTCCCAGGCGGTAGCGAGGTGATGGGCCAACAGTTCGGCGACGTCGGTGGCTCTCTCACCACTGACGGCCTCGAGCCAACGCGCGGTCGCCTCGTGAAGCCGGGCGCGGTCTTGCTTCGTGAGCCGGCCGTAAGCGCCGTCGCGAGCAAGGATGTGGGCAAAGCTGTACTCGTCCTGACCCTGCATCGATGACCGACGAACCGGCCGGATCAATTCTCGGCTGACCAACCGTCTCAGACGGCTTCGGACCTCGGTCATGTCGAGATCCTCGATGAACGACAACGCACCGGCCCAGAAGACCCGGCCGATCACGGAGGCCGCCTGCAGGAGAGACTTGTCTCCTGGTTCGAGCAGGTCGAGCCGGGCGGCGATGATCGCTGAGATGCTGTCGGGGAGCGGTATGTCATCACCCCGGCGGATGCGTTCGATCCAGCCCTGCTCGTTGGCAAGACGAAGGAGTTCGGTGACATACAGCGGGTTGCCGCCGCTGCGCTCGACCAATGCTCTCTGCAAGGCGGCATCCATCAGGGGCCGTTCAGAAAGCGACGTCACCAATTCGATCGTTTCCAGGTCGGACAGAGGCGAGAGTCCGATCGTTACCGCATCACGCTTGCCCCCACCCCAATCGGGCCGGCTGCTGAATAGCTCGGGTCGGGTTGTGCACAGAATCAGGATCGGTGACTCCTGCGCCCAATCGAGGAGGTGGGTGATGAACTCGAGGACGGCCTCATCGGCCCAGTGGAGGTCTTCCACGACCAGGATCAGTGGATTGCGAGCGGCGAGAGCCTCGAAGAATCGGAGCCAGGCGGCGAAGAGTTCGGATCGTTCTGCGTTCGCCTCGCCCAGACCCACCAGCGATCGCAGCCGAAGCTCGACCCAGGTCGCCTCGTCCGAGTCATCGAAGAGTGCGCTTACCGTCGAGCGCAGTTTGGTGAGGACGGCTTCGCTCGGCTCTGACTCAAGGACACCTGCCTGCGCCTTGATCACCTCTCCGATCGCCCAGAAGGTGACACCCTCTCCATATGGAAGACAGCGTCCTTGCCGCCACCACACCAGATCGGGACGGTCGTCGATGACACGACGGAACTCGCGAACCAGTCTGCTCTTGCCCACCCCCGGTTCGCCGACGATGGTGACCAGTTGGGGGCTGCGTCTGGAGACCGATCGGTCGAACGTGTCGGTGAGGAGGCTTAGTTCCTCCCCGCGGCCAACGAAGGCGGTCGAAGTTTCCTCTTCCACCGCCACCCCGTAGCGGCTCCGCAAACCCGAGGCCAGCCACACCGACTGTTTGTTCTCCTTGCCTCGCAGCTCGACGTCTTCGAGGCTCACGAAGTTCACCGCGTCGCGGCTGGCCCTGAACGTTCGCTCATCGACAACCACCTGTCCCGGCTCGGCAGCGGATTGAAGTCGGGAGGCCGTGTTGACCACGTCTCCGATGATTCCCTCGCGGTCCGGGGATGCCTCGAGTTGGACGATGGCCTCACCGGTGGTGACGGCCACCCGCACTGCCAGCGACAGTTGAGGGTGGGCGGCATTGAGCTCTTCGACCGACTCCACGATGCGTAAGGCAGATCTGACCGCTCTCTCTGCATCGTCCTCGTGGGCGACCGCAGCCCCGAAGGCGGCGAACACCCCGTCGCCCATCAACTTCTCGATACTCCCCCCGAAACGTTCGACGTCCTGGCGGACCCGGCTGTGGAAGAGAGTGAGGCGCTTCCGGCTGTCCTCGGGGTCGGATCGCTCGGTGTGAGTCGTAAAGCCGACCAGGTCCGCGAACAAAGCCGAAATCACCCGGCGCTCTTCGGTCGGTGCTGCGACCGGTGCCGCGCCGGCAGCCAACCCAGCCCCGCAGGAGGAACAGAAACGGGCCTCGGCATCCACCGCTCCTCCACAGGAGGGACAACTGCGGGCGAGCGCCCCGCCGCAGGAGGCGCAGAACCGGGCGTCGTCGCGGCCCGGGGTGCCGCAGGAGGGGCAGATCAGCGCCATACAGCGATTGTATGGGTCTGGACCGGGGGGAGCGTCTGAGTGCCACAGAGCTACCCTCCGAAAGCACATGCCCTCCTGTTGTTATGACGACGAATACGGCGAGATGTTCACCTCCCGCGAGGCAGCCCGGACCGCCTCACGGTTTCGTCGTAAGGGCCTGCGGGGGAGCGCAGCTGAGCTCGCCGGAGCGGTGCGAGCAGTGGCTCGGAAGGGGAGCTCCTTGATCGAAGTGGGAGGTGGAGCTGGCCAGATCCAGGTCGAACTACTGGAGTCGGGGGTGGTCGCCAGGTCTCTCAACATCGAGATGTCCGACAGCTGGGATGCGGCGGGGTTGGCGCTGATCGAAGAACACGGCTTGGCGGGACGGGTCGAGCGCCGAATGGGAGACTTCGTAGACCAGGCCGAGGGCCTTCCCTTGGCCGACGTAGTGATCCTGCACCGGGTGATCTGTTGTTATCCCGACTGGCGATCGATGTTGACCGCAGCCGCCAGCCGGGCCAAAGAGGTGGTGGGCATAACGATTCCTGCAGATCGATGGACGACCCGCCTCATGGTCGGGCTGGCCAATCTCACCTTGAAGTTGCGCGGCATGCAGTTCCGGGTGTTCGTTTACCCGACGCAGCCGATGATCGAACTGATGACGTCAGCAGGATTCCAGCTGGCTTATGACCAGACCCACCCGGTCTGGCGCACCGTTGTCTTTCAGCGAACCGATCCTGTCGGATAGGCGGTGCCCGGCCAGGCTTCCGAGTCATAATCGCAAGATGGAAGGCCAGTTCTATCTCATGGGTATCGCCGGACTGGCCGTGAGTCTGGCTGGGTTTGCCAGCCTGCTTACCCTCTTCAGAGCGCCGCACACCTGGGATGGGGTAACGCTGTGGCGTGCGCGCGTAATCGTGCGGGCCTCCCTCGATACGGCCAGTGCGGCCCTGATTCCAGTGCCCGTCTTCTACCTGACCGGATCGGTGGACTGGGCGATCAGGGCGGGTGTCGGCATGGTCATGGTTCTCTCGATACTGAGCACGATTCGTGCGAGCCCTTCCCGGAACCCTGAGGCGTGGCCCGAGCCCTATTCGGTAGTGCCCTTCTATGTGATCAGCGCCGTTACGTTTTCGGTGATGATCCTCGCCCTGTTGCTGGCAAACCTCGGGCTGTTGCTCTTGTTGCTCTTGTTCGAATTGGGGCTTCCGGCCAGCACGTTTGCCACGGTCGTGGACGAGTATCGCCCCCAGGCTGCCACCACTACTGACCCAGACACTGAGGGCGGCGTCAACCCGACCATTCCTGCGTAGAAACAGCCACGAAAACGACCGCCGATCTACGCAAGAAGGGTTCAGGGGCCGTTGTCCTCTACTACCCGTTAGTGCTCGGGAGGTAAGGTCGGGCAACCAGCATGACGCAGACTTCGGTCATCGACCGGCCGGGACTCGACGCCCTGCTCGCTGCGCTCCGCAATCGCGGTTATGAGGTTGTGGGGCCAACGGTGCGAGCGGGAGCGATCGTCTACGACGACATCCGGTCGACTGCTGATCTCCCGGAGGGATGGACCGATCGCCAGGAGGGCGGCACCTACCGCCTGGAGAGGCGCAGCGACCGGGCCCTATTCGGTTACGCAGTTGGTCCACATTCATGGAAGAAGTATCTGTTTCCATCCCGGACCCTTCTGTGGAAGGGACAGCGCAGCGAGGAGGGGTTCGAGATCGAGCCACCTGACCTTGAAGAAAGGAATTTCGCATTCCTGGGAATACGCGGATGCGAACTAGCGGCGATCGGCATCCAGGACAAGGTTTTCGCCGGCGACTACCACGTCGATCCCACCTACTCGGCGCGGCGACAGAGGGCCTTTCTGGTGGCGGTCAACTGCGGCTCCCCGGCGGCGACCTGCTTCTGCACCTCGATGGGTACCGGCCCCCGAGCGGGTGAGGGATACGACCTGGCCCTGACCGAAGTGCTGTCCGACGATCGGCACGAGTTCGTGATCGAAGCGGGTTCGAGCCGCGGCGAGGAAATCTTGGCCGAACTTCCCCGGAGGGCCGCCACCTCTGAGGATCGGCAAAGCGCTGATGCCGTGGTCGATTGGGCCGCGGCTCACATGGGTCGAACGATGGACACTGCCGGAATCAAGGACCTGTTCTATGGCAACTACGAACACGTTCGGTGGGACGACGTGGCCAGTCGCTGCCTTAGCTGTGGCAACTGCACCATGGTCTGTCCTACCTGCTTTTGCAGCACCGTCGAGGACACCACCGACCTCACTGGCGACGTGGCCGAACGATGGCGGACCTGGGACTCCTGTTTCAATCTCGATTTCACCCATCTGGGTGGCGGCCACGTCCGTTCCTCTACCCGTTCGCGTTACCGGCAATGGCTCACCCACAAGCTCGCCACCTGGATCGATCAATTCGGTTCGTCGGGCTGCGTCGGCTGCGGTCGTTGCATCACCTGGTGTCCGGTCGGTATCGACCTCACCGAAGAAGTGCGGGCGCTGCGGGCTCCAGCCGCCCCTATCAAGGAGAACCAACATGGCACTTGAGACCATCGATGACTTGCTGGGCCACCATCCATTCTTTCGGGATCTCGACCCCGCCTATCTCGAGCTGGTGTCGGGTTGTGGGCGCAATGAGGTGTTTGAGGCCGGTGACTATCTGTGCCGGGAGGGCGAGGATGCCGAGGTCTTCTTCGTGGTGCGCCGCGGTCGGGTCGCAATCGAGTTCAACGTCCCCCATCGTGGCCAGTTGATGATCGACACGGCCGGGGAAGGCGACGTTGTTGGCGCGTCGTGGTTGTTTCCCCCCTATCGCTGGCAGTTCGACGCTCGCGCCCTCGAACCGGTGGGGGTGGTGGCGCTCGACGGAGCGTGCCTGCGGGGCAAGTGCGATGACGACCCGCGCCTCGGATATCAGCTAATGCGACGCTTCGCCCAGATCCTGATCGACCGTCTCGAGTCGTCCCGGTTGCGTTTGCTGGACCTGTATGGAAGTCATGGCAACTGAGGCGAAGGTGGTCGCCGCCGGGCCGATGGTCCCGGTGCGATATCGGGTCCTCTGGAACCGCAGGGAAACGGCGGACACCAAGACGTTTGCCCTGGAGCCGGTCGACGGAGCGATGATTTCGTACCGGCCGGGTCAGTTCAACATGCTCTACGCCTTCGGGGTGGGGGAGGTGCCCATCTCGATCAGCGGCGCCGCCGGGACCGACACGCTTGTGCACACCGTTCGCTCCGTCGGGGCCGTCAGCCACGCCCTCTGCAATCTCCGCAAGGGGAATGTGGCGGGAGTCCGCGGCCCCTACGGCACCGACTGGGGTGTCGATGACGCTGCCGGCGGAGACGTGGTGGTGGTGGCCGGTGGGATCGGATTGGCTCCGCTGCGTCCGGCCATCTACCAGCTCCTCTCCGAACGGTCCCGGTTCGGTCATGTGTCGATACTCATCGGTGCGCGGTCACCGGAAGACCTGATCTTCGCCAAGGAGGTCAGTTCCTGGCGAAGCCGGCTCGATGTCGAAGTCGAGGTGACCGTCGACCACGCCGGGGCCAACTGGCGGGGTCATGTCGGGGTGGTGACCGAACTGGTGCCCCGAATCGGGTTCGATCCCGCCAGTACCCGGGCTCTGATCTGCGGCCCGGAGGTGATGATCCGCTTTGCCGCCCGCGCACTGCTCGATAGGGGAATCTCGCCTGACCGGATCATGGTTTCGATGGAACGCAACATGAAATGCGCCATCGGCCACTGCGGGCATTGCCAGTTCGGCCCCGAGTTCATCTGCATGGGCGGCCCGGTCTACCCCTACGAGCGGGTATCCCGCCTGATGTCGGTTAGAGAGTTGTAGTGGCCAAACCCAAGCTGGCGGTATGGAAGTTCTCCTCGTGCGACGGCTGTCAATTGACCGTGCTCGACTGTGAGGACGAGTTGCTGACGATCGCCGATCAAGTCGAGATCGCCTACTTCCCGGAGGCGACCCGTGCGGTGGTCCGTGGCCCCTATCAGCTTTCATTGGTCGAGGGGTCAATCACCACTGCCGAGGACGCCGAACGGATCAGGAAAGTAAGGGCGCAGTCGAAGACGCTGGTGACGATCGGGGCCTGCGCCACCGCC
>CAYYRT010000303.1:0-4080 GCA_964474055.1 uncultured Acidimicrobiaceae bacterium | reverse complement strand
CGTATTGAGGGCTTCGGATGCCGCCAGCAGGGCCGCCTGACCCTCAGGTGACGTGTAGGTGGCAGGGTCCGCAAGGTCGACCCCAGCTTCCTCCAGAGCGGTAAGGAAATCGCCATAGGCAGCTGCCAGGATCTCCAGGTCGTCGGCAATCTCGGCCGGCGCCGCGGCCGCCATGTTCACAAGGGCCTCCACTGTGTCGGAGGCATCGCCCGATCCGCCGCCAAGGCCCATTGCCGACGCCTGCGAAAGGGTCATGCTCAATTGCAGGCAATCCGCATTGGGAACTCCCCCGGTTCCGCCGTCCGTGGTATCCGTTCCGCCATCCGTGGTCGCCGTGGTGCTCGCAGTCGATGCGGTGGTGGTGGTCGGGTCCGATGTATCGGCCGAACCACCACAAGCGATCAACACCAACCCAAGCACCACGGACAACACACGCTTCACTTCATCTCCCTCAAGGCCGTGCGGGATGGCCCTTCGACTCCGGGGGACACGCTAGTGAGATGCGGACCGCCGTGCGCCCACCGGGGGGAGGCCCGACGACTCATTGGACTTCCTGTTGGCCGTCTATACGTCGTAGAAGAGATAGAACTCGTAGGGATGGGGGCGCAGCCGTATCGCATCGATTTCCCGGGTCCGTTTGTAGTCAATCCAAGTCTTGATCAGGCCTTCACTAAACACGCCCCCGGTCAACAGGAAGCTGTGATCGGCCTCCAGCGCCTCCAGCGCCGCATCCAGGCTTCCGGGAACCGACGGCAGATTCTTCAACTCCTCGGGCGGGAGGTCGTAGATGTCCTTGTCAACCGGACTCGGTGGCTCGATCCGGTTCTGAATTCCGTCGAGGCCCGCCATCAACATCGCCGAAAATGCCAGGTAGGGATTGCAGGATGGGTCGGGACAGCGGAACTCGAGCCGCTTCGCCGCCGGCTTCTGGCTGTACTGGGGAATACGGATCGCGGCCGAGCGATTGCGAGACGAGTACACGAGGTTGACGGGTGCCTCGTACCCGGGCACCAACCGCCTGTATGAGTTGGTCGTCGGGGCCGCAAAGGCCAGGATCGATGGGGCGTGCTTCAAAAGGCCGCCGATATACCAACGGGCCATGTCCGACAAACCCGCATAACCCGCCTCGTCAAAGAACAGGGGCTTTCCGCTTGACCAGAGCGATTGGTGGGTATGCATCCCGGAACCGTTGTCCTCGAAGATCGGCTTCGGCATGAATGTGACAGTCTTGCCATAGGCCCAGGCGGTGCTCTTCACGATGTACTTGTAAAGCGTCACCTTGTCGGCCATGCGCAAGAGGGTGTCGAACTTCATATCGATCTCTGCCTGACCGGCGGTGCCGACCTCGTGATGCTGGACTTCGATCTCGATTCCGGCCGCTTCGAGGTTGGCGGTCATCTCCGAACGTAGATCCTGGAAGTGGTCGGTGGGCGGAACCGGGAAGTACCCTTCCTTGTAACGAGGCTTGTAGGCGAGGTTGCCGCCGGATTCCTCCCGACCCGAGTTCCAGGCCCCTTCTTCGGAGTCGATGTAGTAGTAGGCCGAGTGCTGGTTCTGGGCGAAGCGGGCCGAGTCGAAGATGTAGAACTCTGCTTCCGGGCCCCAATACGAGATTTCGGCAATTCCGGTGCTGGTGAGGTAGGCCTCGGCCTTCTTGGCCACATAACGGGGGTCGCGATCGTATGGCTCCCCGGTGAGGGGATCATTGACGAAGCAGTAGATCATGAGCGTCTTGCGGGCCCGGAACTGGTCCTCGACCGCGGTGGTCGGATCCGGCATCAGGATCATGTCTGACTCCTGGATCGCCTGAAATCCCCTGATCGAGGATCCATCGAACCCGTAGCCCTCCTCAAATCCGTCTTCGGTCAACTGGGCCGAAGGGATCGTGAAGTGTTGCACCTGTCCTGGCAGGTCACAGAAACGGAGGTCGATGAATTCGTACCCTCCCTCTTTGACCATCTTCAAAACGTCCGCCGGCGTTTTAGCCATGCAGAGACTCCTTCCCGGGGTTGTGAACTGAGAGTGTTGTAACGATGGGCCGTTTCCGCGCCGTTGCACCATTGTTAACGCTCTGTTTCCTGGAGAAGTGACATGAGGCGTGAGGTACCGTCTCAACGAAATGGTTGCGACGATCGTGCTCGGCGCCCAATGGGGGGATGAGGGGAAAGGAAGGGTCACCGACCACTTCGCGATGTCCTCCGACTTTGTGGTTCGTTACCAGGGAGGCAACAACGCCGGCCACACCATCGTGGTCGGCGACCAGAAGATCGCACTCTCACTCATTCCCTCCGGCGTCCTCTACCCCCACTGTGTGCCGGTGATCGGTTCCGGATGTGTGATCGATCCCAAGGTGTTGATCGCCGAAATGGAGATGCTGGCAACCCGCGGCATCGATTCCGGTCAGCTCCGGATCAGCGCCAATGCCCATTTGATCATGCCCTATCACCGCAAGCTCGATGCCGTTATGGAGCGCTACCTCGGCCAGAACCAGATCGGTACGACCAAACGCGGAATCGGCCCCGCCTACACCGACAAGTACTCCCGCACCGGGATCAGGGTGCAGGACCTCTACGACCACGGGATCTTTCGCAAGAAGGTTGCGGCCGCGCTCGAGGACAAGAACCGCGTGCTCACCAGGGTTTACAACCAGCTCCCGATGGATGCCACCGCCATCGCCGAGGAGTATCTGGGATACGGCGAACGCCTTCTCCCCCATGTTGCCGACACCTCATTGCTGCTCTGGGAAGGTCTGCGCGCTGGCAAGCGGGTCCTCCTGGAGGGCGCCCAGGGAACTCTCCTCGACGTCGATCACGGAACCTATCCGTTCGTGACGTCTTCCAACCCGACCGCTGGCGGCGCCCTGGTCGGCGCCGGCATCGGGCCAGCGATGATCGAGGACGTTGTCGGGGTGGCGAAGGCCTACATCTCCCGCGTTGGCACCGGACCGTTTCCAACCGAGCTCCAGGACGAAACCGGCAACCGCATGGTCGAACTGGGAGGTGAGTTCGGAACGGTGACCGGGCGGAGGCGGAGATGTGGCTGGCTCGATCTGGTGGCGTTGCGTTATGCGGTGCGCGTCAATGCCATCACCAAGTTGTTCATAACCAAGCTCGACATTCTCTCCCACTTCCCGGATCTGGAAATCGCGGTCGCCTACGAGAGTGACGGCGACTCGTTTGCTGAGTTTCCCCGCCAACACACCGTCCTCTACCACTGTCGCCCCGTCTACGAGCACCAACCTGGATGGAACACCGACATCTCGGCGGTGCGCCGCTACGACGACCTTCCCAAAGAGGCCCGCAGCTATCTGGAGTTCATCGAAGAGCACACCGGTGTGCCGGTAGGTTGGATCTCGGTTGGACCGGAGCGACACCAGCTGATCGAGAAGTGAAGGTCCTCTTGATTGGCGGCGGTGGTCGCGAGCATGCGCTCGGCTGGAAGATGGTCCAGAGCTCGCGGGTCGACCGGTTGATCTCGCTTCCCGGCAACCCCGGGTTGGCTGACTTGGGAGCGGTGATCGAGGGGGTCGACCCGACCAACGTCGGGGCGGTGGCGGCGGTTGCCGTCCAGTTGGCAATTGATCTCGTGGTGGTCGGGCCGGAGGCTCCGCTGGCGGCCGGCGTGGTCGACGCCCTCACCACTTCAGGAGTACCGGTGTGGGGACCGTCCCGATCCGCCGCTCGTCTCGAATCGTCCAAGGCCTTCGCCAAGGAAGTCATGGATCGGGCGGGAGTCGCGACCGCGCCGTGGGCCTCTTTCAGCGAGGAAGCCGCAGCCCTCTCCTACCTTGCTCGCCAGCCGGAGCCCTTTGTGATCAAGGCAGATGGTCTGGCGGCGGGCAAGGGGGTGCTGGTGACCGGGAACCGTGAGGAGGCCGGGGACTGGGTGCGCCAGTGTCTGGGAGGGGGGTTCGGGCGGCCGGTGGTCGTCATCGAGGACTTCCTGGAAGGTCCGGAAGTGAGCGTGTTTGCAGCTTGCGCAGGCACCCGTGTCGTTCCACTGGAGCCTGCCCGCGACTACAAGCGCCTGCTCGATGGAGACTTGGGTCCGAATACCGGTGGAATGGGTGCGTATTCCCCG
>CAYYRT010000302.1:0-7087 GCA_964474055.1 uncultured Acidimicrobiaceae bacterium | reverse complement strand
GCACCCTCGCGAGGCGCACGAGGTCTCCGCGCCCGGCAGCGTCCCGGAGAGCACGATCGAGGTGGTGAACGGCGAGCTCCACCATCGACTGGTCGCGCGCGAAACCCGGTAACAGCACTAGGACCTGGATTGAGTCCGCATGCTGCCGCTGCCGATCCTCCGTCCGCGGGAGCCGATCGAAGAGTTCGAGGGCCCTCCAGAAATGACCGCTCGCCGCTGGACGATCGTGGAGCCCGCGCGCTCGCGCGGCGGCCGCAAGCGTGTGATCGAGGGCCTTGTCCCACTCGGCCGCGTGATACCAATGGTGGGCGAGCAACGCTGCCTGCTCTGCCGCCCCGTCACCGAGTGTGGACTCGAGGTGGCGGGCGACCCGGCCGTGGAGGTCGCGGCGCTGCTCGGCCAGCAGGCTCGCCTCGGCCGCTTCCTGCGTCAACGCGTGCTTGAAGATGTACTGGCGCTCGGGCGAGCCAAACTCTCGGATCAACTCCGCCCGGAGCAGATGGGCGAGGGCGCGGTCCAGCTCGGCCGGCTCGTCACTGAGCGCGCGCAGTGTGCGGTACCCGAAGAATCGGCCGATCACCGCGGCGTGCTGGAGGAGCGCCTTGGCCGGGGCTGGCAGCCGATCGATGCGCGCGCCGATCATCCCGCGCAGCGTGGTCGGGATCGTCCATTGCTCCGGGGTGTTCGCGGCTGTCCAGCGATCGCCCTCGCGGCGGAGCACGCCTTCCTCGATTAGCCCGCGGATGATCTCCTCGAGGAAGAGAGGATTCCCTTCTGCCCGTGCGAGGATTCGCTCGCGGATCACCTCCGGAAGGCTCGAAACACGCAAGAGGTGATCGGTCAGCCGCTGGCTGTCCTCGGCCGCGAGCGGAGCCAGCCGCAGCTCGGTCAAGCGGTGCCCGAAATTACGCTCGGCATGGAGCCGGAACGTCCAGGCGTCCCCCTCAGTGTCAGGACGGCTCGTCACCAAGATCATGAGCGGCTGAAAATCGGTGAGCTCGAGCAGCAAGGTCAGGAGGTCGACCGAGGCTGGATCGGCCCAGTGCAGGTCTTCGACTGCCACGACCACCGGACTCCGCTCCGCGAGTCCCTGGAGCAGCGCGCGGATAGCCAGAACGAGCTGGGACTGGAGCGCCCGCGGGTCGCTAGGTATGGCCTGGGCCTGGCCCGCGCCGAGGTCGATTCCAAGCAGGTGAGCCAAGGCCCCCTGGCTCTGCGCGGCCTCGGACCCGCTGAGTGCCCGGCCCGCGGCTCGGAGCTTGGTCCGGGCGATGGCCGCCGCCTCGGTGGGCCCGAGCCCCAGCGCGCCGCGGAGAATCTGGATGATCGGCGCGTAGCTCGTGCTCTGGGTATAGGACTGACAGCGTCCCTCGAACCAGCGGAGGCCCTCGGGAAGCTTCTCGTGCTGGTCAATCTTCAGGCGAGACTTCCCGATCCCGGCCTCGCCCACGATGGAGACCACCTGGCCGCGGCCGCGCCGCAGGTCCTCCAGGCAGGCCGAGAGCGCGGCCAGCTCGCGGTCCCGGCCCACAACGGGGGACGACAGGCCGGTGACGCCCATGTGGCGGCGCTCGCCGCGGCGAAGCTCCAGGGCTCGGTAGGCGGTGATCGGAGTGGAGAAGCCCTTCAGCGAGAGCGCCTCGAGACGCTCGGCCTCTAGGTGCGGGGCCAGAAGGCGATGAGTGGTCTCGCTGACGGTGATGCCGTCGCCCACGGCTTGCAGACGCGCCGCCAGGTTCGGGACCTCGCCCGTCACCATAAAATCGTTCACGGCCCGGCTCGCCGCCACCGCTTCCCCCGTGGCGATTCCGATCCGAAGAACGAGGTGCGCCCCGTACTCCTGATCAAACATCGGGTTGAGCTGGGTCAGGCTCTCTTGCATGGCGAAGGCGGCGCGCACGGCGCGCTCGGCGTCATCCTCATTGACCCGAGGCACCCCGAAGACGGCCATGACGGCATCGCCGGCGAACTTCTCGACGGTGCCACCGAAGGTCTCGATCTGCTGACGCATCTCGTCAAAGAAAGCCGACAGTAGCGCACGGAGGTGCTCGGGGTCGTGTTGGGTGGCGAGTTCCGTCGAACCCTTCAGGTCGGCGAATAGAACGGTGACCGGCTTACGCTCGTCCGTGGCGGCCATCAGGCTCGCTACTCTAGCCCAGATTGGGTCCGTCGTCTCCCTTCTGCTGGTGGCGTGCCGCCAGCCGTGGAGGCTAGCGTCGACGACCGCTCATCTCCATTCATACTCTGACACTGAAGGTAGCAGGCGGATGAGCGGGCTCGGTGGAGTGGCCCGCGAAGACGAGGAGTTCTTGGATCAATCAGTTCTAAGGACATGGAGCGCAGGCCGCCGCAACAAACCTAGGCTCGACAACAATCGCGAAGAACTGAGTGTGTGAAATCCGTGGGGCGTTTGGGTGGAAGGTTCAAAGGCGTAGGTCTCCTCGCTGCCGCTCCGGAGGGGGTGCGAAGGATAAGAAGCAAGCTGCGCGATTCCTCAAGGGACGAGAAGGGCGAATCGTGCTCGGCCAGCCGGTGATGCCTCGTGCCGACCGTGTGCGCTACGAGGAGATCGCCGATGATCTCAAGCGCTACTACGAAACGACCGGGAAACAGAGTGGCGAGAAGCAGAGGCACGGTTCGATCACCTCAGGCAGTTCTTCATCGGATGGCGAGTGGTGGCGATCGGACCGGCGGAGATTGCCAAGTATACGGAGAAGCGGCGAGAGGAGCTTGCCATCCTGGGCCGGATGCTGCGGCTCGCGTACGAGAACGGCAAGCTGGTGCGGATGCCGGTCATTCGCAAGCTCGCGGAGGCGCCACCCCGACAGGGGTCTTTCGAGCGCGGGCAATTCGAGGCCGTGCGGCGACGGCTGGCTCCTGATCTTCAGGTTGCGGTGACCATCGCACACACCTTCGGGTGGCGAGTGCAGAGTGAGGTGCTCGCCCTGGAGCGTCGCCAGGTGGATCTCGAGGTGGGGACACTTCGCCTGGAGCCCGGAACGACCAAGAACGACGAGGCGCGTACGGTCTACGTCACGCCGGAGCTGAATGCGCTGCTCATCACCCAGCTCGAGCGCGTGGACCGTTTGTCAAAGCGAATCAAGTGGATTGTCCCGTACCTGTTTCCACACCTCGGAGGCCGTCGGCGATGCGGCGAGCGACGCGGCGACTTCAGGAAGGCGTGGGAGACGGCTTGCAAGAACGCTGGCGTGCCGGGCAAGCTACGGCACGACTTCCGACGGACGGCGGTCCGGAACATGGTCAACGCCGGCGTGCCGGAACGGGTGGCCATGAAGGTGACCGGCCACAAGAGCCGCAGCGTGTTCGACCGCTACCACATCGTGAGCCCGACCGATTTGCAGGACGTGGCGCGCCGCCTGGCCGCCGCGCGGGCACATTTTCGGGCACATCAGCACCTGAGAGGCTTGCTTCCCGCTCGCTAACCCCGCAGAATACCAGCACGCGCCTGTAGCTCAGCTGGATAGAGCATCGGCCTTCTAAGCCGAGGGTCGGGGGTTCGAATCCCTCCAGGCGCGCCAATCTTCCAAGAACTTATCGCTCTGGTTTCTTCGCCTCGGCGTCTGTTATGCCCATGGTTATGCCCGAGAGTCGCCGTGTCGCATCCTGGAGATCCGCCAGGCTCACGATGTGATAGCGGTCAAAGACCGATCGGGTCTTGTGCCCTCTGACCTTCATGGCCACGCGCTCCGGGCACGCCGGCATTGATCAAGTTCCGGACCGCCGTGCGCCGAAAGTCGTGTCTCAGCATACCGATGACGTCGGCCCTCTCGCATGCGGTGACCCACGCCTTTCCGGAAATCGCAACGCCTTTGCCCTGAGAACTTTCCCTTCCACCGAGGCACGAACGGGATGATCGCCCCCGTCTGCCGCTCCACAGCGGCGACGCGATCAAAGGGACAACCGCTGGCCTCCGTTTCTGATTCGCTGGTTTGGATTCCAGCCAACCGGCCATGAGTCGGGGGCCGTGAGGTGCTCGTCCTAGGGCTTCTCGGGCCGCGCCTGCGGCGGGCGCGGCATGGGGCTCTCCGTCGTCTGTTCCCCTGGGGCGCCCGGGACGGCCTGGGGCGCATACCCCCGTGGGATGATCTCGCCGTGCCCGGTCGCCCGCGTGACTCGCAGGAGCAACTGCCGATTGTTGGTCTTGTAGTACTTGTAGGGCGTCGGCCAGATGAAGATGGCGACGAGTATCAGGCTCAGCACGATCACGCCCATGCCCCATCCGAACCCTCCCGGGCGCGCGATCCGCCAGGAGAGAAACAGCAAGCCGATCGTCAAGCCGCCGCAAACGCTGAAATAGAGCACCGCCGGGAAATAGCCGTCAGGGAACAGCACGGCCACAGCCCTTGCCTGGGGCTTGAGGTCGATCTGTCGCAGCAGGAAGATACCGCGCGCCGAGAGCGCGCCCATCAGCAGAATGGCCGCCCCGATTGCCCACCATGTGGCAAGAAACAGAAGTCCGTCGCGAACCTCACTTCTCCAGCTGGGCGGGTGCGCCTCCCCGCAAGGAGATTGAGATGGACGGCTTGCGCCGTCGTCAGGCACGGGACGCTCCGGGGTCGTTCAGACATGGTGGGTGAGGCAATCCGATCAGGAGCATGGCGTCTCCTCCGGCCGATCGGTTGAGGGCGGAACGCGGGCAGAGTCTAGGCGGACCCCGCGAGGTTGTCAACCGTTGACAGCCGTGTGATGGCGATCTAGACTTTCGCTCAGCCCGCCATACGCAGCCCTTCACTGGAGGCGTCATGTCCCGCGTGACCAGGCCCCGGGCTCCGGGCGAGAACCCACCGGACGTGCTGAAGCACGATATGGTGCACTGGTACGATCCGGGCCAGCTTCTCTCTACCGGGATCCAGGTGCTCACGTCGGCGGCCCTGGGCCAACGTGCCGACTACCGGCTAGGCGAAGCAAAGCCGCAGGAGGTCTTCGACTACGCGGACCGAGCGACTCCCTTCCCAGGTGAGATCTGGTTCGACTACATGGCGGACACCGGTGACGGCTGGGACTCCACTCACGCCATGGCGTGCCTGGTCGCACAGCCACAGCTCACGGTGGGCGAGCGGACCCTTCCGCGCGGCCGGTTCCTCCTCCTGGGAGGCGATGAGGTATACCCGGCCGCCAGCAAGCAGGAGTACCGCGAGCGGCTGGTGGCCCCGTTCGAGGCCGCTCTGCCCACGAGCGACCTGCCCTACCCCCACCTCTTCGCCATCCCCGGCAACCACGACTGGTACGATGGGCTGGCTACCTTCTCGAGCCGCTTCCTCCAGCGCAGGTGGGTCGGCGGCTGGGAGACGCGGCAAACCCGCAGCTACTTCGCCATCGAGCTTCCGCATCGCTGGTGGCTCTTCGCCCTCGACATCCAGCTCGAGTCGGACATCGACGACCCGCAGCTGGAGTACTTCAAAGGGGTCGTAAACGGCGTGGGGGATAGGAGAGGGATCGCGCAGGGTGACCGGGTCATTCTCGCCACCGTCGAGCCCGATTGGCTCTACCGGGACATCCAGAACCCAGTCGCCGAGAGCAACCTGGGCTTCCTCGAGGAGCAGATCATCAAGCCGGCGGGCGCTCGGGTGCACCTGTGGCTCGCGGGCGACCTCCATCACTACCGTCGGCACGAGTGCGCCGCGGACCCCACGCGTCAACGCATCGTCAGCGGCGGGGGCGGGGCGTACGTCGCGGCAACCCACCAGGCGTTCTTTGGGCCCGAGGCGACGGCGATGCGGCACACCGTCACGGTCGGGGACGAGCGCTTCCAACAGCGGCGAGCCTTTCCGAGCCCGACGACCTCGTTCCGGCTGAGCCTCATGAATTGCTTCTTTCTCTTCCGGAACTGGCGGTTTGCCCTGCTGCCGGCTATCGCCTATGCCGGGCTGACGTGGGGCCGCGCTCTCGCGCAACCCCCCGAGTTCTCCCCCGCCGGACTGGGCCGTGGGATCCTCGCCGTCCTGAGCGACGATCAGAGTCAGCTCTTCGTACTCCTGGCCGTGCTCGCGAGCTTCGTCTTCTTCACCTACTACTCGGGCCGGGGCGACCCGGACGGCCGCCTCTTCCGGCTCATCGGCGGGTTCCTTCACGGCTTCTCGCACATCACCTGCGCGCTCGCCATCGCGTACTGGGCCGCCGGCACGTTCGGAGAGGGTCCGCTCGCGCCGCTCTGGCGCTTCCTCGTCAACTTCGCCGGGGGCGCCATCGTGGGCCCCGCCATCTGGGGGCTCTACCTTCTCGTCGCCTACAGCATCTTCGGCGCCCATAGCGACGAGTCGTTCGCGGCTCTCCGAATCAAGGACTACAAGAACTTCCTGAGGCTTCACATCCGGTCGGACGGCGCACTCGAGATCTTCGCGATCGGGGTGACCAAGGCCCCTCGCCGTCAGGAAGCGCGCGCGCACTACACCCTAATCGAAGACCCGATCCTGATCTCGCCTCAGTTGTAGCGGGCCAGCTCCTGCAGGATCCACCCGTAGATATCGTCCGCGGCCCGCTTGCCGACGAAGCAGTCCATGTGGCCGTAACCCGGGAAGACCTTGCGCCGGTAGAGCTCGGGCGGGTTGTGCTTGCACAGCCACTTGCACGTAGTCTCGGTCGATCGCGGGAGGAATTCCCGGTTCAGGGATCCGTGCATGAACGAGATCGGGAGGCGGAGCCTCCCCGGATGGGGCAGGTAGATGTCCTGGCCGTCCCAGTCGACCGCGTGCCCCGCGCGGACCATGCGGGAGAGATGCGCCATCGACTTGACGTTCAGGATACCGAACCACCGCTCGATCGCGTCGTGCGTCTCGGTGTTCAATTGCGCATGGCGGTACGACTCGCCGAAGACGAACAGGATCCTCCGACACACCGGGTTGTTGCACCGCTCCCGCGTCGGGTGCAGCCGTAGGAGTAGATCGATGGCCCAATCGTTCCACCGGCTCGGGTTGAACCGCGTCGTCATGGTCCTCACCCCCAGCAACTGGAACAGGGTGGCCAGTCGGAGCGCCACCTTGAGCTCGTTCCATGCCGGCGTGATCGGATGCACGGCGAGCTGCGAGGCGACGAAGGAGCGCACCTGACCCTTCAGCGAGCCGTGCAG
>CAYYRT010000301.1:0-5530 GCA_964474055.1 uncultured Acidimicrobiaceae bacterium | reverse complement strand
CGACGTGGGTGGCGTCGAGGTCCAGATCGGTTTGGAAGAAGGGCACCGCACCATCTGGCTACTCCCGACTTCCGAAGAGCTCGAGCGTGAACGACGTTATGGGTGGCGCCCGACGCGTCGATATCAGCGAGAGCGTAACGGTAGGCTCGCCCTGAAGATCCTCGAGTGGCCCCCGGAGGGTCAGCGCAAGACCTGGGCTGACGGAAAGAAACAGCGGGTCGAGGGCTGTTTGAACGCTTTCGTCGTCGCCCTAGTCGTGGTTTCTGAGGCCAAGAAAGCCCAAGAGCAGAAGTGGCGAGAGTGGGAGAGGCAGCGGATCGAAGAGCAGCTGCGCCGAGAGGAGGAGCGCCGACGGGCCGAGCGGGAGCGGGGCCGGATCGAGGAACTCCGCCGTCAGGTGGCGGCGTGGAATGAAGTGCAGCAGACACGCGATTACGTGCTCTCGCTGCGAGAAGCGATCGCGGACAGTGGTGTGCACAGCGTCAAGGCGGAGGAGTGGATCGCCTGGGCGGAGGGCTACATGGAAAGAGTAGACCCGCTGCGCGATTTGCCGTCGTTCGATGCACGTCCGGACGGGCCGCGACTGAATGTGCCCGGGCAGGTGCACGAACACCGTTGGATCTAGTCACCGCGCACCTCCCTGCCGGCAAGGCGGGCGTCGCTGAAGGGTCCTCCCTTGTGAGCCGACCTTAATGCCACCGCGAGGGGGTTCGTCTTGGTGCCCCGTCGCGCGGTCCTCTGAGAGCCGACACATTGACTGACAAATGCGCGCTCACGTGCAGCGGTCAGGCTCTCGCACGGTCGGAGGGAAGCCTCCAACTGGGCATCGCCTGCGATTCCTGCCGGATCCCCATCGTCGCGAGATCATCGGGAGGACCGTCGAATGAAAGCCACCGAAGCCAAGCTCCTCGATTTCCTCAAGCAGTCACCGCAATTCGCAATCCCGATCTATCAGCGGACCTACAGTTGGACCGCGCGCGAGTGCCAGCAGCTATGGGACGACATCCTGCGGACCGGACACGACGACGGGATCGCCGCTCATTTCGTCGGCTCTATCGTCTACATCGAAAAAGGACTCTACCAGGTCTCCAGCCAGTCCCCTCTACTTGTGATTGATGGTCAGCAGCGTCTCACTACGGTCATGCTGATACTCGAGTCATTGGCCCGACGTCTGGGAGATACGGAGCCGGTGGACGGGTTCTCGGCTAAGAAGCTGCGCAGCTACTTCCTGCTTAACCCGCTCGAGGAGGGTGAGCGCGGCTTCAAGCTCCTGCTAACACAGACGGACAAGCAGAGCCTGCTCGCCCTGATGCAACAGAAGCCTCAGCCGTCCGAGACCTCACTCCGCATCACCGAGAACTTCGCCTTCTTTGAGGAGCAGTTGGAGGCGCTCGGCAAAGACATCACTCCCCTCTGCAACGGGCTCGCCAAGCTGATGATCGTCGATATCGCGCTGAGCCGCGATCAAGACAACCCGCAGCTGATCTTCGAGAGCATGAACTCGACCGGTCGCGAGCTGAGCCAGGCCGACCTGATCCGCAACTTCATCCTGATGGGCTTGGAGCCCGCCCAACAGACGCAACTTTACGAAGAACACTGGCGGCCGATGGAGGTCGCCTTCGGTCAAGAGGCTTACGGTTCTCATTTCGACCGCTTCATGCGGCACTATCTCACGCTCAGGACGGGCGAGATTCCCAACGTCCGAGCGGTCTATGAAGCGTTCAAGAGCCACGCGCGCTCCCCGCAGATCGCAGCAGCTTCCGGGGTGGACGCCCTCGTTGCGGAGATTCATTCGTACGCCGGCTACTACTGCTCAATGGCGCTCGACAGGGAACGCGACACGGGGCTGGCGCTCGCCTTTCGCGACCTGCGTGAGTTGAAGGTGGATGTGGCGTTCCCCTTCCTTCTGGAGATGTACCACGACTACGCCGAGAGCCGGCTGGAGAAGGAGGACTTCGTGCGAGCCGTGCGGCTAGTCGAGGCGTATGTCTTTCGGCGGGCGGTATGCGCCATCCCAACCAATTCGCTCAACAAGACGTTCGCCACGTTCGGCCGCGCCCTCAGGAAGGACCGCTACCTCGAGAGCATCCAGGCCCACCTGCTGACGCTGCCCTCTTACCGCCGCTTCCCCAACGACGATGAGTTCAGGCGCGAGCTCTCGATCCGCGACCTCTACAACTTTCCGCGCCGGAGCTACTGGTTGCGCCGCCTGGAGAACCATGGACGCAAGGAACGCGTGCCAGTGGACGAGTACACCATCGAGCACATTCTCCCGCAGAACGAGAACCTCTCCTCGAAGTGGCGCGAAGCGCTTGGACCTGAATGGCAACGGGTGCAGGAGACCTGGCTGCACACACTCGGGAACCTGACGCTGACAGGCTACAACGCTGAGTATAGCGACCGCCCCTTCACCGAGAAGCGTGACCTGCAGGGTGGGTTCAGGGAGAGCCCGCTTCGCGTGAACGAAGGCTTGGCCGCCCTCGATAGGTGGGACGAAGCTGCTATCCGGAAGCGCGCCCGGCGGCTTGCCGAGCAGGCCGCGAAGGTCTGGGCATCACCCGCGCTGCCGCCCGAAGTCCTTGCTACATACCGGCCCAAGACCGAGCGCCACGCCAGCTACACGCTCGCCGATCACGCTCACCTTGCCCAGGACAGTCCCATGCGGCCGCTGTTCGAGACCCTTCGTAAGGAGGTCCTCGCGCTCGACCCCTGCGTGACCGAGGAGATACTTAAGCTCTACGTGGCCTACAAAGCGGAGACCAACTTCGTCGACGTCGTGCCCCAGAAGAGCCGCCTGCGCCTGGCGCTAAATCTTCGTTTCCATGAGCTGCACGATCCGAGAGGCTTGGCCAAGGACGTCACAAACCTCGGGCGATGGGGCAACGGCGACGTAGAGGTCGCAATGAGCCAGCTCGAGGACTTGCCTTACGTTATGGGCCTCGTGCGCCAAGCATTTGAGAAGCAGATGGGCAACGACGATGCCGAGGCATGATCGCGAGATCGCACGCCAGCGCGTCAACCAAGTGGAATGATCGATGGCACTGAAAAAATCCGACCTCTACTCCTCGCTTTGGGCCTCGTGTGATGAACTGCGCGGCGGCATGGACGCCAGCCAGTACAAGGACTACGTCCTGTTCATGCTGTTCATCAAGTACATCACCGACAAGTACGGGAGCAGCACCGAGTTCGCTCCGCCGGTCACGATCCCCAAGGGCGCGAGCTTCACCGACATGATCGCCCTGAAGGGCAAGCCCGACATTGGCGACAAGATCAACACGCAGGTCATCCAGTCGTTGATCGACACCAACACGAGGCTCGCCCGCAGCGACTTCCCCGACTTCAACGATCCGAACAAACTCGGCGAAGGACAGGCGATGGTGGATCGCCTGTCCAACCTGATCGGAATCTTCCAGAGGGCCGAGCTCGACTTCTCGCAGAACCGGGCCGAGCACGACGACATCCTAGGCGACGCCTACGAGTACCTGATGCGGCACTTCGCTCAAGACTCCGGCAAGAGCAAAGGGCAGTTCTACACGCCCTCCGAGGTGAGCCGCGTGATCGCGCAGGTGATCGGTATCGCGCCGGATAACACGAAGGCGTCCACCACCGCCTACGACCCGACCTGCGGCTCGGGCTCGCTGCTGCTCAAGGTGGCTGCGCAGGCGGGTAAGCACATCACTCTCGAAGGGCAGGAGAAGGACGTGACCACGGCGGGCTTGGCCCGCATGAACATGATCCTGCACGACTTCCCCACGGCGAACATCCTCCCTGGCAATACGCTGGCCGCGCCGAAGTTCAAGGACGGCGAGCAGCTCCGCACCTACGACTATGTCGTGGCCAATCCGCCGTTCTCCGATAAGACGTGGAGCACTGGGCTCACGCCGTCGCAGGACGCGTTCCAGCGCTTCGCTTGGGGCGTGCCGCCGGCCAAACAGGGCGACTACGCCTACCTGCTGCACATCATCCGGTCGATGAAGAGCAGCGGCAAGGGGGCGTGCATCCTACCCCACGGCGTGCTGTTCCGTGGCAACGCCGAAGCGGTGATCCGCCAGCAGCTCGTGCGTTCCGGCATCCTCAAGGGCATCATCGGCCTGCCCGCCAATCTGTTCTATGGCACCGGGATTCCCGCCTGCATCCTGGTGCTCGATAAGGAGAACGCCGCCACACGCAGGGGCGTGTTCATGATCGATGCCAGCAAGGGCCTGATTAAAGACGGCAACAAGAACCGGCTGCGCGAGCAGGACATCCACCGGATCGTCGACACCTTCACCAAGCAGGCCGACGCGCCGCGGTACGCGCGCATGGTTCCCTTTGAGGAGATCGCTGACCCGAAGAACGATTTTAGCCTGAGCCTGCCGCGCTACATCGATTCGATCGAGCCCGAGGACGTCCAGGATATCGACGGTCACCTGCGCGGCGGCATCCCGGAGCGGGATCTAGACGCACTCGCCGCGTACTGGCAGGTGATGCCCGGTGTGCGCGACACACTGTTCGAGTGCGCGGGCCGCCCCGGCTACGCCAGGCTGAAGTTGCTGATCACCGAAGTGAAGGCCACCATCCTAAGTCACGCCGAGTTCGCCGCGTTTCAGACGAAGGCCACAAAGCACTTCGACGACTGGCGCGCGACCGCCACCAAGCGCCTCACCGCCTTCGGAAAGGCCGGCTACCCCAAGGCGCTGATCGAGACCATTGCCGAGGAGCTGCTGGCTTCCTTCCGCCCAATGCCCTTGCTCGACGCCTACGACGTCTATCAACACCTGATGGACTACTGGGCCGAGACCATGCAGGACGACGCCTACCTGATCGCCGCCGACGGTTGGAACGCCAGGACTCACCGCGTGATCGACGAGGTGAAGAGCGGAAAGCAGAAAGGCGAGCGGAAGGACAAGGGCTGGGCCTGTGACCTGATACCGAAGCCGCTCATCGTTGCTCGCTTCTTTGCCAAGGAGCAGGCTGCCCTCAAGCAACTAGAGGGCGATCTCGAGTCAGTGTCTGCCGGGCTTGCCGAACTCGCGGAAGAGCATGGTGGTGAAGAAGGCGCGCTAAAGGACGTCTCTAGCAGGGCCGATGCCGAAGCGGCTTACACGCAGGCCATTATGGCACTGTGGGGCGAGGACGACAAAGGGGCCTTTGACAAGTACAGTTCTCTGATGGATGAGGCCTCTGAGCAAGCGACACAGCTTCGCGCACTAACTGATCATCACTTCGTTTCTCCGCTGAAGAACAACAAGCGCAAGCTCACGCTCAAGGCGGTGAGGGCCCGACTAGCTGCGACCGGCGATCACGCCGAATGCGCCACGCTTACCAGATACCTCGACGCGGACAAGAGGCAGAAGGCCGCCTCCAAGCAGGCAGCTGAACTACTGGCCACGGTTGAGGACACCTACCGCGAGCGCGTGAAGATTGAGCCATTCCCGGACGAGCTCGCCGACCTTCAGGTCACAGCGCGCTACCTGGACCTGCTGGATGAGCAGAGCACGTTGAAAGGCGAGGTCAAAGACGCCGACGCCACGCTCGACACGCTGGCCTA
>CAYYRT010000300.1:0-3926 GCA_964474055.1 uncultured Acidimicrobiaceae bacterium | reverse complement strand
TGTCGAGGCACCCGAGCACGAGCACACGCAGGAAGACGGACGGATTCGTCGGTGGGCGCGGATCCCCGAGGCTGAGGGAAGGTACCTACGTGTGGTGTTGCTCCCCGACGGGGAGACAGTTCATAACGCCTTCTTCGATCGCGGGTTCAAGCCATGAAGATCCGGTATTTCGCGAACACCGACACGCTCTACATCGAGTTCCGCGACCAGGGCATCGTCGACACCCGTGATCTCGACGAGAATACCACCCTGGATGTGGACGCCGAGGGGAACGTGTTGGCGCTGACACTGGAGCATGCCAGCACGCGCACGGACGTGAGCGAACTGGTCTTGGAGGGCATCGCTGCCTGATGGAGCCAGCAGAGCTCATGCATCAGGAACGGCGCTCGCGAGCCGCGGATCTTCGCCCACCAGACGTAGATCTCATCGCGGTCCGCCCGCCCCGCGTCGACCCGCCGCGCCCAGTCGAGAAGCACCGACAAGTGGACGTCGAGCGCGTCGCCCGTATAGGACGGGTTCCAGACCGTGAGGAGGTGTCGGGGACTGGTAGTCATGGGCTCATGCGAAGCTACGAGTTGGGCGGCGGTCGAGCACGCGGGACATCCTCATCCAGACATTCTGGCGCCCCGCCCACGGCGGACCTTCGAGGAATCGCCAACTCACCTCGGAGCCGCACCTGCCGACCGTCTTTCGAACGGGCCCGTACCGCTTCTTCTTTTATATGGCGGACTATCGGGAACCCGCTCACGTTCACGTGGAGCGCAATCGGCAGCGGGCGAAGATCTGGCTGGACCCGGTGAAGCCGGCGTACTCGGGATCGTTCAGCCCGACGGAACTCCGCAAAGTCCAGAGGATAGTGGAAGAGAATCGGTACGTGCTGCTGGAGCAGTGGGATGCCTACTTCGGAGTTTGATCCGCGGATTCGTGCGCGAGATGTCCGCATCTCGGATGCCGCGCTGACGGTCGACCTGGCTGACGGCCGAACCATCTCCGCGCCACTCGAGTGGTACCCTAGGCTTCACCGTGCTACTGCCGCTGAGCGAGCCAACTGGCGGCTCATCGGTGAGGGGGATGGCATACATTGGCCCGACGTAGACGAGGACATCAGCACCATCATGCTGATCGAAGGGCTGCCTTCCATCGAGTACACGCGGGCCAAGACCGGCTAGCCATGGCGTGGGCGACCGGCGTATGCGCCGCAAATGGGTCCTCGGCGCCGCCGGCGACTATGGACCGGATCGCGGGGCCTCTTGAACGCCTGCCCGCGCCGCCGCCAGCGCAGTATCGTAGTACGCCTCCAGCCCCGGGTGCACACCGCGGCATCCCTCGACCACCGCCTCGGTCCAGTCCAGATACTCGATGCGGCGTTCCAGCGGCCAGTCCGCAGGGGGATTTCCCGCGACGTCGAGCACGTTGCAGATCTTGTCACCCAGCTTGATCAGCTTCGCTCGCTCGGACAGCCGCTTGGCGTGCTCGACCTGGAGCCTCTTCCGTTCGGCCTTGTCGAGCGATTTGTCGTCGGACACCTCCAGGACAACCGAGACGACCTCAGGGCCGAACCGCGCCTCGAGCTCTGCTGGGCTCGTGTCCGTGTCCTCAATCGTGTCGTGCAGGAGGGCAGCTTGAAGCGCGACCACGTCCTCGATCCCGTGCCTCGCCAATACCTCCGCCACTGAGAGGGGGTGGTTGATGTACGGTGAGGCGTCCGAGTCCTTTCGTCGCTGCCGTGAGTGACGCTCTGCGGCGAAAAGGGCGGCCTGGAGTACTGCGGTGCTCGCTGATGGCTGCATGACGAGTCTGGGGTTTGGGTTAAGGACCGATCCCGCCATTCCGGCGCCGCATCTCGCTTGGGTGACAGGTGCGGTCAGGGGCGCAACCTAGGGTGCGGGGGTGGTATGCGCAGCGTCCCATCCAGCCATCCCCGCGGCCGTCCGAGCTCGTGAGCTTCACCTAAGGCCGGGCCCTTCCGCGGGCGGCGTTGTTACATCATGATGTAGCCATGAAGATGAGCCGCACGCAGTTGTCATTCGACCGAGAGATGCTCCGTCGGGCACGGACGAGGGCCGGGGAGTTGGGGGTCTCGCTGGCGGAATACGTCCGAAGGCTCGTGGCCCGTGACCTGGGTGAGCGCGCCCCGCCGAGCGACGTGTCGCAGGTCTTCGACCTCGGCCGCTCCCTGGGATCGGACATCGCCGGAGACAAGGACGCGATGCTTGCCGAAGCGTTCACCCGGGAGACCCCCTGAGCCTCTTCGTCGACACGTCGGTCTGGTACGCGGCCGCGGACGCTGGCGACGCGAGCAACGCTCAGGCGAAGGAGCTGCTGGCCCAGAAGGAGCCATTGGTGACGACGGACCACGTTCTTGTGGAGACGTGGACGCTGCTCCGGTGGCGCCTCCACCGCCAGGCGGCGGACACCTTCTGGCACGGGCTCCGCAGCGGTGTCGCCTCGCTCGAGGTGGTGGCCTCCGCGGACCTGGAGGCGGCATGGCGCATCGGTCACGACTTCCCCGACCAGGATTTCTCCCTCGTGGATCGGACGAGCTTCGCCGTGATGGTGCGGCTCGGTCTCATACGCGTCGCGACCTTCGACGATGATTTCTTCGTGTTCCGTTACGGATCCGGACGTACCGAGGCGTTCGAGGTAGTGCGCTGAGAGCGACGAGCTAGCAGCAGCTTGCTCCCCCGCGTTCCCCCATTCGCGGAGACCTACCGGGGACCCGATCGATCACTTGGTGATCAGAGCCACGAGTGCGCCGAAGCCGACGGCAACGAACAACCGGGTCCACGTCAATGGGCTCCCCCGACCCGTGCTCGGGTCGCGACTCCACAGCATCACGACTCCACAGCTCGTCATGCCGACGTATTCCATCGGGGCCGCCGCGCCGTGGTACACCTCCATCCCCTCGACCCCGCCGACAGGGAACAGGTCGTCGAGCACGACGGTCCCCGACATGACGATGCCGTCCAGGACGTAGACAGGCGTACACCCACCGCGGAGGCGGATCACGTTATGCTCTCCGTACTGCCCCTGCAGGACCCGTGCCCCCGGAATCGTATAGAACAGATCCGAAAGCCGAGACGGCGACCGGTCGGCGATCTCCTCTCGGGTGAGGAAGGTCCCGCGGCGGGACGCTCGTCGCTGATAGAATCCCCCTGCCTCCAGGCGCGTCAGACGTCGCGCTACCACGACGATCGGATCGAGCTCGTAGTCAGCGGCGACCATCTCCACTCGAACGTCCACGAGGCCTTCGGACGCGAGCAGCAAGAGATGTCGCACGCTGGAGAACGGTACGGCCTCGACCCGCAGCTCGTAGGAGCCCACCGGCAGGTCCGTACTGAAGGATCCGGACTCGTCGGACTCGCCGGACCAGAGGGGCTCGTCTTCGGCACCGAAGGAAGAGATGGTGACGGTCGCCGCGGGAATGGGGGAGCCGTTGGCCCGGTCCACGATGGAAGCCATGACGCGCACCGCGTCGGCGTCCGCGGTCGTGCCGACATCCTGGGATGCGACCTCGAGCGGCAGCAGCACCGCGACCGCCACCCATGCGACGACCCTCAACGGAGTCGGCCTATTGGCTGGGTGCGGATCGGCATCGTTCACCCGTAGGCAGCTAGCGCGCCACGCCCATGACACTGACCGCTCCCGGCTACGAACCAGGTGATCCGGCACCGGACTGGGACGTCTCGATCAGGATGGCTCCGTTCGAGGCCTCCGGGTACTGCGCCGACGGACCGCGGATGATCCGGATCCGCTTGACCGAGCTCGCGGGGATCGTCTCGAGCGTGTGGACCTCACCGGCCCTCGACGGAATACGAATGCCGTCCAGGTAGAGGGTCGGCTCGTTGCTCAGTGCGAGCGAGTTCACTCCCCGCAGTTGGACTCGGGCGCCCCCGGACGCCGAACCCATGTTGCGTCGCAGATTG
>CAYYRT010000299.1:0-2271 GCA_964474055.1 uncultured Acidimicrobiaceae bacterium | reverse complement strand
TCACCCTGACCCTGGCGCTCGGGCCGGTTTTCACCGCGATCACCGCCCATCTCGCGTTCCGGGATGACCGCTTCTCGACGGCCAAGTTGATCGGCCTTGCCCTGAGCTTCGGTGGAGTGGCGGTACTGGCAGGACTGCCGGCCGGCTCGGGTAGCCGCTCGACGCTTGCCTTCGTCGCAACGCTGGTCGGCGCAGCGTTGTCAGGCGCGTCGCTCGTGTGGGTGAGAAGAATGGCCGTCCGGTATGACCCGAGGGCCGTGCTGGCTCCGATGCAAACCGGCGCCGCTGTTGTGGCCATCGCCGCCGCGTCAATTACCGGCCACCCGCTCTGGAGCCTCGGCGCAGACTCGGTGGAGTTGGGCATCCTCGGCGTGATGGGGGTGGGAACCATCCTCACTTACGTGACTTCGCTCAAGGCCAGCGAACTGGCGCCCGCCAGCCGTGTCGGGCTGATGGGTTATCTGGTTCCGGTGGTCGGAGTCGTCGGCGGTGTGGTGATCTTCAACGAGTCTCTGACCGCCAACCTCGCTCTCGGCGGCCTCTTGATACTGGCCGGCGTCACCCTTGTGGGGCGGGCTAATCGGCCCGTTGCCCTGGTCCCGCCTGGTTAGGCGCCACCCGGGTCGTGGAAACGAAATTCTTCGACAGTCTCAAAAACCGGGTGTGTGCGACCGATTTGATGAGAGCCGGGACTGGCGCGCCCAAATTTGCGCGAACGTGGTGACTCCAGTTCCTTGGCCGATTCATCCGAGAACCTCACACCCTCAGAGGGTTCAAGCCCGCCTTCGCTCCAAAGGGACCGACTGTTCCACCCCGAAGGTCTCAGGAAATGGCCTAACCTGGGAACGCCATTGAGGAGTCGGGCGCCCGACAGCGCCACTGCGACTTGGTGGGCCCCAAGTGGGGCGGTTGTTGCCGTTCCGCAAACCAATCGGAGGAGAACCGATGAATCGATTGAAAATGCAATTGACCCTGTTTGCAGTGGTTGCACTTGTGATGGCCGCATGTGGTGGCGGTGGCGCCGAAACGACCGCGGCTGGGGACACCACGACTGCAGCAGCAGGCGACACCACGACTGCAGCAGCAGGTGACGGAGTTGCGGACTTCACCCTGTTCGGAGCACCGACCGGGGTGGAAGGTGATGCCCTCCAGGGCTTCGTCGACGTCTACAACGCGGAGACAGGGTCGAACATCACCTATACCGGTGTGTCTGAGTTCGAGCAACAGCTACGAATCCAGGTCGATGGCGGCGATCCGCCAGCGGTGGCGTTTACGCCGCAGCCGGCTTCGATCTGCGCTTTTGCCGACGAGGGAGCGCTGGTGTCACTCGAGACCATGGGATTCGACATCGCAGCCATGGAGGCGAACCACTCCAAGTACTGGATGGACCTCGGTCTTTGCGATGACGGCAACCACTACGGGATCCCCTGGTTCCCCAACTTCAAGTCGATCGTCTTCTATAGCATTCCCGCCTTCGAGGCTGGGGGCTACGAGGTCCCCGAGACCTATGAAGACATGGTGGCCCTGTCCGCCCAAATGGTCACCGACGGCCAGACCCCGTGGTGCTTCGGGTTCGGAAGTGGGGACGCTACCGGCTGGCCCGGCACCGACTGGATTGAGGACATTCTGGTCCGGGAGCAGGGCTCGGAGGTGTACGCCCAGTGGTACAACCACGAGATCCCGTTCAACGATCCGGCCGTGGTGCAGGCCTTCGACACCTTCGGAGACATCTTCTTCGGTGAGGGTTTCGTGCTCGGCGGGCCCGAGAACGTGTCGGGGGTCATCTTCGAAGACTCGCCCGGACCACTCTTCACTGATCCGCCCGGCTGCGCAATGTTGAAGCAGGGGTCGTTCATCGCCAACTTCTTCACCACTGCTGCCAACTACGAGGATGGCGAGGAGTCCGAGATCGGTGTCTTCGCATTCCCGACCATCGGTGGCAACACCGGAGCGATGGGTGGTGGCGACACCCTCATCGTCTTCGACGGCGCTTCTGAAAACGCGGCAGCCATTCAGGACTGGATCACCCCCGAATGGCAATGCACCCTTGCCTCCGCCTCGGGTGGCGGAATCGCCCCGTTCGGTGGTCATGGCGTGACAGGGGTGGAACGCCTCCCCGGTCACAAGGACGTCGATCCCAACTGCTACGAGAGCGACGCATCCAAGGCCTTCGCCGAAGCAATCACCGCGGCGCTGGCTGCGAACACGTTCGTGTTCGACGGCTCCGATCTGATGCCTCCGGAGGTGGGTCAGGAGACCTTCTGGACCGGC
>CAYYRT010000298.1:0-4258 GCA_964474055.1 uncultured Acidimicrobiaceae bacterium | reverse complement strand
CTTGCGAATGTTGTCGAATACCGCGCGCCCCTCCTCGATCGTGTTGACGCTGGCGAAATTGTCGTCCAGCAGCACCACGTCGGCGGCCTCCTTCGCCACGTCCGTCCCCAGGACGCCCATGGCGACGCCGACGTGCGCGTTCTTCAATGCGGGCGCGTCGTTCACGCCGTCGCCGGTCACCGCCACCACGTGGCCCTGCTGCTTGAGGGCCTCCACGATGCGCAGCTTCTGGTCCGCCGCGATGCGGGCGAAGATCACCTCCGACGACCCGAGCAGGCGCCGCAGCTCGACCTCCGGGAGGCGGCGCAGCGCCTCGCCGGTGATCACGGCCGGGCTTGCCGACTCGACCAGCCCGACCTCCCGCGCGATTGCGAGCGCGGTGCCGGGATGGTCGCCGGTCGTCATGATCACCCGGACCCCGGCCTCGCGGCACTAGCGAAGGGCTCCCTGGACCTCCCGGCGCGGCGGATCCTTCGACGGTAGATGGCGAATGAGCACGTTTCGCCGGGCCATGCGCTGGGTGGCGAGCACGAAGGCCAGGGTTCAGCGTCGGGAGCAGGCCTTCCGGCACCATGGCGACGACGATGCTGATCGCGAAGATGAAGGCGTCCCAGACCGGAACCCCCCGGAGCCGACCGACGGCAAAGAAGACCACCCCGATCAGCACCGAAAGGACGCCGATCCACCGACTCAGATGCTCGATCTCCTTGCGCAGCGGGGAGACCGTGCCGGCCGTGGTTCCGGTGAGGCGCGCGATCTTGCCGAACTCGGTCTGCATCCCGGTGGCGAAGACGACGGCCTTGGCCTAGCCCGATACCATGGAGGTCCCGGCGAGCAACACGTTGCCGCTGTGGAGCAGGTCATCGGTGTCGCTCGGCGCCGCCTCGCGCACCAGCGAGACCGCCTCGCCGGTGATGACCGCGGTGTTGACCCGGACACTGAATGCCTCGATCAGCCGGCAGTCCGCCGGGATGTGGTCGCCTTCCTCGAGGAGCACGACGTCCCCGGGGACCAGCTGCTCGACCGGCAGCTCGACGGTCTTCCCGTCGCGCAACACGTCGGCTCGTGGCGGCAGGAGCCCCATGAGGCCGGCGAGGGTCTGCTCGGCCCGGTACTCCTGCCAGAAGGAGAATACCCCGCTCACCACGACCACCACCACGATCGCGACGCCCACCTTGGCCATGCCCTGGCCGGGCTCACTCCATTCGGCAAAGAGGGCCAGCCCGGCGGCCACCCATAGGATCATGGCGAAGAAGTGGCCGAATTGCTTCAAGAACGAGGCCAGCCGCGATTCGCCCCGCGCCTTCTCGATGCGGTTGAGTCCGTACGTGTGCAGGCGCCGCTGGGCTTCGGTGGTGGACAGCCCCGGCGGCGCGGTACCGAGGCTTCTCAAGGCCTCGTCGTTCGAGAGCCGGTTGATCTTCGCGCGGCCGGCACCCTCGACCACTGCTCCGACCCGGTCCTCCTCAGCGACTCGCATTGCGCGCCAGATCTACGCGCCCGATCTGGCGAACCCCATGCGGACGGACGTGCCCAGGATCATCTCCATCGTCATCCGTTCGGGATTGCCGTCCGCCCCCAACGTGATCGTGGCCGGGTGATCCGGCTTGGCCCAGGAGGAGAACCGGCCGAGGTCGAAGCGCGCCGTCCGCTCACCGGACCTGGGATCGACCGCGACCCGGAAGCTGAAGGGCGCGAGCTCGGCCCCATAGCGGTCCTGGACATCGTCCGGCTGCTCGTGCTCCTTCCTCTTGCGCCTGACCACGTTGGTCAGGAAGCTTCCATCGAGCTGCGGCGGCCAGCGACCCTCCCGGTAGTTCAGCATCGCGCTGACCGCATCGTCGACCCGCATCGACTCGGACATCGACAGCACGTCGTGGGCGATTCGCACCCGGCGAAGGAAGAACGTTTCCCCGCGGAAGTCGTACTTGACCGTCCACCGTCTCCAGTCATACAAGATGTCCGAGCGTGACTCCCGTCCCTTGATGTTGAAATAGGAGTGAGACTCGCCGGGTACCCATCGTCCGCCCAGCAGCAGGCCTCTCGATTCCACGCGGTTCGCGATGCCGTCCCCCTGCCCCTCGGCGGTCACGTGATAGCGACCCGTCGCCGGGTCGACCATCTGGGTCAGCGTGCCGTCTAGGTGAAAGCCGAACACGCCGTATAGAAGGTCGACGTCGACGACATAGCTCCCGGATTCCGTCGCCGCCTCCGCGCTCCTCGGCCGACGCCCAACCACGAACGGGACGAGGAGCGCAGGCCAAGCGAAGGCCAGGAACTGCCGACGGCCGAGGCGCCGGCTAGGACTGGTGTGCGGCGGCCTCGGCCACATCGGCTTCGTGCTTGGTCTTGTGCAACGTTCCATCGGGGTGGTTCGGGGGCGAATAGAGCGTGTAGAGCTTCAAGGGCGTCGTCTTCGATACGTTGATGACGTTATGGTAGGTCCCCGCGGGCACCACCACCGCGTCCGCATCGTGCACGCGATGTTCCTCCTTCTCGTTGAAGACGAACTTCGCCTCCCCCTGCTCGACGCGGAAGAACTGATCGACGCCGGCGTGTACTTCCTTGCCGATCTCCTCGCCCGGCTGCAGGCACATGACCACCAGCTGGGTGTGCTTGCCGGTGAACAGTACCCGCCGGAAGTAGGTGTTCTTCAGGGTCTCGCGCTCGATCGCTCCGACGTAGCCGGTCATGGTTGCACCCTCCTCGTGTCCCGAGCCTGCATGGCCTCGCTTCCTGTGGAGGCGGTGAGACAGCTGTGGCCAACCTGCCCCAGAAAGTGTCCCCAGGTGTCCCGGAGATCGACGTCGTCCCCGGCGACAAACGCTCGAACACTCATGCCTTTGTCTCTCCGTTCCTCGTTCCCTAGCTTCCCCTCGGGCAAGAGGCATACCAGTTCCGTCTCGGCTCACCGCCGCGGCCCTCCTCCCCTCGGCTTTGACACCTTGTGATCCACGTGGCAGTATCGGGCCTCCCTGGCCGCCCTGCGAAGGACCACAGTACGAGGACACGGAGTGATGAACGGACGTCCATTCCGAATCGTCGCCGCGTGCGGGCTCGCCGCGCTGACGGTGCTTCTTCCCACCGCGGCGCGACCGCAAGCTCCCGGATCGGTCCCCGCCGAGTGGACGACGGTCCCGGGCTGGAACGTGTTCGTCGACAAGGGCTGCGGCACCTGTCACCGAGTGCGCGGCGTCGGCGACGGCACCATCGGGCCGGACCTAGCCGGCCTCCGAGCGAGCCGGAACCTCTTCGATCTGGGGGCCGCCATGTGGAACCATCTGCCCAAGATGGGGGCGGCGATGCGCGACACGGGCACCCAGCCCCCACGACTCACACCGCTCGAGTTCTCCAGCCTGGCCGCGTTCCTCTTCACGACCCAGTACGACGAGACCTCGGGGGACCCGGTCAAGGGATCGCGTCTCTTCACGGCCAAGAGCTGCGCGCAGTGCCACGCCGTGGGCGGCCGGGGTGGCAGCGTGGGCCCCGCTCTCGACGGTCTCAAGCGGTCCAGCTCGCCGATCCTCATGGCCGCCGCCATGTGGAACCACGGCCCCCGGATGGCCGAGGCGATGAACGCCCGCGGGCTCACCTGGTCTACCTTCCGGAGGACGGAGCTGGCCGACCTCGCAGCCTACATCGCCACGGGGGCGCAGGACCAAGGCGGGGGGATCGCGCCGGTCGTCCCGGGCACGCCCGAGCGTGGCGAGAAGCTCTTTGTGGACAAGGGCTGCGCCACGTGCCACCCCGTTGGCGCCGGGACGAGCCCGACCCCGGCTCCGCGCCTGGCCACCCAGGCTCATCGCGTGAGCGCCGGTGAGTTCGCCGGTCTCATGTGGAACCACGGCGCGAGGGTGTGGACCGCCATGCGACAGCGTGGCCTCACCGTGCCTCTGCTCACGGGTCAGGAGATGGCCGACATCACCGCCTACCTCTACAGCGCGTACTACTTCGAGTCCGCCGCCGGCCGGGCAGGACGCGGTCGAGAGCTCATCCGGCAGAAGGGCTGCCTCGGCTGCCACACGATCTACCGGAAGGGGGGCAATGCCGCAAGTGACCTGGCGATCGACAACGTCGTCAGCACGCCCGCCGGCCAGGTCGCGGCGATCTGGAACCACGCCCGATACATGGAGACCGAGGGGCGACGTCAGGCAACGACGTTACCGTCGCTGACGGGCCAGGAGCTCGCGGACATCTCCGCCTATCTGGCGGGACTCGGCAGCGGCGCCCCGAAGTCGAAGTGACGCTCGCCCGGTGA
>CAYYRT010000297.1:0-1616 GCA_964474055.1 uncultured Acidimicrobiaceae bacterium | reverse complement strand
TCTTCCCTTCCAGGCTCTCTTCATCGCCTGGGCGTACTGGGCGACGAGGCCCGATACTGCGGCATCCGACGCCGCCGCGGCTGCGGCTTAACAGGGAATTGCTGCTGCACGGGTAGCCGTGTGGGTTGGTCTCCGACCTCTTAAGGCTCACAATCAGCGCTCGACAAGCTCGCTTCAGCGACGGTGGAGCGCCGTGGCGGGTAGGCTCGGTGACCCCAGGCTTGTGTACTTGAGGGCCGCGCCAGCAGAATTCCGAGTCCGTTAGAAGGCCCTCGACCTAGTCGGTACGCGGCCGCGTTTGAGAGCGAAACCACACCGCGATCTGCTCCTCGTCGAGTTCTCCGGCGGCGAGGGCTAGCATCGTCTCCACGACCTCCTCCTCCGGCGCGACGAACTCCAGCCCATTCAGACCGAGGAAGATGACCGCGGTGAGGAAGGCGGCGCGCTTGTTGCCGTCCCTGAACGGGTGGTTACGGCAGATCCCGAACGCGTAGTCGGTCGCGAGCCTCGGAAGGTCGGCGTCGGGCTCGTATGCCCAACGCTGCCGCGCGCCAGCCAAAGCCGACTCCAGAGCGTTCTCGTCTCGAATGCCGATCAGACCACCGTGCTCCCGCACCTGATCGACGTGAACCGCCTCGACGACGAGTCGCGGAACCCACCGGGGCTCCGCAGCACTCACTTCGCTAGTTCCCTCAGAGCGTTGCGGTAGCGCCTCTGGACCTCAGCCGCGATCGCCAGCCCTTCCTCGACGTCAGGATCATAAGGACTTAAGAGAATGCCATGCGCCGTCTCCACCGCGAGAACGTCGTCGCCTGGCTCGAGATGGAACCGATCCGCCAGGTCCTTCGGTAAAGTCGCGCCAACCGACCCACCCATCTTCCTCAATCTCACGCTTCTGACCATGGCTTGGCTCCTGGTAGCACCCTGATGCTACAGACAGAGGGGCTTTCTAACAAGGAATTGCTGCTGCGCGGGTCGCCTGGAGGGTAGGTCTCCGACCGTCTTGGGTTCACGACCAGCGCTCGGCGGGGCTCGCTTCTCTACCCGTTGACCTGTCGTGGCGAGTAGGCTGTTGTGCAATCAGACTTGCCACCTTGTGGCCCGCGCCAGCAGAATTCCGGGTCCGTTAGAGAGCGATCGATGGCCGGCGGGCTCGTACCCATTCCCTCATGTCCCGTCCGTGCCCCCGGAGGGTATCTTGCCTGAACGGCCGTTGCCTCCTTCTCTACGCAGATGCCCAAAGTAAACCCCGCTATCCTCCGCTGGGCCCGCGAAACGGCGGGACTGGACGAGGCTGAGGCCGCCGAGCGGCTCAAGATCCGCGACGCACGGGGTGTCTCGGCCGTGGACCGTGTGCGGGCGTTGGAGGAAGGGACTGACACGCCCAGTCGCCCCCTTCTGGTGAAGATGGCGAAACAGTATCGGCGTCCGTTGCTGACCTTCTACCTGGCCTCCCCGCCTCGGCAGGTCGACCGAGGGCAGGACTTCCGGACTCTACCACTAGACCAGGTGCCGGAGGATGAGCCACTCCTCCAAGCCCTGATCCGTGATGTCCGCGCCCGGCAGAGCCTGATCAAATCGGCATTGCTCGATGAGGACGACGTGGAACGCGTCGG
>CAYYRT010000296.1:0-17886 GCA_964474055.1 uncultured Acidimicrobiaceae bacterium | reverse complement strand
CACCAGATATAGACAGGCGGCGTCGACATGGACGTAGTCGAGGGTCACCTCCGGATAGTCGGCCGCCACCTCCAACGCCGTCCGCTGCCAGAGGTCGCCGGCGAAAGTGAGGACGTTGGTCTTATGGCAGAGGGTCAATCGACCCCGGCGCCTGGCCGCCTGTTCAAAAGCGAACCTCGCCACCCGTTCCACCCCGAATCGCGTGTTGATCGATTCCTGGGTAGCGATTTCCTGGGCGGTATCGCGGCGCGTGATCCCCCCGGCGCCAACGTAAAGACCCTCCGTGTTCTCCCGGACCACCACCAGATCGCACCGCTCCGGCGTCAACCCGGCAATCGGTGATGCGACCCCGGGATACAGCTTGATCGGTCGCAGGTTGACGTAGAGATCGAAGTCGAATCGCAGTTTCAGTAGCAATCCTCGCTCGAGAACACCGGGTGGCACCTGCGGGGCTCCCACTGCTCCGAGGAGGATGGCGTCGAGCTCGGCGAGTTCGTCCTCCACCGACTCCGGCAGCACTTCTCCGGTGCGAAGGTAACGAGAGGCCCCCAGGTCATACTCCGTCGCGTCGTAGGAGAAGCCAAAACAGCCTGCGACGATGTCGAGAACCTTGCGTGACTGGTGCATCACCTCGGGGCCGACGCCGTCACCGCCGATCACGCCGAGTCGATAGGTCATAGGCGCCGCGAGTGTACGGCCGTCATTGGCCGAGCAACTCGACTTCCTTGATGCGCCGGCCATCCATTCGTCGGACTCTGATGATCCATTCACCAAACTGGATTCGGTCTCCCCGGCGAGGGATACGCCCCAGTCGATCCATCAGGAAACCGCCAATCGTTTCGTACTCACCCTCTGGCAGGTCGATTCCGACGACGGCCTTGAGCTGGTCAGGTCGAGCCGACCCCGGGACGTAGTACCAACGTGCATCACCGATTTGGCGAACCTCCGACTCGTCCTCGTCGTATTCGTCACGGATCTCGCCGACCAGTTCCTCGGCGATGTCCTCCAGGGTCAGCAGGCCGGCGGTGCCGCCATGTTCGTCGATGATCAGGGCCAGATGGCGGCCGTTTCGTTGCATCTCGGCCAGCAGGGGGCGCACCGGGGCCGATTCAGGGACGACGAGGATCGGGCGGATGATTCCGGGTGGGATCGGATCGTGGTACGCCTCGTCGGGAATGGCGAGCAGGTCCTTGGCGTGGACGAAACCGATGATGTCATCGGCATCCTCCCCGTAGACCGGAATCCGGGAGAATCCCTCGTCGATGACCACTCGCTCGATCTCGGCTGGAGCGGAGGTGGCTGGCAGGGCGACGATATCGGGTCGGGGCACCATCACCTCGGATGCATCCCTCTCGGAAAAGACAATCGCACCCGAAAGCAGCTTGTGGGCGAATTCCTCGATCACGCCTTCCCGTCGACCTGCGGCGATCACATGCGCCAGATCCTCGGCGGTCTGGGTCGTCTCCAACTCATCGCGGGGTTCGACTCCGAACAAGCGGAGCACGAGGTTGGCAGCACTGTTGAGAACGAAAATCAGCGGTCGAAACACCGTCATGTAGAACTGAAACGGCACGGCCAGACGCAAGGCGAGCCGTTCGGGGGTTGCTATTGCGATGTTCTTGGGCGCCATTTCGCCGATGACCATGTGCAGGAATACAACGACGAGCAGGGCAATGATCAGCGCGATCGTATGGAGGACGTTGTCGGGTATCGGCAGCCAGCCCAGCAGCATTTCAAGCAGTTGGGCCACTGAGGGTTCGGCCACAAACCCGAGCATCAGGGTGGCAAGCGTGATTCCCACCTGGGCGCCGGCCAGAGTCAGAGAGAGTCGTTCCATCGACACGACCGCCGCCCGGGCCGAGCGCCCGGTCATCTCTTCGATGACCTCACGGCGGGCGGCGGTAAAGGCAAACTCGGCCGCGACAAAGAACCCGTTGGCGATGAGCAGGATCACCATCCAGGCGAGGGCGGACAGGTTCATTTCTGGTCCGCCGGCGGTACGACCGCCACTCTGTCCACCCGCCGCCCGTCCATGGAGAGGATTTCGAATCGCCAGCCGTGCCAAACAGCCACGTCACCTTCGACCGGAAACCGGCCGAGTTGGGCAGTTAGGAAGCCGCCCAGCGTTTCAAAATGCCCTTCCGGAAGCTCGAGCTCGAACTGCTCCTCAAGGTCATGGCGGTTGAGCTGTCCTGATACTTCGCTCTGCTGCTCGCCGTCTGCGAGAGGGCTCCGGCTATCGACTCGATCGTGTTCGTCGGCGATCTCGCCCAATATCTCCTCGAGCAGGTCTTCGATGGTGACTATGCCGGCCGTACCACCGTATTCGTCGACGACGATCGCCATGGCCCGGCTTTGTCGTTGCATGTCCAACAGGAGGTCGTTGAGCCGCCTCGAGTCGGGGACTGATAGCCCCGGCTTGGCGATGTGTGAGACCGGTGTGATCGAGCGCCGTTCGGGCTGCACCTTGAAGGAGTCTTTGACGTGGACAATTCCGACGATCTCGTCGAGGTCGCTCGCAAAGACAGGAAACCGGGAGTGCCCGGTCTCGCGGGCGATCCGGCGAAGCTCGGAGACAGAGTCATGTCGGGACAGCGCGTTGACCGACACCCGCGGGACCATGATGTCGGCGGCCACCTTCTCGGTGAAGGCAATGGCTCTGGTCAACAGGGACAACTCGGCGTCGTCGAGTTCTCCCTCCTCGCCCGAAGACCGGATCATCAGCTCAAGCTCCTCGAGCGAACGGACCCCGGCGAGATCCTCGCGGGGCTCGATCCCGAGACGGCGTACCGTCCAGTTGGCGGCCTGGTTGAGAAGGAGGATGACCGGCCGAGCCAGGCGATTCAGCATCGACATCGGCACCGCCACAGTCACCGCAGTCCCGAATGGTTTGGCAATGGCGAAGTTCTTGGGTACCAGCTCGCCAAACAGCATCGATGCGAGGTTGGCGACCAGCAACGCCAGGGCGATGGTGATGATTGGCCTGGTCCGGGGGCCGAACCAGCCAAGGTCATCGAGGAGTGGCTCGAGAACACCAGACAGGGCAGGTTCGGCAATCGCGCCCGTCAGGAGAGATGTGACCGTGATGCCGAGTTGTGCCCCCGATAGCTCAAACGAGAGCCGACCCAGGCTGCGCTCCACCCGTGCTGCCCAGGGATTGCCCTCGCTGGCGAGGCGGCGGACGCGGTTCCGATCGACGGCGACCAGTGCGAACTCACCAGCGACGAAGAAAGCTGTGAGAAGAATCAGGAGGGCGACGGCCGCCAACCCGGCGCCAGTACTAATAGGTTCGCTCCGGAGGGGGCACGATCGAATGCGAGACTAGCGCCGCGTCAACCTGCCTTGTTGAGGGCATTGGCGAACGCTTCCGCCGATCCTTCGACCACGTCGGTGTTGACCGAATGCCCGGCGTACGTGTGCTCGCCGATCCGGACCACCACGTTCACTTCCGCCATGGCGTCGGCACCGGAGGTCACCGGGACCACCCGGTAGTCGAGGAGCTTGGCGTCGGTCGCGAAGGCGAGCCGGAGGGCGGCGAAAGTGGCGTGAATCATGCCGTCACCCTGTCCGGAGAACACCTGCTCTATGCCTTCTTTGATCACGCGCACCGTGGCCGTGGGGGTGACTTCGTTGCCGCCGGCCACGTGAAGGCTGACCAGGTGTACCTTCTCCACAGGTTCGCCGGTCTGGTCCTCGACGATGGCGCGGATCTCGTCCTCTCCGATCTGCACCTTGCGATCGGCGAGTTGTTTGAAGCGATCGAAAGCCCGGGCAAAGGCATCGTCTTCCAGGACGAGACCCATTTTCTCCAACGCATCACTAAACCCGGCTCGACCCGAGTGTTTGCCCAGGACGATCTGGGCGGCTTGCTGGCCCACCGAAGCGGCATCCATGATCTCGTAGGTCTCTTTGTCCCGCAGGACACCGTGCTGATGGATCCCCGACTCGTGGGCAAATGCGTTGCGACCGACCACCGCCTTGTTGAATTGGACCGGGTAGCCGGTCAGTCGCGCGACAAGCCGGGAAGTGTCGTACAGCTGAGTGGTATCGACTCCCAGGTCGACGTTAAAAACGTCCTGTCGGGTCTTGATGGCCATCACAACTTCCTCGATCGAAGTGTTGCCGGCGCGTTCGCCGATCCCGTTGATGGCCCCCTCGATCTGGCGAGCTCCGGCGGAGATCGATGAAAGCGAGTTGGCGACCGCCAGCCCCAGGTCGTTGTGGCAGTGCACCGACATGACAACATCTTCACGATCGCCCTTGACTTCCTTGAAGACCCTCATCAACAGGGGGACGAAGTCGGTGGGGGTGGCAAAGCCAACAGTGTCGGGGATGTTGATCGTGGTAGCACCGGCTTCGACTGCCGCCCGGCAGACGGCGATCATGAAGTCGGGGTCCGAACGAGTCGCATCCTGTGGTGAGAACTCGACATCGTCGGTGTAGCTACGGGCCCGTTTGACTCCTTCGATCGAGGCCTTCATCACCTCAGCGGGGGTCATCCGCAGCATCTTTTCCATATGGATGGCCGAGGTTGACATGAAGACATGGATCCGAAAACGATCCGCTGCTTTGAGAGCATCGAAGGCGCGGTCGATGTCGTCGGCATGTGCCCGGGCCAGCGAGGCGATCACCGGACCCCTGACTCCAGCGGCGATTCGCGATACGGCCTCGAAGTCCCCGGGAGACGATGCCGCGAACCCGGCCTCGAGCACATCCACCCGCAGCCTGGCGAGCTGGTGGGCAATAGCTACCTTCTCGTCGGGCGTCAGGGCGATACCGGGGGCCTGTTCCCCATCGCGCAGTGTCGTGTCAAAGATGACGAGCTTGTCGGTCATGGGGCCTGTTTCGGGGTCAGAAACGGCATCATGTCCCGTAGCTGGCGACCCACAACTTCAACCGGGTGGTTGCGGTTGGCGGCCCGCTGCTCCAGAAGGAAAGGCGCCCCTTCCCTGGCCTGCGCCAGCCATTCGTTGGCGAACGCACCTGATTGAATCTCGGACAGGATTCGTCGCATCTCCGCCCGGGTCTCGTCGGTGATTATCCGGTTGCCACGCGTGTAGTCACCGTATTCAGCAGTGTCGGAGACCGAATATCTCATCCACGAGAGCCCGCCTTCATAGAGGAGGTCGACGATGAGTTTGAGCTCATGCAGGGTCTCGAAGTAGGCCGACTCAGGCTGATAACCGGCGTCGACGAGGGTCTCATAGGACGCCTTGATCAACGCCGACACACCGCCGCAGAGGATCACCTGCTCACCGAACAGGTCGGTCTCAGTCTCTTCCTTGAAAGTTGTCTGCAATATGCCCGCTCTGGCCCCGCCGATCGCCTGCGCGTACGAGAGGGCCAGGGGAAGGGCGCGACCGCTCGGATCCTGATGAACTGCCACAAGACAGGGGACGCCGCTGCCCTCCACGTAGGTGCGGCGAACCAGATGTCCCGGGCCTTTCGGAGCCACCATGGCCACATCGACGTTGTCAGGTGGAGTGATGGCAGCGAAATGAATGTTGAAGCCGTGGGCGAAGAAGAGCGCATCACCTGCGGTCAGGTGGGGTTCGATCTCCTGGCGGTAGAGGTCGCCCATGTGCTGGTCCGGCACCAGCATCATGATGAGGTCGCCCCATTCGGCGGCCGCATCCGGATCGAGCACCCTGAGCCCGGCCTCCTCAGCCTTGGCCTTGCTGGTCGAGGACGAACGCAAACCGACGACGACGTCGACCCCTGACTCCTTGAGATTGAGGGCATGAGCATGGCCCTGGCTGCCGTATCCGATAACGGCCACCTTGCGATCGTGAACCAGTTGAGGATCACAGTCGGCGTCGTAGTAGATGGTGGCCATTGGAACTCCTTGGATCAGTTGACGGCCCGCAACCGTACTGGACGCCCTTTGGATTCCCGAGCCAGAGCGACGCGGCCTGACTTGACCAGTTCGACCAAGCCATACGGCTTGATCAATTCCAGGAAGTCATTGACCTTGCGAGGATCACCGGCGATCTGGAAGGTGATCGAGTTGTGCCCCACGTCCACTGCGATGGCATCGAAGATGGTCGCAATCTCGAGAATCTCGCCTCGTTTGCCGGGACCGCCTGCCACCCGCACCAGCATGATCTCGCGTTCGATGGCCACGGACTGCTCGTACTCGGAAATCCTCACCACATTGATCAACTTGTGGAGTTGCTTTTTGACCTGCTCCACTTCGGGGGCATCGACCACGATGGTCATCCGTGACATCCCGTCTTCGTGGGACGGCCCCACGGCCAGCGAGTGGATGTTGAAACCACGCCTCGCCAAAAGAGACGAGACCCTGGCAAGAACCCCCGGCTTGTCCTCGACAATCACGGAAAGGGTGTGGCTCATGGCAGGTCACTCGCCGGACTGATGACCCTCTCGGTCGGCCCAAGGATGACCTCGTCGTTGGAGCCACCGGCAGGCACCATCGGAAACACCATCTCCTCGCGGTCGACGACCATCTCCACCAGGACCGGGCGATCATCGATGGCCAGGGCCTTTTCCAGGATGGGACCCACCTCGTCGGGAGTCTCGGCCCGCAGGCCCGCGCATCCGAGAGCCTCGGCCAGCTTGGGGTAGTCGATCCCCTCACCCAGGATCGACCCCGAGAACCTCCCTTTGTAGAACATCCGCTGCCACTGGGCGACCATGCCGTGGGTGCCGTTGTTGATCACTGCGACTTTGATCGGGATCTTTTCGACAGCGGCGGTGATCAACTCGTTGAATGTCATCTGGAAACAGCCATCTCCGTCGATCGCAAAGATGAGCTCTCCGGGGGTCCCGGCCTTCGCTCCGATGGCAGCCGGTATGGCGAACCCCATAGTTCCCAAGCCACCTGAATTGATCCAACGGCGAGGCTGCTCGAACTTCCAGAACTGGCTGGTCCACATCTGGTGTTGACCCACCCCCGACACGATCGTGGCGTTGCCGCCGGTGAGCCGGTACAACTCTTCTACGACGAATTGCGGTTTGATGGCGCCATCGGCGGGCTGGTCGTAACGGAGGGGGAAGTCTGTTTGCCACCGGTTGACTGTCTCGATCCAGGCGCTCCGATCGGGGGTATCCCGCTCGCCCCAGGCCTCGATGAGTTGTTCCAGGACGCGGCGGGCATCCCCCACGATGGGAACGTCGGCCACCCTGACCTTGCCAATCTCGGCCGGATCGACATCGACATGGATCACCTTGGCGTGAGGGGCGAAGTGCTTGGGGCTCCCGGTGACCCTGTCGTCGAAGCGGACCCCGATCGAGACGAGCAAATCGGACTTCTGGATGGCCGTGATTGCGGTGTAGGTGCCGTGCATACCGGGCATGCCCATGGCGAGGGGGTGGCTGTCGGGGAAGGCTCCCCGACCCATCAACGTCGTAGTCACCGGGGTTCGAATCAGTTCGGCAAAGCGCCGTAGCTCGCCGGAGGCGTTGGCTTTGATGATCCCGCCCCCGACGTAGAGCACCGGACGTTTCGCCCGGGCGATCAATTCCACTGCCTCCTTCACGCGGCGAGGATGGCCATCCACGGTTGGTCGGTAACCGGGCAGATTGAGGGCGCCCGGGACCCGCCAATGCAGGCTCTGGTTGAGAATGTCTTTGGGGAGGTCGACCAGTACCGGGCCCGGCCGTCCGGTGCTGGCGATGTGGAAGGCTTCATGGATGACGTCGGGGATGTCAGCCGGATCCGTGACGAAGTAGTTGTGTTTCGTGGCCGGCATGGTGATGCCGGTGGTGTACGCCTCTTGAAAAGCGTCGTTGCCGACCGCGGTGGTGGGGACCTGGCCCGTGATGGCCACGAGCGGGACCGAGTCCATCAACGCATCGGCCAGCGGGGTTACCAGGTTGGTGGCTCCGGGGCCGGAGGTGGCAATACACACTCCCACCTTGCCGGTGGCCCAGGCATATCCCTCTGCCATGTGTCCTGCACCCTGTTCGTGACGAGCAAGCACGTGGCGGATGGACGAATCGAGCAAGGGATCATATGCGGGCAGGATTGCCCCGCCGGGTACACCAAAGACGAGATCGACCCCTTCGTGTTCAAGGGTTCTTATCAGGGCTTGGGCTCCGGTCATCTTGGTCATCGTTGGTCCTCGCTCGTGCGGGTATGAAAAACCCTCCCGGTGGGGAGGGTCATGGGCGCACACACCAATTCGGGGGCGTGTGCGCTATTGAAGTACCAGAATGCTGGTGGTCATCTCGACAGCCAGTATACAGATGGTTGACTGGGTCGGTGGAACCAAATCCCCCTCGTCTCGATTTTGCCATGCTGGCGCCGGCGCTCGAAGCGGCCCGGCGCGCACTGCGCAAACTCGACGACACCGACGTTCCGGCGGCAGTGCGAGAGATTGCTGCCAGGTCCGGACGCCTCCCCCCGCCTCTGGCTCGAAGACTGATGCAGGCCCTCGACGAGTCCGAGTGGTTGCGGGCCGAGACCCTGGCTGCCTGGCCCGACATCGACCCTGTCAGCGCTGACCCCAAGCATCGGGCCTCGGCGCTATTTCTGCAGCGTCCAGACGGATGGGAAGACGCGTCCAGCACATTGGCCGAGGAATCGGCCGGGGCCGGAGCCTCCCGGCTGGCCCAGCGTTTGGCTGAGGATCTCGGCAAAGCACGGCGTCGTATCGAAGTCCTGGAAGGCCTGTTGGTCAAGGCCGAAGACCGGCTCGGGGTCGCGGAGGCATCGGTCAAGGATCGCCTGGCAGAACAGAGCGAACGATCGGTGCGCAGCCGCCAGCGTGACCTTGTGGAGATCAAGCAACTCCAGAGCGTCGTTGCCGATCTCGACGAGAGGTTGGCAGCAGCCACCGAGGAGCGGGATCAACTGGCCGCTGGAGCCGGGGCCGCCGAGCGGCGACGCCCGCCGGAGCTTCGATCTCCGGCCCGCGTAATGGGTGCATGGGAGCCCAGGGGACCGCTGGAGCTTGCTCGCCATCTCGACGACCTGGTTTCCGCCGGATCCATCACGCCGATCGAGGAAGAGGTTCCGATTGCGTCCGAGGCAGGCGATCCGTTGTTGTTGCCGCACGGAGTACGGCCCGACCGAGCCGAAGCGATCAAGTGGCTTCTCGATCAAACCGCGACCGTCATGGTCACCATTGACGGATGGAACGCCGCTCACCTTCTGATGTCGCCACCAGGATCCGAGGACCGGGAACGAATCGTGGAGGCGGGTCGCCGGATTGCCGTGGCCTCCAGGGGCCGGAGAAAGGTGATTGTGATATTCGACTCCCGCGAGGGAACCGACCACTTCAGCCATCCCGAGGTGGATGTGCGGTACGTCACCTCGGCCGACGAAAGCATTCTGGAACTTGCTCGGAGCCGGGCCTGGCCCCTGGTCGTGGTGTCGTCTGACCGCAGAGTCAGGGAGGGCGCCGAGGCCGAAGGAGCAGTCGGGTTGTGGTCCCAGGCCCTGGTCGACTGGTTCCAAACCGGCGGAAGGAGCACATTCGGAACATGACCCGGGTCTTGATCCTGGGTGGTGGGTTCGCCGGCACGGCTTCCGCCCGGGGCATCGGCCGGCGACTCGACGTAACTGTCGTCTCCCAGGACAATTTCGTGCTCTTCACGCCAATGCTGGCGGAGGCAGCAGCGGGTGATGTAGATCCCCGCCACATCGTCACCCCAATTCGAGATCTGGCACCCCATGCGCGGTTGGTGCAGGGAATCATCGAGGCCATCGATCCCGACAATCGGTCGGTCACGGTGCGGCCCCTCTTTGGCGAGGGGCTATTCACGCTGGAGGCCGAGACCCTCGTGATAGCGCTCGGCTCGGTGCCCAACACCTTCGGGGTGAAAGGAGTCGAGGCGCACACCCTTCCTTTCAAGACGATCGGTGATGCTTTACGAATCCGTAACCGGTTGCTGGCCCTGCTCGAACACGCCACCCGGGTAGGCGACCCGGTCCTGACCAAAGTGGCTGTGATCGGCGCCGGTTATTCGGGGGCGGAGGTGGCGGGAGCACTTGCGGACTTTCTCAGGCCGGCGGCCGCTCGGTATTACAGCGAGGCACCCCCGCCTTCGGTCGCATTGGTCGATGCCACCGAACGGGTGACACCGGCGCTCTCGCCCGGGCTTTCGCGGGCTGCCGCCCGGGCTTTGAGTGCCAGGGGAGTGGAGCTGGTGCTCGGTTCGGCCGTGGCCGAGGTTGGAGCCGGTTATGTGAATCTGGCCAATGGCCGGGTGATCGAGGCATCCACCGTCATCTGGGCGGCTGGGGTCCGACCCCATCCGTTGGTGGCCGGGATGGGCCTCACGACCGACAAAGGTCGGCTGGTGGTTGACGGCCATCTTCAGGCGGCACCGGGCGTCTACGCCATCGGAGATGCCGCCAGCTCCATGTCTGGTGCAGGCGCCTCCCCACCTACTGCACAGTTTGCCCTTCGCCAGGGCAAATACCTCGGCCGCCACTTGCCCGGGTTGGTCGGTGAAGCGGTGTCGGTGCCACCGTTCGAGTATTCGACCAAAGGCGAGTTGGTCTCGCTGGGTCATCGGAACGCCGTTGGCCGGGTGCTGGGCATCCCCGTATCCGGGTTTCCCGCCTGGTTTCTGTGGAGGACCTACTACCTCTGGCAGCTTCCGAGCGCTCTTCGTAAGACCCGGGTGGCGCTTGACTGGACACTCGACTTGATCTTTCCGCCCGATATCGCCTGGATTCCAAGTTCGGACCTCGGACCCCGCTGAGGGTTGCCTCTCACGTCTCACGCCTTTTCTGTCTCACCGCCGCGATACGTTGCACAGATGCTCATCAACTGTGATACCTGCCTGGCCCGGGACATCGCCTGTGAGGACTGTGTGGTCAACCTGATCTTTCACGAAGGCCTGCTCGACCTCGCCGAGGAGGAGACCGAGGCCATCACCAATCTGGCCGAGGCCGGCCTGATTCCACAGATCCGGCTGGTAGAGCCCCATATCGACCGCGCTACGGTCGCGGGGTGGAAGGACTTCGCAACCGGCTAGACGAGATTGGCAGGGCCGCCGGTCTCGACGTCCTCGGTATCGCCGGCGTCGATCGATTCCTCGACGTCCGCGACGAACTCAACAACCGCCAGAGGAACGGTCAGGCCGCGGGGCTGGGATTCACATACAAGGATCCCGAGACGGCGACCGATCCACGGGCGACTTTTCCCTGGGCCAGGAGCCTGGTGGTGGGCGGCCGGTCGTACCTGCCCACCGCCGGAAGTCCGGAGGTCGGTGACAACCGGGGACGGGTCGCCCGGGTGGCGGTCGACGATGCCTACGGGCCCCTGCGCCTGGCGCTTCGGAGTGTTGCCGCGACCCTTGAAGGCGATGGTCATCGGGCCGAGGTTCTTTGCGACGACAGCCGCCTTGTGGACCGCGCGGCAGCCGTGAGAGCGGGACTGGGATGGTGGGGCAAGAACACCATGGTGTTGACCCCCGGCTTTGGACCGTGGCTTCTCTTCGGGTCGGTCGTGACGGATGCCGATCTCGAGCCAGATCGGCCGATGGCTCGTGACTGCGGTTCGTGCCAGGCCTGTCTGCCCGCTTGCCCCACAGGTGCATTGGTTGCGCCCGGCGTCCTCGATGCAAGGCGTTGTCTGGCGGCCTGGGCACAGGCCCCGGGTTCGGTCCCGGTCGAATACAGGGTGGCGATGGGCGACCGGTTGTATGGATGCGACGATTGCATAGAAGCCTGTCCACCCGGGCACCGACTTCTGAATCGATCGTTGCATCCGCGGGGACGGGTCGATCTCGCCTGGATGTTGTGGGCGGCCGACTCGGAGTTGCTCGAGCGGTTCGGCCACTGGTTCCTGCCTGATCGCAAACCGGCCATCATCCGTCGCAACGCCCTGATAGCCGTTGGCAACTCGGGGGACGGCTCGCTGGTTCCGGCGGCAGCCGCTTACGCCAGACATCCGGATCCAATGCTGGCCGAACACGCCGCGTGGGCGTTGTCGAGGTTGGGCGGCACGGCGGCCGAGGCGGTCCTTCAGCTTCTGGGTGGGGATTCACCCATTGGCAAGTAGGCCAGGTTGGCGTATTCGGCCACCATCCGATGGGAGGAGAACTTCACGAGCGCCGAACTGATCGAGGACCGCATCCGTGCGACCCACTTCACGGGGATGCCGGATTCGTCCCTTTCGTAAAAGAGTGGAACAACCTCCGATTCGAGCAGGTGATAGAAGGCGGCGGCATCGTCGGCATCCTCGGCGGCATGATCGGGGCGGCCATTGGGGTCGCCAAACGCCCAGCCGTTGTCGCCCGTGTAACCCTCGACCCACCATCCGTCCCGCACCGAGAGGTTGAGGGTCCCGTTGATTGCCGCTTTCATCCCCGAGGTTCCCGACGCCTCCATCGGGGGCCGCGGGTTGTTCACCCACACGTCCACGCCCTGGACCAGGAAACGGGCTACCCGGGCGTCGTAGTCCTCCAGGACAGCCAGGTGGCCCGCCAGATCGGGCGACCGTGACAGGTTGTGGACCTGTTTGATGAACTCCTGGCCGTGACGATCGGCCGGGTGGGCCTTGCCGGCGAAGACGATCTGTACCGGGCGGTCGGCGTTGGTGAGGATTGACCGAATGCGGTCGAGGTCGCGAAACATGAGGGTGGCTCTCTTGTAAGTTGCGAAGCGACGGGCGAACCCGAGCGTCAGACGACTGGCCGGGAGCATTTGGTCGATCTTGTGAAGATCCTCTGGGGAGGCGCCGTGCCGGGCGAATTGACGACGCAATCGACCCCGGATGAAGTTGACGAGAATCTCCTTCCGGACGTGGTGCATGTCCCAGATCTCCTCGTCGGACAGGTCCCGTAGCTTCTCCACGGCGGCCGGGTCCTCCAAGAGGACCGAAGGCCACACCCTCCCGAACCGGGCCGTGAGAAGCCTGCCGCCGTCGCGGCCGATCCAGGTCGGAGAGTGAATCCCATTGGTGACTGCCCGGGCGGGGCCGCCGATGAGATGTTGCCAATCCCGGGTGACCACGTCTCCGTGACGTTGGCTGACACCGTTGACGACCGAAGCAAAACGGATCGCCAGCGCTCCCAGGTCGAACTGCTCGGTGTCACCGTTGGTGCTACCCAGCCTCGCCAGTTCATCCTCGGTGATGCCCAGCTTCTCCCGAATTGGCGCCAGATATTCCCGAGCGAGGGCGGCCTCGAAGACTTCGTTTCCGGCCGGAACCGGAGTGTGGAGCGTGAAAACGGTCTTCGTCTTGATGGCCTGGCGTGCTTCGTCGATTGAGGCGCCACCTGCCATCTCTATCCTCGCCAGCTCGAGCAGTGCCAGGGCCGCGTGTCCCTCGTTGACATGCCACACCGATGGTTTGATGCCAAGCGCAGCAAAGGCCCGAACGGCTCCGACCCCCAACACGATTTCCTGACAGAGGCGCATGGCCCGCCCGCCGACGTAGAGGATGTGGGTGATAGGGCGATCAGAGACGTGGTTGTCGGGGATGTCGGTATCGAGGAGAAGCAGGGCGACCCGTCCGACTTCGAGTTTCCACACCGCGGCCTTGACGATTCGGCCCGGGAAGTCGATTTCGACCTTGAGCTGGCCACCGGTGGGCGAGGCCACCGGTCTGATCGGCAGCTGGCGAGGCTCGACCACCGGATATATGTGTTGTTGTTCGCCATCGGAGTCGATCTCCTGGCGGAAGTAACCGCGCCGGTACATGAGGCCTACGGCCACCATTGGCATCCCCAGGTCGGAAGCAGATTTCAGGTGATCGCCCGCCAGTATCCCCAACCCTCCCGAGTAGAAGGGCACCGATGCGTGCACGCCGAATTCTGTGCACAGGTAAGCCACCGGCCCGCTTAGCAAGCGACCCTGCCGGGAGTACCAGGTGTCGGATTCCTCCATGTAGCGGTCGAAGTCGGTGAGAGCCGACCGGTACCTCTCCTGCACCGCCTCGATGTTCTCGATTGCCTGCCAGCGACTGGGGTCGATGGAGTTGAGCAGCTCGATCGGGTTGTGGTATCGCTCCCACGCCACGGGATCGAGGTTCGACCACAGGTTCGCCCCGGCGGAGTTCCAGGACCACCACAAGTTGTAGGCGAGTTCGACCACCCGGGCGTAAGCAGAGGGGATGGCGAACTCCACCTGAGGAAGGGTGGAGATCATCACCGCTACAAGATACCCGGCGACACGTACCATCTGACAATGCCGCGAAAGATCCACTCCCAGGACGTAACCGAGGGTCCGGCCAAGGCGGGAGCGCGGGCAATGCTGCGAGCGGTCGGTCTCGGTGACGACGACTTCGCCAAACCACAGATCGGCCTGGTCTCAGCAGGCAACGAGGTCACACCCTGCAACCTCTCCGGCCCCCGCCTCAGCGAGGCTGCCAAGTCCGGAGTGAGAGACGCTGGAGGTGTGGGTCTGACCTTCACGACCATCGCTGTGAGCGATGGCATCTCGATGGGACACGAAGGCATGAGGGCCTCGCTGGTGAGCCGGGAGGTCATCGCCGATTCGGTCGAACTGGTCATGCATGCCGAACGATTTGACGGGATGGTCTCGGTGGCGGGGTGCGACAAGTCGCTTCCCGGGATGCTCATGGCAGCGGCCCGCACCAACCTTCCCAGCGTGTTCCTATACGGAGGGTCATCCTTGCCCGGCCACTATCGCGGCAAGGACATATCGATTGTGGACGTCTTCGAAGGTATCGGCGCCTATGCCAAGGGGAGCATCGACCTTGCCGAGTTGACCGAGATCGAACGCCACGCATGTCCCGGCATCGGCTCCTGCGCCGGGATGTTCACAGCCAACACGATGGCTTCGGTGGGAGAGGCGATCGGAATGTCGCTTCCAGGGTCGGCCACAGTCCCGGCCGGTGACTCCCGACTCGATGAATTTGCCCGCCGTTCCGGCCTGGCAGTCATGGCCCTGCTCGAAGCCAACATCCGGCCCCGCCAGATCATGACCCGGCCAGCCTTTGACAACGCCATCACCACCGTGATGGCACTGGGAGGTTCCACCAACGCTGTCCTTCATCTTCTAGCCCTCGCCCATGAGGCAGAGGTGGACTACCAGCTGGAGGACTTTGACCGCATCAGCCGGCGGACGCCCCATCTGGGTGATCTCAAACCGTTCGGCCGGTTTCACATGGTGGATCTCGATCGCATAGGTGGCGTACCGGTTGTCCTCCGAGCGTTGCTCGATGCCGGGTTGGTGGAGGGAGATGCACTCACGGTGACCGGGGGAACGCTGGCGGAAAACCTGGAAGGGGTGGAGTTCAACGACGACCAGGACGTGATCCGCTCACCGCGGAACCCGCTGGCGACCGAGGGTGGCATTGCCATCCTGCGGGGCAACCTCGCCGAGGAGGGTGCGGTAGTGAAGGTGGCGGGCATCGACCTCGAGGTTTTCGAGGGCCCGGCGCTGGTGTTCGATGGTGAGCAGTTGGCTCTCGAAGCCCTCTTCGCCGGCAGGATCACCGCGGGCGACGTCGTAGTGATCAGAACCGAGGGTCCCCGGGGCGGTCCGGGCATGCGAGAGATGCTGCAGATCACCGCCGCCATCAAAGGAGTCGGTCTCGGCAAAGACGTCCTGCTCATCACCGACGGTCGTTTCTCGGGCGGCACCACGGGATTGTGCATAGGCCATATAGCGCCGGAGTCGGAAGTGGGAGGGACGCTGGGCTTGGTCGAACAGGGTGATCGGATCCGGGTCGACATCCCCCAACGCCGTCTCGACCTCCTCGTCGACGACCAGACGCTCGAGAGGCGCCGGGCGGGCTGGAAACCCCATCCACCCCGGTATCCGAGCGGGGCACTGGCCAAATACGCCAGGCTGGTCGGCTCGGCCGAAAGAGGGGCGGTCACCAACTGATGGTCAAGGTTTACGCGGTGGCTCTGGCGCTCGGTGTGCTGGCGCTCCTGATTTGGATCGGGGCGCGGTCGCTGGCGGCCAACGTGCCGGCCTGGGAGAACGCCGACCCGGAACGGCGTTGGGGAACGGTTGGACGCCGCATGGTCGCCGGGCTGGTCGGATTTGGAATGGCCGGCATGTCGGCCGAGTTCTCACCGCGCGATCTCAGTTGGCCCCTCGCCCTGGTGCTGGCGTTGGCGGGGGCCGGAACAGCAATCTGGTACACAGCTCGGGTGGATGGGAAAGAACGGGCGAAGGATCACTGAGTGCTGCTCGTCTCCGATGTACACGGCGAGTGGCAAGGTCTCGGCAACCTCGCCCGCAGCGGAGAGACGCTTCTCATACTCGGCGACCTCATCAACCTGATCGACTATCGGACCAACGAGGGGATCATCGCCGACGTCCTCGGGATGGAATTCGGCTCCGAGGTTGCCGATCATCGTGCCGCCGGTGATTACGAAGCGATGCGCCGGGCATGGAATCAGACCGTTGGCAACCGGCGGGAGGAAGTGAAGGCGGCGATGGATCAGCGGATCCGCCAGGAATACGAGCTCTGTCGACAGGCCCTGGCGCCGGCGGTCGGTTTCTGTACGTATGGCAACGTCGATCGGCCCGAACTGCTGGCGGCGGCGCTGCCGGCGGCAATGCCGATGCTCGACGGAGAGACCGTGGTTATCGAAGGGATGACGTTTGGTTTTGTGGGAGGGGGAGTGGCCACCCCGGTGGGCGCCGCCGGCGAGGTGACGGACGAGTCGATGGCGGCCAAACTCGAGGCGATCGGGGACGTCGAGGTGTTGTGTTCGCATCTTCCGCCGGCGCTCGATCCGCTGTCGACCGATGTCATCACGGGTCGCCGGGAAAGGAGCTCGGGTCCGATCCTCGACTACCTGCGGCGGGTGGGGCCGAGGTTCCACTTCTACGGTGACGTTCACCAACCGCAAGCGATCACCTGGAGGCTGGGGCCGACGGTGTGCCGCAACGTGGGGTACTTCCGGGCGACCAAACGGCCTTTGCGGCTCCTGATCGAGGATGGGGTACCTCACCTCTGAAGCTAACCTCGGCCAAGGAGGTGCGATGGCGGAAGGAACCGTCGATTCGATCGAGATCAAGGCGACACCGGCTGAAGTGTTCGCCGTCGCGGCTGATGTCGGGGCATACACGGCGTGGGCGACGGGCATCAAGGAAGTTGAGGTGCTTGAGACCGATGCTGCCGGCCGTCCGTCCCGGGCGCGTTTTGTGGTTGATGTCATGATCAGAGAGATCAGCTACTCGCTCACCTACCACTACGACCAGCCGGCCTCGATGACCTGGGTGGCCGAGGAGAGCCCTGACATCAAAGAGCTGGAAGGCTCCTACACCTTCACCGACATTGGCGACGGTCTCACCGAGGTTGTGTACGCCCTCAAGGTCGAGCCTGCCTTCCTCATCCCCGGTTTTTTGCGGCGTCAGGCTGAAAAGCAGCTGGTCGGCACGGCGCTCAGGGGTTTGCGCAAACGAGTTGAGGCCCTGGCTCAATGAGAGAGTCTTCGGTCTGAATGAGAATCGTCCTCGTCACCGGGAAAGGCGGGGTCGGCAAAACGACGGTGGCTGCCGCCACGGCCCTGGCTGCGGCCGAACGCGGTTACCGGACGCTGGTCTCATCGACAGATCCGGCCCACTCGCTGGCGGATGCGGTCGATATGGCGCTCGGCGACGAGCCCGTCGAGATCGCCAGGAATCTGGCTGGTCAACAGATCGACACCCAGGCCCAGCTCGATCGGCATTGGGGCTCGATCCGCGATCAGATCATGTCGGTTTTCGACTGGGGAGGAGTCACCGGCATCGAAGCGGAAGAGTTCCTGGTGTTTCCTGGCATGGACGAGTTGTTCGCCCTTCTCGAAGTCAACCGGCATGCCCGAAGTGGCGCCTACGACGTTGTGATCGTCGACTGTGCCCCGACTGCCGAAACGCTCCGGCTGTTGTCGCTTCCCGAGGTCCTTTCCTGGTACTTCGAACGTGTCATGCCTGCCGAAAGGCGGCTGATGAAGGCCGCCCGCCCCTTTCTCACCAGGCTCACGGACCTTCCCGTCCCC
>CAYYRT010000295.1:0-6068 GCA_964474055.1 uncultured Acidimicrobiaceae bacterium | reverse complement strand
TGACGGCGACGCCTGCCAGCGCGCGCATGGTCAAGGGCCGCCTGCTGACGCTGGCTGGCCGGCTGCGCGGCACGGGGCCGTCGACCGACGGCGCGCTGATCCAGATCCAGGCGATCGTCAACGGCCGCTGGGCGCCCGTCGGCCGGGCGCGCGCCGGCCGCCGCGGCGCCTTCCGCTGGCGCTACCGCTTCGTCCACCTGTCGCGCGACACCGTCTTCAGGTTCCGGGCCGTCGTCGAGCACGTGCCGGGCTGGCCCTGGCCGACGGTGCGCAGCGCCCGCGCCACGGTCAGGGTCGACGTGCCGTGACCTCGGCGCCGATCACACCGCCGAGCGGTCACGTCGCGCGCGAGGCCGAGCGGGAGATCGAGCGCGACTACGCCGCACTGGAACCCGAGGTCGTTCGCACCGTGCGCGGCAAGCTCACCGCCACCGGCGGCGCGGTCGACGACCAGGCGCTCGCCGCCTCCTACAACCAGGCGTGGCACACGCTCTACGCGGCACGGATCGCCGGGCGGGAGATCGACAACCGGGTCGGCTTCCTCGTGCAGGTGACCTACCGGCGCGCGCTCGACGAGCGCACGGCGCGGCGCGACACGACCGCCTCGCCGGTCGACGACGAGGGCGTCGACCACGACCTCGAGGGCCAACTCGACGATCGCGCCCGCGTGCGCGCGCTGATGCAGGGCATGCGCGAGCGACTCGACGAACGCGAGCTGCGCGCCGCGACGCTCTGCTACGTCCAGGGCTACACGCGCCCCGAGGCGGCCGCCGCGCTCGGGGTCCGCCCGCGCCGCTTCGAGAAGGTGATGGACCGCGTCTCGAAGGAGCTGTCGAGTCTGGTCGGCGACCTGCGCCGCGGCGAGTGGTGCGACAGCCGGCGCTCGCTGATCAACGCCTACGCGCTCGGCGTGCTCGACTCTGGCGGCGAGCGCTACCGGCTCGCGACAGCGCATTTGGAGGACTGCACCGCCTGTCGCCGCCGCGTGCTCTGCATGCGCGGGCTCGCCGGCGTCGTGCCGCCGGTGCCGGTGCTGGCGGCCGCGTTGCCGAGCGGAGGCGGAGCCGGCGCGGCGCTCACGGAGCGCTGGAGCTGGCTCGCGCGCCTCAACGGGCATGGTGCGGAGATCGCGGCCGGCGGGACCGCCGTCGCAGTCGCGACGTCGGCGCTCATGGTTTTCGGGCCGCCGGGAGACGGCGGCTCCAGCGAGGCGCCGCCGCCCGCGGTCGCGACGGCGCCGCTGCCTGCCGCCACGGCCGCCGAGCTGCGCGCGAGCGCCATGCGCAGCGCGGCACACGCGCGCGCCGATGTGCGGCGGCGGACAGCTGCGCGGCGATCGCCGCGGGGCGCGGCGCCACCAACCGCGACGTCAGCGGGGCCAGCCGCACCGGCAGCGCCACCGGCCCCCGCACCGGCGCCGGAGGCGCAGCCCGCTCCGGCGGCACCGGCCCCCTCGCCGCCCGCCGCCACCCCCGCCGACGACGGCTGGGAGGAGTTCGAGCTGCGCCGCTGAGCGGTCGCGCGCTCGGCTAGGTTCGCCGCGCCGAGAGGCTCAGCGCCAGCTCGGTACGCGAGCGCAGTCCCAGCTTGGCGAGTGCCCGCCCGACGTGGGTCTTGACGGTGTTGACGCTGATGTAGAGCGCACTCGAGATCTCGGCGTTGGTGGCACCGGTCGCGGCCAGCGCGGCCACCTCGGCCTCGCGCCGCGTCAGCCCGCGCGCCCGCAGCAGCTCGGTGCTCGTCGCCGACGTCGCCGGAGGACGGTCGCCGACCAGCAGCAGCGCCGCCTCGACGAGCGGCTGCACGCCGCGCAGGCGCTCCATCTCGGCCACGGTCGGGTCGGGCTCGTCGACGCCGCGCATCAGGACCGCGTAGGCCACCAGCCGCCCACGATCGCGCACGAACACCGCCGCGCGGCGCGACAGGCCGTGGGCGGCAAGCAGGTCGCAGCGCGGCGCGGTCCCGCCGACGTCGGCCACACCGAGCACGGTCACGTTGCGCTTCGACCAGTGGCGCGGCTCGAGCGGATCGTCGGCGCCGGCCCGGTCGAGGTAGGCAAAGTGGATTCGCCCGACGTCGAGCGCCGACTCGGGGGAGTCGATCCTCACGACCACCGGAGCGGTGGTGAAGACACCGAGCCGGCGGTCCACCGGCGAGATCGCCGCCGCGGCGGCGGGGGCGGCCGCGCTGAGTGCGTCGAGCGCGTGCGCCATCAGCCGCGCGCGAGCGTCGGCGCTCCTGCGCGCGACGTCGTGGGGCAGCGGCTCGGGTATCGGGTGACCAGGCGGCATGGCGAGTGAGTTCTCCAGTCCTCACCAACCGTCGTTCCGAACCCGCCCGCTCCCCCCTCCGAGAAATCATCCGACAGTGCCAGTGACAAGTTCCCAACAGAGACTTACTGTGCGGTCTGCACCGGCGGGGTATGGACGTGGGCGTCCAGGTGCCCGGTCCGCGCCTTCCCTCCAATTAGGCAGGCCGCGGCACCGCCCCGCCGGGCTGCACCTCCGCCGCCACCATGTTGCGCCCGTAGACTGCGCGGTCGATGACCCGCTCGGCGACCAACGACAAGCTCGTGATGTCCGGCCTCGCCGAGGTGGCGCTCGGCGCGCTGACCGGCTGGCCGTTCTCGCTCGCGGTGTCCGACCCGGAGCGAGCACGCGCGCTCGGCATCCGCTCGACGCCGCGGCTGCGCCAATGGCATCTCGACCTGATCGCGCTCGGCAGCCTGCAGGCGCTCGCCGCCAGCGCGGTGCCGGACCTGCCACGCAAGGTCGCCTGGCCGCTGATGGTCGGGGCGTGGACGAACGCCAACGCCTTCGCCCCCCTGGTCGCGCGCCCGGAGCTGAAGGACCATCCCGCCTACAAGGCGGCCGCGGTGGCGTCCTTCATCACGACCAGCTGGGGATTCACCGGACTGGCCGCCGTCGCCGCCCGTCGCGCCCGCGGCCGCCGGCGCTCCTAACGCCCCTCCCCGCGCACCGTCACCCGAACGATCGGCGACCTGCCCGCCTCGTACGGGTAGGCGGCCTCACGGGCGACGACCACGCGGAACGCGTAGCGGCGCAGGCCGGTCGTCGCGCTGAAGCGGTAGCGGTGCCGGAATACGCCCTTGCGGTTGGCGCGCGGGTTGGCGAACGTCCGCCACTCGCGGCCGACCTTCGCCTGGAGCGCGACGACCTTGCCGCCCGCCGGGATCGGCTTGCCGAGCAGCTTCCCGGTGAAGCGGACCGCCTGGCCGTTGCGAAGCCGGCGGCGGTCGACCTTCAGCCGCGCGGCCGCGGCGACCTTGGTCGTGAGGGCGGCCGACGCCGGCCGGACGGTGTTGGTGCCGTCGTAGCGGTAGCGGACCGTCCGCGAGGGACCTGCCGCGACGGTGAAGCGAAACCGTCCGTGGGCGTCCGTCATCGCCGTGCCCAAGCGAGCGAACGGCCCACCTGACCGCGCCTGTCCCTCGACGAGCAGCGGCGCGTTGGGGATGGCCACGCCCTGGCTCGTCGTAAGCCGCCCGCTCGACGCGATCCGCTTGCCGTGCCGAAGCTTGAGCGACTTCACGACCTTCGGCGCGCGCCGGCACCGCTTCGCACGCGAGCGCGTGCGCTTGCGCGCCTTCGCCCGCTTCCTCGCCGCCGCCTTGCCGCAGCGCTTCTGCTTGACCGTCACACCGACCTCGACCTGCGCGCCGAGCCGCAGCGGCATACCGAGCGTCGCCGCCGCCCCATCCGCCCACTTGTCGATCACTGCCTTATTCCCAGCCACGTCCTCGACGACAGCCCGCAGCTCATACCGCCCCACCGCCAGCCCCTCGTCCTCCAGCCGAGCTGACAGCAGTCCGGCCCCAAACCGCGTCTCCAGCGGCTTGAACGCTCCACCCACCTTCCGGTACTCGATCCGCCCACCCGCAACCCCAGAAGTCGCATCCGCCACCTCAACCTCCAGCCTCCTCGGATCCCCCGGATCCAAAGCCCGAAACACCCCCACCGGCGCCGTCCCATCAATCCGCACCACCGCCTCCTTCTCCGCCGACGCGTTGCCTGCGGCATCGAAGGCGCGATAGGTCAGGGTGTGGTGGCCGTCCTGACTCAAGGTGGTGGTTCCGTGATCGCCACGAACCTGCTCCATCTGCCCACCGTTCAGCCGAAACTGCAAGTAGCCCCCGTCAGTAATCGGTCGATCGCTGGGGACACCCAGGACGCCCGAAAGGTGCTGTTGGTCAATGCTCGCAAGCTGCACCGACACAGCTCCTCGTCGCCAAGAGACTGCCTCCGGTACTCCCTCCGCCGATACCAACGGTGGCGACCGATCAATCCGGATGACCCCCGCACCGATACTCGCTGCAGGTACACCAGACCCTGAAATAGCCCTTGCCTTTATGAGACTTTCGCCCTCAGGCAACCGGCCGAGCTCATAGCTAGGCGCAGAACCAATCGCCTCGATCGCGGAACCCGGCTCAGAACCGCCAGTCGTCACCGCATAGCCACCGATCCCCGATGCGGGCGCATTCGCGCCGGGACCGAGGGCTAGTGATGTGCTGAGCCCATCCGCCTTGGCAGCACCGATCCAGCCGTCAGGTACTTGAACGTCAGCCCGCCCAGGGACACCATCGTCAAACCGCAGCAGAAGGTCATCAGATGCGTAGTCAGCATCAACATTTCCCGCCGCATCCTCTAGCCATACGCGCAATGAGAACGTACCTGGGTGCGGAACAGCCAGACGCCTGAGGTCGTGGCCGTCTCGGGTATGTACCTCGCAGACACCACCTGGGACCGAGCACAACTCAAAATGGACTCGGACGACGGGGGCGTCTTGCGCTTCGAGATCGTTCCAGCGGATGTCAAAGTCGTTACTGGGCCTCCATCCGTGAGCACCGTCAAGAGCCAAACCGGTCGGAGCCAGAGGCGGACTGTTGTCTACCTGCAGAACCGTCGTCTCCGCAGCCGTTGCTCCACCGACGTCTTCCGCTACCACCCGAAGATTGACCAGCCCGTCATCGAGTTCCTCGGTGTCGATGGTCCACGTCCCGTTGCGACTCAGAGGACACGGTCGCAGCTCGATATACCGGTCATCGGCTTCCGCACAGTTTGAGGGGGCATCCAAAGCCGGTTGCCCGTCGGCGCTAGCTGACACACCCGCTAGTCCACCTCCTTGATCAACAGCGGAGATCGCGAGACTCTTCTCGCCTCGTATCCACCCGCCAGAGAGAAGGCTTCCGCCGAGACTCGAGATCTGCGGACCCTCCAAGTCTTCTAGGACAAACTCGAAAGAACGCCCCCTGACCCGTACATCGCCTGTCGTCGTTTGGGGGCAGCCACTGGGGCTCGCACAGCCAATGAAGTAGCCAATCTGGCGAGCCCTGAAGCCAGCATCGACCGAACTCCACGTTACGGGGACGGGACCCTGAGCCTCAGAGGCCGCTTGCCAAGTCGACGAACCCAACGAACCGCCGAAGATCTGCTCATACCCGCCTACGCCATCGTCGTACTCACGCACCATCGCGTAAGGCTCCATACCCTCGACGCAACAATTCACCAGCGTCCCAAACAGGCCCGAGAATCGCGCAAAGGCTGTATCGGCTGGCGAACTCACGACGTACCCACCAACAGCACCGTTGGGGTAGGTGCGAGACGTACCTAGACCGCTACTGCGGCCGGCGAGACCAAACTCGGCGCACCCACTGTTGGCGTGCTGGACGGGCGAGGGAACACCCGACGCTTGCCAGATGAAAGAGCTGGTCGTGATCGCTCGCTGGTAGTCGCATTGAGTTACCGAGTAAGTGCCTGCGGCGGCAGCTCCGCTAACCAGCATCGAGAGCACCGCGATCCCAAGCAGGAGGGGCGCAACAGCTAAGAAAGGTAGGCGATGAAATGTCATTGGTGGGTCACGCTCCCTCGTCGTCGTGAGCAGCTAGTCCTCAAACCCAAACTCGGTGGGTTGAGGGGGTGTGGGGGTTGGTGGAGTTGAAGGTGTTGGGGGTGGGTTGGTTGTGGGTGCTCGGGTGTTGGGCTTGGGGCTGGGGGTCGGTGGCTGCTTGGGCTTGGGCGGAGGGGGTTTGGGTGTGGTGGCCGGGGGCT
>CAYYRT010000294.1:0-6492 GCA_964474055.1 uncultured Acidimicrobiaceae bacterium | reverse complement strand
GCGCGGTCGAGATGGCGCGGGAGCGAGGCGTCCACACGATCGCCCTGCTCGGGTTCGACGGTGGCGTGCTCAAGACGATGGTGCACGACTGCATCTGGCTCGAGACCGCGCGCGGGGCCTACGAGCTGGTGGAGAGCATCCACTCGGTCCTGTGCCATCTCGTCACGATCTGCCTCGTGCGGGACGTGGCCGGGTCAGGCCGGTGACCCGGATGCCGGCCACGCGAGGGCTCGAATCCGTGCAGCGTCCCACCCAGGCCGTCATCCTCGCGGGGGGCCGCGGCTCGCGCCTCCGCCCGCTGACCGATATCCGCCCCAAGCCGATGATCGAGATCCAGGGGCGTCCGTTCCTGGAATACCAGGTCGAGCAGCTGCGCGACCAGGGCTTCGACCGCATCCTGATCCTGCTCGGATATCTCCCCGAGGTGGTCCAGCGACACTTCGGCGATGGCGGGCGGTGGCGCGTCAAGATCGCCTACTCGGTCTCCGCGGCGGAGAACGAGACGGGCCGGCGCCTGAAGGTCGCGCAGCCGCTGCTCGACCCGTGTTTCCTCCTCCTGTACTGCGACAATTACTGGCCCATGCGATTCGACCGGATGTGGGATCGCTTCCGTCGGGCCGACGTCGCCGCCCTGATCACGGTGTACGGCAACAAGGACGGGTATACGACGAATGGTGTTCGCATGGGGGCGGACGGCCTCGTCGAGCTCTACGACAAGCGGCGGACCACGCCCGGACTGCAGGGCGTGGACATCAGCTACGCGCTCCTGCGGCGCGCGGACATCGAGGACCTCCCGGACGAGAACCGCCTGCTCGAGGAGATGCTCTATCCGCGGCTCGCTGCGCGGCGGCAACTCCTCGGGTACGTCACCGACCACCGTTACTACAGCATCGGGGCTCTCGCCCGGCTGCCCCTGACCGAGACGTTCTTCGCTCGCCGACCGGCGGTCCTGCTCGATCGGGATGGCGTGCTCAACCGGCGGCCCCCCCGGGCCCAGTATGTACGCGGCTGGGCGGAGTTCGAGTGGCTGCCGGGGGCCATCGAAGCGCTTCGCCTCTTGAGGGAAGCTGGCTACCGGGTGATCGTCATCTCGAACCAGGCCGGCATCGCCCGGGGCGCCATGAGCGAGCAGGACGTCGTCGAGATCCACCAGCGGATGCAGGCGGACGCGCTGATGCACGGCGGGCGGATCGACGCGATCTACTATTGCCCGCACGACTGGGACTCCGGCTGTGAGTGCCGGAAGCCGAGACCGGGGATGCTGTTCCAGGCCCAGCGCGACTTCAGTCTCGACCTGAGCCGCACCCCGTTCGTCGGCGACGACGAGCGGGACGCCGAGGCCGCGGACGCGGCAGGTTGTCCGTCGGCGCTCGTCTCCGAAGGGCACGGCCTCTTGCCGGTCATCCGAGCACTCATCAGCGGGCCTTCAGCGCCTGGCGCCTGAAGCGCAGCGGAAGGACGCACATCATGGCGAAGCGAGTCTTGGTCACGGGCCACAACGGCTACCTCGGGTCCCTCATGGCTCCCTACCTCCGGGACGCGGGGTACGACGTGGTCGGCCTCGACACGGGCTACTTCGCGGAGTGCACGCTCGTGCCGGATCGCGCCGAGATCGCGTCCATCACGAAGGACATCCGCCGACTGGAGCCGGCCGATCTCGAGGGCTTTGACGCGGTCGTCCACCTGGCCGCCCTGTCCAACGATCCGATCGGGAACCTCAACGAGGGCTGGACGGAGGAGATCAATTTCCGCGCGTCGGTCCAGCTCGCCCGGCTGGCCAAGGCGGCGGGGGTGGAGCGCTTCCTGTTCTCTTCCTCGTGCATCATGTACGGGATGTCCGATGCCGCGGTGGTCACCGAGGAGTCGCCGCTCGATCCCAAAACCGAGTATGCCCGGTCGAAGGTGAAGGCGGAGCGGGCCATCGCCGAGCTCGCCGGGCACGGGTTCTCGCCCACCTTCCTCCGGAACGGGACGGTCTACGGAGCGTCTCCCCGGATGCGCTTCGACACGGTCTTCAACGATCTCATCGGGGCGGCGGTCACCACCGGGAAGGTCGTCGTCTACAGCGACGGCAAGCCCTGGCGCCCGGTCATCCACGTCGAGGACATCGCGCGCTCGTTCGCGGCGGTGCTGAAAGCCCCGCTCGAGACGATCCACAACCAGGCGTTCAACAACGGCGCCGGCCGGCTCAACCATCAGATCATCGAGCTGGCCGAGATCGCGACGAAGACGGTGCCGGGCTGCCGGCTGGAGGTGCGGGCCCAGCCCGGGGCCGACCAGCGCACCTACAAGTCCGACTTCACGAAGTTCGCGCGAGCCTTCCCCGATTTCCGGTTCAAGTGGACCGCACGGGACGGGGCGGTGGAGCTCTACGAGACCTTCAAGGGCATCGGGCTGCGGCACGAGGACTATGTCGACCGGCGCTTCATCCGCCTGAAGTGGCTGCGTCACCTGCTGGACTCGGGCCGGCTGGATGCCGCACTGCGGTGGACGGGACGGGGCTGATGGCGCAGGCGATCGACGGGGTCAAGGTCATTCCCCTCCGCCAGATCGTCGACGAGCGGGGGAAGGTCATGCACATGCTGAAGGCGACCGACCCTCACTTCCTGGGATTCGGCGAGATCTACTTCACGTGCGCGTGGCCGGGGGCCATCAAGGCCTGGCATATCCACCAGACCATGACGGTCAACAATGCGGTGCTGGTGGGGCACGCGAAGCTCGTGATGTACGACCTGCGCGAGGGATCGTCCACGAAGGGGACGTTGCAGGAGGTCTTCCTCGGCGAGGACAACTACTGTCTCGTGCAGATTCCTCCCGGCATCGCGAACGGCTACAGGGCCTACGGCGATCGGATGGTCGTGATGGCGAACTGTGCGACCGAGCCGCACGATCCCGCGGAGATGCTCCGACGCGATGCCTTCAGTCCCGAGATCCCGTACGACTGGGGTGTCCGACATGGCTAGGTCTGCCGGGGTCTTTCTGACCCGCACCCCCCTGCGGGTGAGCTTCGCGGGGGGTGGAACCGATCTGGCCGAGTTCTACGAGCAGGACTACGGCGCGGTGTTCAGCACCGCCATCGACCAGTACATCTACGTGACCGTCAAGTCGCACGGCGCGCTGTTCGACGCCCCCGTGCGCGTGAGCTATTCCAGGACGGAGCAGGTCCAGACGGTCGGCGAGCTCGAGAACGACATCGGGCGGGAGTGCCTGAGGTTCCTGGAGATCGATCCGCCGATCTACGTGAGCGCCGTCTCGGACCTGCCCGCCTCCACCGGCCTGGGCGGCTCGAGCGCCTTCGCGGTCGGCCTCCTGAACGCGCTTCACGCCTTCCGGGACGAACGTGTCACGGCGGGCCAGCTGGCCGAGGAGGCATCCCACGTCGAGATCAACCTGCTGAAGGAGCCGATCGGCAAGCAGGATCAGTACGCCTCGGCCTTCGGGGGCCTGAACCTGTTCCAGTTCAATCCGGGCGGCGGCGTGACCGTGGAGCCACAGCGCATGTCGAGCCGCTTCGCGCGCACCATGTTCGAGCATCTCCTGCTGTTCTTCACCGGGTTGCGGCGAGACGCCAGGACGGTCCTGGCCGAGCAGCGGGCTCGGACCGCGGAGAAGCTGGACACCCTTCATCGGATGCGGAGCCACGCCCACCGTCTGAAGGCGCTCGTGGCCCGTCCCGACTTCGAGCCGACCGAGTTCGGCCGGGTGCTCGACGAGACCTGGCAGCTCAAGCGGCAGCTGGCCAGCACGATCACGTCGGATCCAATCGACACCATGTATGGCGCGGGACTGGCGGCGGGCGCCGAGGGCGGAAAGCTCTGCGGGGCGGGTGGCGGCGGCTTCCTGCTCTTCGTGGTCCGTCCCGAGAGACAGCCGGCGGTTCGCCACGCGTTGGGGCACCTGACCGAGGTCCGCTTGCATTACGAGGCCCACGGGTCACGGCTGCTGCTGCCGAACAGCTGAGCGGACCGGGTCGTGATCTTCACGGAGACCGGAGTGAATGGCGCCTACGTCATCGACCTGGAGCGCATCGAGGACGTCCGGGGTTTCAACGCCCGGATGTGGTGCCGCGACGAGTTCGCGGCCCGCGGGCTCGTGACCCGGTTCGTGCAGTCCAACATCATCTTCAACAAGCAGAAGGGCACCCTCCGGGGCCTGCACTATCAGGCCGCGCCGCACGAGGAGGCGAAGGTGGTCCGGTGCACCCGGGGGGCGGTGTTCGCGGTGATCGCGGACGCTCGGCCGGAGTCCCCGACCAGGCTGGGCTGGATCGGCGTGGAGCTGACCGCCGACAACTACCGCCTGCTCTACGTGCCGCGGGGCTGCGCCCTGGGCTCCCAGTCCCTGGAGGACAACTCGGAGATTCTCTACCAGGTGTCCGCGCCCTATCAGCCGAGAGCCGGGCGAGGCATCCGCTACGACGACCCGGCCCTGGGTATTCGATGGCCGCTCGAGGTGTCGGTGGTGTCGGACAAGGACCGGGGCTGGCCGCCCTACGCGCCGGCCGCTCGCTGAGGGAGAACCGGATGATCATCGTAGACCGAGCGCTCGAGCAGCGACAGCGGGACGGAAACCCGGTGCGCGTGGCGATGGTGGGCGCCGGCGCCATGGGGCGCGGCATCGCGCTGCAGATCCTGAGTGCCGTCCCCGGCATGGAGCTGGTCGCGATCTCGAACCGACACGTGGACGCGGCCCGCCGCGTCTACCGCGAGGCCGGTGCCGACCAGGTCGAGACCGTCGAGACGGTGACGCAGCTGGAGGATGCGATCGCCCGGCGCCGGTACGCCGTCACCGAGGACGCCACGGTCCTCTGCCGGGCCGGGGGCATCGATGCGATCCTGGAGGTGACCGGGACGATCGAGTTCGGAGCCCGCGTGGTGCTCGAGGCCCTGGCGCATGGCAAGCACGTCGTCGCGATGAACGCGGAGCTGAACGGGACCCTCGGGCCGATCCTGAAGGTCCACGCCGACAAGGCCGGCGTGGTGCTCACCGACGCCGACGGGGACCAGCCGGGCGTCCTCATGAATCTCTACCGGTTCGTGGCGGGCATCGGGTGCAGGCCGGTCCTGTGCGGGAACATCAAGGGTCTCCACGATCCCTACCGGAACCCGACGACCCAGGAGGGGTTCGCCCGTGCCCATCATCTGACGCCGAACATGGCCACGTCGTTTGCCGACGGCACGAAGATCTCCTTCGAGATGGCCATCGTGGCCAATGCCACCGGCTTCCGGGTGGGCGTTCGCGGGATGCACGGCCCCAAACTCGACGACGTGCAGGATGCCGCGGGATTCTTTCCACTGGAGCCGCTTCTTGAGCGGGGTTGGTGCGACTACATCGTGGGGGCGCGTCCGAGCCCCGGTGTCTTCGTGCTCGGATACCAAGAGCACCCGCTGCAGAAACACTACCTCCGGCTGTACAAGCTCGGCGATGGCCCGCTGTACACCTTCTACACCCCCTACCACCTCTGCCACTTCGAGGTGCCCTTCACGGTGGCTCGGGCCGTGCTCTTCCGCGACGCGGCCGTGACTCCGCTCGGGGGGCCCCTCGTCGAGGTCGTGGCGACCGCCAAGCGCGACCTTCAGGCCAAAGAGACCCTGGATGGCATCGGGTTCTACATGACGTACGGGCTTGCGGAGAACACGGACGTGGTCCGCACCGATGGGCTCCTGCCGATGGGCCTGGCCGAGGGATGCCGGTTGAAGCGCGCCGTGCCCAAGGATCAGGTGCTGCGCTACGCCGATGTAGAGGTGCCGCCAGGCCGCCTGGCGGATCGGCTCCGGCACGAGCAGAACAGCCGATTCTCTCCATGATGCGCCCGCTCGTCACGATCGCGATCCCGGTGTACAAGCGTCTCCACTATCTTGCCGGGGCCGTCCGGGCGGTGGCCGTGCAGGACTATCCGAACATCGAGCTCATCGTGTCCGACAATGGCCTGAACGACCGAGCCGTTCCACCGATCGTGGACGTCCACTACCCGCGCCCGTGGAGGTTCCGCCAGAACACGTCGATCGAGACGCAGGTCGTGCACTGGAATCGCATTCTCTCGGAAGCGTCCGGCAAGTACTTCCTCCTGCTCGCCGACGATGACGAAATCACGGCGAACTACGTCTCGGAGCTGGCGTCCCTGTTGGAGGCCAACGAACGTGCCTCCGTGGCGATCGCCGCCCAGGAGGTCCTCACCGAGGCGGGCGTGTTTGTTCGGCGAACGAGGTCCCCTCTTCCGGATCGTCTCACCGGGCCCGAGTTCCTTCGGGCTGCCTTCCACACCATGGAGTACGGCTTCGCCGGCTTCATGACCACGTTCATGCGGACCGCGGAAGCCCAACGATGCGGCGGGTATCCGGATTTCCTCATGGCGACCCACTCCGACGACACGTTGCTCTTCAAGCTCTGTCTGGACCGTGATGTCGTGCTCAACGACCGGTGTGCTCTTCTGCGGAAGATCTACGAGACGAGCTACGGCCTGTCGATGAACATCGAGCAGATCGCGCAGGC
>CAYYRT010000293.1:0-7149 GCA_964474055.1 uncultured Acidimicrobiaceae bacterium | reverse complement strand
GGCCCAGGTTGGCATTGTGACCTCCTCGGTGCCCAGGAGCTGCCTGAACAACGGGATGCGAGCCTTCCGCTGAAGGTCCTCGTCACCCAGCGTCTCCAGATACGCCAACGCTTCCCGCCGATGGCGGTCGAGCGCATGCTCGAACCGGCGGAGGGTCATCATCTGACGTTCGGGCGTGAGATACATCTGGCCGGGCTTGATATCGATCACCGGGAGATCCGAAGGGGCGAAAGAAAACAGCACGGGCACCGGGCGCCAGCCTGGCTCGGAGAGGAGGTGACACAGGACCTGGCGGGTGGTCCACTCCCCCGGCGCGTCCGACCGTTCCATATAGGACTCCAGGCCGTGGAGTTGAGCGCTCAGCCTGGCCCAGACCACGTCCGTCGTGGTTCGCAGCTCGTTGACGATCGGGCTCGCCATGTCAACCGACCCGGAACTTGAAGACGTACGGGCTGCGCGAAGTGCCGACGATGATCACGTCCCCGTCGTGGAGGGAGAGGGTGCCGCCCCGGGTCTCGCCCCCCACGGTCTGGCCCTCGACGATCGTGCCGCAGGTGCTCGCGCGATCCACGAGGACATAGCCGGTGTCAGAGCGATCGATCTCGAAGTGCTCGCGACTCACATTCAACGGCTCGTCGTGCTCCAGCAAGTACAGATCGTTGCTCGGCCTGGATCCGGGATCGCGCCGCTCGCTGACCACTCCCTGGGATGTCCGCTGGGTCCCCCGCGACTCGCGGCCGACCCGGTACGGGAACTTCGTTATCTCCCGCTCCGGGGCCCCCAGGGCGTCCCTGGATTCCGGGGTGAGGGCCACGATCAACGCGCGCCCGTGTACCATCACGCGCGCCCGAAAACGCCGAGCTCGGGCCCGTGCTCCCGGTACCAGCGCTTGGCCTCCTGCCAGCCCCGGCCCATGGCCAGGAGCAAGAGCACCAGCAGGGCGTTCGCCAGCGAATAGGTCCACCAGTTGTTGAACCGCTGCCCGAGCCACTGGTTGATCAGGGTCAGCACGATCAGGTGGTGCGTGAAATAAAGAAAGAGCGCCGTCTGGCCCAGGATCACGAGCCAGCGTGACGGCATGCGCCGCATCTCCACGAGGTAGTAGGCCACGGGAATCTGCAGGAAGATCATGCCGAACACCCACGCCAGCGTGGCCCCGCGGGGCGTCCAGTGATTGTTCAGTCTGAAGTCGCGCGTGAACATCCAGCGGTTGGCCGTGTCGGCCCACGCGTCCCAGCTGAAGAACCAGGCCAGGCAGAGTACTCCGGCGGCCGCCATCCCCCACATGTATCGCGCCCGGCCGGGCGCATCGGTCCTTCGGACCCACCAGCTTCCCAGCACGAGCCCCACCAGCACCAGGCTCAGCCAGGGCCAGGGCGGAAACTCGAAGAAGAGCACGCGCGAGCTCCGCGGATGCGCGGCGACCCATGCGGTGAGCCGCGGGAACGCGGCGACGAAGAGCAGGTACATCACCGCGGCGGCGCCAAAGAGCCCCCAGCGACCGGCCCGGGAGCGGAGCAGCAAGGCCGCGGGCGCCGCGACCAGGATGCTGAGGCCCAGGGTCTGGAGCACCCCGTTGCTCCAGAACGGGTCTTCCGGGAAGACCAGGACGTTGAGCAGAAGACCGGCCAGGATGATGCGGACCCCCCGCACGACCCACCGGCCGAGCGCGGCCCGCTCCTCACTGCCCGCGCGGGAGGCCGAGAGGGGCAGACAGAAGCCCACCAGGAAGACGAACATCGGCGCGGCCAGCGTGAGGGTGACGTAGATCAGGTAGTAGCGGGGCCAGCGCATCACCGCCTCTTGCCACCAGCGGCCCGTGTGGTTGAGGACCATGAGGACCAGCGCCCAGCCGCGGACGGCGTCCAGGAACAGCAGGCGTTCGCGCGCGGGCCGGGGCGTGGTCGATGCGACCATCGTGGTTCTCCCTCTGCGGGCGGGAGAGACAACTCGTAGGAACCCTGATGGGCTGGAACTCTAGCGTGCCGACCGAGAATAGGCAAGCCGCCCGCCCGCTCCTGCGACGGTTGGGCAAGCCGTTACTCATGGTGAGTTGATTTCTCCCCATTCATCCTGATGCCTTCGCGAAAGCGCGCCCGAAACGGGCTTCCAGAAGCCAATAGTCCACATAAGCAGGCTGCCAGGCGCGAAAGCGCTCAGGCACGGGCTTTGCGTGTCTCCTTCGCCACCCGACGGAGTCGAGCGGCCGGAGCGAAGGATGGCGATGGACCAGATCAGGGACCTGCTGCGAGCCCAGCTTGACCACACCATCGACCGGATCCGCCAGTTGGGCGGTGGAGTCGTATTCCACGAATTTCCGGATGCCGGTGGAGAGCGCGCCGGGCCGGGCGACGAGGGAGAGCTCAGCTCCCAGTGTGAGGAGCGCGAGCGGAGCTTCGGCACCCGGCGCGCCCTCATCGAAAAGGCGAATCAGCTCGCCGAGGCGCTCGAGCGCCTTCGGCGCGGCAAGTACGGCCTCTGTCAGGAATGTGGAGAGCCGATCGCCCCGGCGCGGCTGCGAGCAGTCCCCGAAGCTGCCGCCTGTGTCCTCTGTCGGGACCGTCAGGAGCGGGGCATTTCCTAGGGCTGGCCCTTCCGGTCGGCCGCCGCGGGTCTCGCGCTCCGCCCTACCGGCAGAGTTCCAAGGGCCGGCCAACCTCGGCCGCGCGGTACTTCTCGAGGGAGACCCGGTGCCAGGCGCCCGTGGCGTCTTGTACCCAGTAGTCGCGCACGATCTCGGGCCGGCGAAGCTCTTCGAGCCGGCCCGTCTCGGTCGTGTAGCCACGCGGAATCGTCTCGAGGCGTCCGTGTTCTTCCTTCTTCGCCACCGTGATCGACGTCGGCTGGCACGAGAGACCGGCGCACCCGGAGAGGACAAGGCCGAGGCTGCCGGCGGCGATCCGGATCGCGGTTCCACGCCAGGGACTACTTTTGGGCAGTCCCGGTGTCAACCAGTGCCCAAGCGCTCCGGCGCTGCCTCTCTTCACAATATCCGAAAGACCTCTAACTAGCTGATTTACCGGACCACGCACTGCTCCGCCGTAGCCGGCCCTACCTGGCACAATGGTTGCGCTCTGAGTCTACTAGAGCGGCAGACCTTCCCGACAAAGGCAAACCCACCGTGAGGTGGGGACGCAAAGCCACGGATCAGGCCACAGGCGGCTGACAGCCGGGTTACCGAAGGAAGGGTTGAGAGGGTCTCCCGCCAAGGAGATCCCATCATGACGGCCCTGCGCAATACCGCTCTCGTGTGCTCGCTCCTCCTCGCCGCCACCGGCTGCACCTCCGCCGGCTTCTCCGGCGAAGACGTTCGCCTCCACGCCAAGGGCGACACGCTCTACGTCATGGCCCGCAGCGGGAACGTGAGCCGGAACCTGTGCGCCTCGCTCGGCGGGGACGTCGCGCGCGCGGAGGGCCGGTGGGCCGCCAGCGAGGGGCGCACGATACAGTTGGGCCGCGTGGCCGGATGCCACACCGTGCGCCACGTCATCGTGTGCTCCGACGAGGATGCCGCCTGCGTCGCTCACGAGGAGCGGCACCGGACCGAGGGCGCCTTCCACCGCTAGAGCCGTCACGCTTGACAATGGAACACGCCGCAACCTAGAGTGCGTCAGGTTTCCGACCTTCCGACCGCTCGAACGCAACGCCCGCGGTACCGAGGGAGGCCCAGGACATGCCGCACCGGCTGTTCATCGTGGCGCGCGGCAATGATCACCTGTACGAGGATCTCCGGCAGCAGTTCGCCGCGAATCCAGACGTTGAGGTGCTGGTCGATCGGCGGTCTGCTGAGCGGCGGCAGAATCGGACCCCGCACGAACCGGATCGGCGGGGCAGCGACCGGCGAAATCAGGGACCGGCGGGCGGCCACGTTCTGAGCGGCGGCGCGGTGCCCGGGCTTCCTCTCTTGATCGTCGAGCTGGCACCGACTCCCACCCACTAAGGCTCCCCTGGGTCCAACGCTAGGCCATGTACTGGGCGCCGTGTATCATTGGCGCCAACGGAGCCAGCGAGTGCAACGCCGACACGGTTACCGGGGTCTGCTCACGGTGCTCGGGCTGGCGGCGGTCGTCCTGCCAGGATGCGCGACGACCGCCACCACCCAGGCCGGGTGCTATCCCTACATCTTTCTCGATGCGCGATACGCCATCCAGGGCACCTCGCGCGACGCGGGGGGGACGCTGTCGGACGGCACCTGCTATCACTTCGCCTACCAGAACAGCCGGCTCGTTCGCGTGGACTACCGCCGGGGCGGCGCGCTGACGCCGGATCCGACGTCGGGCGTCGCCACCATCCGCCTCGAGCATCTGGACGGGGCCGAGAAGCGGGTCTTTCTCGATGCGGCCGGCAAGCCGATCGCCAACCACAACGGCCTCTCCGCCGTCATGCTCCGGTACGATCGCCAGGGCACTCCGGTCGAATGGCGGAACCTCGGGCCCGGCGATCGCCTCACGGAAGCGACCGACTCGGGCCTGGCCATGTTCCGTTGGAAGTACGATGCGCACGGGCAGGCGATCGAGGCGCAGCACTTCGGCGCCAACGGGCAGCTCAAGCCGGACCGGCGGCTGGGCGTGGCCATCGTCCGCTGGGAGTACGACAGGGACGGCAACACCATCGCCGAGAGCTACTTCGGACCGGATGGCCGTCCTACCGTGGATTGGCTGCGGGGGGTGGCGGCGGTCCGGTGGAAGTATGGCTCGAACGGGAAGACGGTCGAAGAGAGCTACCTCGGCCCGGACGGGCAGCTCCGAGAGGACCGCAACCGAGGCGTGGCGATCGTACGCTGGCAGTATGACGACAACCGGAACACGCTCGAGGAGCGCTACCTGGGCACCGATCAGCGCCTGAAGGCCGACCGGCGCCAGGGGGTGGCGATCATCCGGTGGCAGTACGACGGCCAAGGCCGCGAGGTCGACACCCTGATGTTCGACCGGAACGAGCTCCCGGTCTCGAGGTCTCGGCGGTAGGCCTGCCCTTCAGAGCGGCGTCACGTCCGCGGCGTCGATCACCACCGAAACCGACTGTCGGATCAGCGTCACGGACAGCACGATCCGGAGGTCGCGATCCTTCCGGAGCAGCCGTCCCCGGACTCCCATCAGCGGCCCCCGGAGCACTTCGACCGCCATGCCCTCGGCGAGAAACGGGAAGGGCTCGTAGGTGAGGCGGCTGCCGGCCAGCGTGCGGATCGCCTCGATCTCGCTGTCCGGGATCGGCTCGGGCTCACCGCTCGCGCCGACCAGTCCGACCACCCCCACCGCCTTGAGCACCCGCAGCCGATCCGGGCCCCGGAAGCGGACGAAGCAGTAACCCGGGAAGAGCGGCAGCTGCACTCGCTGCACCCGATCCTTCCACCGGCTGCGTCGCTCGAGGAGGGGCAAGAACACGTCGATTCCCGGCCGGTCGGCGAGCTGCGCGCGGACCTTCTTCTCGTGTCGGGAGCGGGTACGCACCGCATACCAGCGTGGCTCCAGCTCTGGCTCCTTGACCAGAACGATCGCGGCGATCAGCGCTGCGGGTCGGCGAGGAAGGTGGTGCCCTTCCGGGTGGTAGTGAAGCGAATCACGTAGTCGACGGACGCGCCGCATCGATCGAGGGTCCAGCGCTCCACCCACCGGCCGGCGACGGGCCGGGCATCCTCGACCTCCGCACCGTCCACGGGCATCAGCACCTGTGTCCCGACGATCTTCCGGGTGCGGCAGCGCGCCTCCGGACCGGCCTCCCACAGGTCCCGCTGGGCAAGAAATGCGAGCGTATCGCGCTGGAGGACGGGGTCGGCGATCGTGTCGCCGGGAACCGTCGCGGCCTCCGCGTTGGAGACCTCGCGCTGCATGCTCACATCGAGATCACCGTCCCGGGCCCGGTCGAACTTGACCACGTAGGGCACCGACACGCCGCAGCGATCCACCGTCCAGCGCTCGATCCAGCGGCCGGAGACGCCCTGCGCGGCGAGCTCGACGGGGACCACCACCTCCGTCGTGCTCACGGTGCGATTCCGGCAGCGCTGATCACCGCCCATCTTCTCGGAGGCGTCCAGGGCCAGGAGCAGATCGGACAGGGTCGACGGCCGGGCGGGCGGCGCCGGCGCGGTGGCGCAGCCGCCGAGGAGTGCCAGGAGCACGACGGCCAACGAAAAGCGCACCGCTACTGTCTCCAGACGCCCTGGGAGCTGCCCTCGGTGAAGCCGAATTCGGGTTCGACCGCCATCATGCTCTTCTGGCCGTCGGTGAAGACCCAGAGGATCGTGCCCCTCGCCGCCGCCACGGCCGTCGACGTGGAGATGGCGAAGTTCGACTGGCGGACCCGGGCCAGGGTGATGGCGGCCTGCGCGACCGTCGCCCGCACCTTCCCGACGACGAGGTGGAGGAGCATGAGCCGGCTCTGGCTCTGAGGGTCATATTCCATCTTCGTCAGAAGAGGCGGCTGTTCTCGGAGAGCACCACCGTGCTGGTGTCGGGCAGTATCAGCTCGGCCGAGGCGCCCGCGTAGCAGCGAAGATCGTCTCCCTCGGCCAGGCGCGCGCCGACCACCGCGGGAATCCACTGGGTCTGTCCTTTGGAGAGCAGCTCGACCCGCCCGATGACTCGCTTGAGCTCCGCGCTCGGAGCGCTCTGCTACGCGACCACGGACGCGGGAGCGACCAGCAGGAGAAGAGCGACGATCACGACCGGACGTACGAGCCCACCCATGTCTGGACCTCCGTCGAGCCTGCTACGGTCCGACCGGCTCGAATCCTAGCACAGGACTCAGCGCCGCATTGACCACCAGGGGCACGGCTTCCGGAGCAGTCCTCGCCGCTCGTCCGTCCGGCACGACCGTCCGAGCGACTCCCGTCACGCCCGCAGCTTGAAGCGCTGGATCTTGCCGGTCGCGGTCTTGGGCAGCTCCGGCACGAACTCGATCCACCGCGGATACTTGTAGGGTGCGATCTTGTCCTTCACGAAGGCCTTGAGCTCGGCCTCGAGGCTCGCGGAGGCCGCGTGTCCCTCCTTCAGCACCACGAAGGCCTTCGGTTTGATCAGCTCGTCGGTGTCCGCCTGCCCCACCACCGCGGTCTCCAGGATGGCGGGGTGGCCCACCAGGGTGTTCTCCACCTCGACCGGCGAGACCCAGATACCGCCGACCTTGAGCATGTCGTCGGCGCGCCCGCAGTAC
>CAYYRT010000292.1:0-4690 GCA_964474055.1 uncultured Acidimicrobiaceae bacterium | reverse complement strand
TGGGGGGCCGGGTTCTGGTGATCCCGGCCGAGCGGATGCCGGTCCGGACGGGGCTGGCCGCGACCTACCGCTACTGAGCCGGCACCGATCTCGGAGGAACCCGATGCACATCCAGGTCAACGGCGCCGCCGACAAGCTGCATCGAGAGCAGCCTCGGGCGGGTGCGCGATCGCTAGCCCATGTTTCCCCTGAACGGATGGGGAGCGCCGGGCAAGTATGCGATTTGACGGCGACCACCTCCGCTCAGAGCGAAAACCGTAGTGACAGACTGAAGGATGAATTTTATTGATTGACGAGTAGCAGGATGCCTAAGCTGCCGTGACAGGAGGCGCCCATGTTCCTCCGCACGGTCAAGGCGCGTGGTGGCGAAGGCGTGCAGCACGAGTACGTGCGGCTGGTTGAGGCCTACCGCGAGCACGGCAAGAACAAGCAACGCCTCGTCTGTAGCCTCGGGCGCAAGGATCTGCTGGCCGAGCACCTGGATGACTTGATCGCGCTCCTGCGGGGCGAGCGGCGCGGCGCCGCGAAAAGGAGCGCGACCAGTCCGGTGCAGGCGGTCGGGGCCTGGGATTGGGGCCCCATGCTCGTGGCGCGCACGCTGTGGCGCGAGCTCGGCCTGCAAGACGTGCTCGACCGGGAGGGCGGGCGCGGGATGGCCGACGGCGTCGCGTTGGCCGATCGGGCGTTGGTCTTGGTCGCCAACCGCCTCTGTGCCCCGACGAGCGAGCACGGGCTGGCGCGATGGCTGGACACGGACTTCGTGTGCGATCGCCGGGGGCGCCGCTGGCGGCCGCAGTGGCGCGACGACGCCGAGCGGCGGGCCAGCCGCCGGCCCCGGGTGCGGGTGACCTTCCGGCAGCTCAAGCAGTGGTATCGCACGCTGGACCAACTGTCGGCGCGGCGCCTGGCCATCGAAGAAGAGCTGTATCTGCGGCTGCGCGATCTCTTCTCGCTCAAGGTCGATTACGTCTTCTATGATCTGACCTCGACGTACTTCGAGGGGCACGGCCCGCCCTTGCTCGGCGCCCACGGCCACAGCCGCGATGGGAAGCCGCGCAATCGCCAGGTGCTGGTCGGGCTGGTGCTCGTCGACGGCTGGCCGCTCACGCACCACGTCTTCGCCGGTAACTGGCGCGACAGCAAGACGGTGCCCGACGTGTTGGACGATCTCGAAACACGCTTCGGCCTGCGCCGGGTCGTGTTTGTGGGCGATCGCGGGATGGTCACCTCGGCGAATCTCGCCCGCGTGCGGGAGCGCCAGCACGGCTATGTCGTCGGGTTGCAACGGCGGCGGCGCGAGGCGGTCTATCGCTACATCGAGCGGGCGACGGGCCCGTGGACCGACTGTCCGGTCGGCCGCACGGCGCGCGAGCGGGCCGCGGTGCCGAAAACGCAGGTGCAGGAAATCCCGAGCGACGAGCCGGGGCTCCGCGTGTTCGTCGTGCAGAGCGAGGAGCGACTCGTCTACGAGCGCGGGCAGCGGCTCGCCGCCATGGAGCGGGTGCGCAAGCAACTGACCGCGCTCGAGAAGCGCGTCACGACCGGCAAGCTCACGGCGCCGGCGAAGATTGGGGCCGCCGCGGCCCGCATCCTCACGCGCTCGCACGGCGATCGCTACTACGCCTGGGAATACCGCGACGGCGGCTTTCGTTTCTTCGAGCACCCCGTGAACCTCAAACGCGAGGAGGCCTACGAAGGCAAGTACGTCATCCAGACGGAAGAGCCGCAGCTCACCCCCGTCGAGGCCGTGACGATCTACAAGGAGCTCAGTGAAGTCGAGCGGGCGTTCGCGAATCTGAAGGACGTCATCGAGATGCGCCCGATCTTTCACCGCACCGACGCGCGCGTGCAAGCCCACATCTTCGTCGCCACGCTCGCCTTTCTGCTTCATCGTGCGATCGAGAAGAAACTCAAAGCCGCCGGGCTGGACCTCTCGTCCACCGAAGCCCTTCAGGCGCTGCGCTCCGTGCGGGTCGTGGACTTCACGGTGGGCGCCCCCGGGCAGGGCAAGCGGTCCGTCACTCGCGGCACCGAGCGGGCGGCGCGTGTCCTCGCCGCCCTCGGGATCACGGATCTCGATCCTCCGACCCCGCCCGCGACGGCGGCCACGATCATGTAGTGACAAACGCGCCATCGGGCCGCAACAATGTCAGGGAGTTATGGCGCGAAAAGGGAAACATGGGCTAGCTTCTTCCACGACGACGCCATCTTCATCTCCTCAACTTCCCCACCAGGAATCAGACCCACGCCGCCCAAGGAAGGGTGTGCCGGCGTGGTGCCTGAAACCCGGCGAGGAAGATCACGATCTACGCACTCGTCGAACTGGCGCCCGGTTTGTCCAGATCCGTGTTGACCGTGGTCGGGTCCGAGGTTCGTTCGGGTTTGCGAACGCCGGGAAGATCCTTCGTCGGGACCATGCCACGGGGCTTCTGGGCTTCTGCTGGGGTCTGGTTCACGATCTGCCTCCGCTTCTTGCCGGCCGACTCCACCGGGCTGGGGTTCACCGCTTGCCGAGCCTTCCATCGCTCCAGGAGCACGGCCCACGTCCGCAGCGTTCGGATCTTCATACCGTCACCGTCACCGGGTTCTTGACGTGGATCTGGCCGTCGCGGTACCCGACGATCGGCACACCGAGGTAGATCCGCCGAGCACCGGGCAACGCGGTCTCGATCAGCCGGCCATCCCATTCAAGCCATGAGTGGACTTGCCAGATACCATCCGGCAGCAACGCCCACCCATACCAGGGCTGACCCTCGCCCAGCTCACGATGGAGCGCCTCAACTGCGGTATGGCACTCCCGATCGACCATCGGGTCGATGGTGGTCACGGGTAGATCGACCACGCGGGCGTCGCGGCACATGACGTCGTAGTGGGCCTCGGCCCGCTCATAGACGCCGGGAGTGACATCGACGCCGCCGAGTGCCAGCAGGCGGGCCCGCATCTTGTTCAGCACGCCGCCCTCCGATCTCTCCAGTGCCGTGTCGCGCTGATCAGATGGAACATCGCGCCCGCGATGAAGTACAACGCCAGCGCGCCGTGGAACCAGGCGGCCGGGCCGTCTTCGATGGGGTGGGCGATCTTCAGCACGCCGCCGCTCTTCGCAACCAGTCCGGGCACGGGGTCAGTGGGCGCTGCAAGGTCCAGGCGTATCGCGCGCCGGTCGCATGGACGCTCGGTGGCGCAACCACGAACCCCTTCTCCCCCTTCAGATCCACACCCGGGAGGAGACCTACGCGCGTCGGCACCGGCTCCGGTGGCGCGGCGAAGTACAGGTGCATGCCCTTGCCGCTGGATACGGTGGCTGCCTCGATCCCGACGCCACCGCTGATCCGCTGGACGTTCTCCACGCCCTCGACGCTGTCGAGGTCCAGGACGACGATCCCCGAGACCTTCCCGCAGACGATGCCCACGTTGGAGAACGGCCACCGGCTGAACCAGTCCGCGACGGTGTTCCGGTCGGCGGCGTGGTTCATCAATGGCCTCCACCTCACCCGTGGAACCTTCATCCCGACCCGGAGCGGGATCACGCTCCAACCCAGCGAGGCGTAGGCCAGCGCCGTCTGCCACACCTCGTCCGGGTCGACGCGGGAGAGAAGGGTGCGGAGGTCTGCGGTGGGGGCTTGGGGCGGTGGCCCGCCGAGGCGGCGGGCGCCCGATGAATAAGTAACAGGGGCTCCCCCACCAGCGGACTTCACCTTGATCGCTGCCTTGATCTTCGTGAACGAACAGCCGGCGAAGCAGCGCGCCAGGATAGTGCCCCCATCAAAGCGGACGGAGAGAGACCTGTTCCCGTACTTCACGCCGTCAGGGTGTGCCGGACAGAACGCGATGTAGCCGCCGCTGGTCTGGGGCAGGACCCCGTCGAGGCGAGCGAGCCAAGTCTCTCTCTCATCGGGAAACGCGAGGTCGGCCCTGCCGACCGAGCCACCCCTCACGGGGGCGATCACGTCATCCTCGCTCACCGGGATGTCCCCGTAGGCTGAGGGCGTGAAGTCGGCGTTCATACCGGCACCTTCACGAAGCTGACCCGAGCAACCCAACGGCACGTCAGCGATGCCGCCTGGTGGGCCGCGATCATCAAGCCCAGCCCGGCGCCATCCCGGGCCCCGAGCTGGAGGCCGCATCCGTGGCAGGTGTGGTGGTGGTCAGGCGGGCCGCAGCGGCCGGCCTGCTCATGCCAAGCGCTCTTGGGTGCCCAGTTGTAGCCTTGGGGCTGGTCCTCCATCCAGGCCAGCCGGTTGTAGATCCGGGGGACGAGTTGATCGGGGATCATGCGGCATCTCCTTGGGGCGGGCTGTTCCCGGAGTCGCTGAAGAAGGACCCGACAGCCTCAGACCAGAACCAGCATCGGCCGAGGTGAGAGAGGGCCCGGTCGCACTGCGTCCCCTCGACGACCCTGGTACAGCGGCCGGGAAGGATGGTCCAGCCGGCGACGGTTGCGGGCTTCTGGCCGAGACCCCACCGCCGTCTGAGGGAGTCGTTGTCGGGGAGGGGGGCCGAGTCCTCGTCGTTCTCGACGGGATCGCGGCTCACGCTGAGCCTCCATCGGTGCTCAGGCTGATCCTCGATCGCGGCTCAGGCTGATCCTCCATGTAGCTCACAGCGAAGCTCCTCGTCCGGGTCCGCTGGGGCTACCCCGGCCTTCGTCGCGAATACCACGAAGTACCTCGGCCGCCCGATCCAGCGCCCG
>CAYYRT010000291.1:0-4845 GCA_964474055.1 uncultured Acidimicrobiaceae bacterium | reverse complement strand
GCCCTCAATCCCGATGGGGACCCGGGCACAGACGATGCGGTCGACGTCATCAACATGAGCCTGGGATCTGACTTCGGCGATCCCAACGATCCCACTGCGTTGACGTCCCAGACCGCAGTGGAACTCGGTGTCATCGTCGTTGCATCTGCCGGCAACGACGGAAGCGATGTTTCCTATGTTCACGGTTCCCCATCTGTGGCGCCAGGCGCGATATCGGTGGCAGCCTTACACGATGGCGGAGTGGGCACTCCGGCCATCTCCGTCGACGCACCCGCGGCCCTGGCAGGTCTGAAGAAGGCAGTGGAAGGAGACCTGGGCCGACCTCTCGCAATCTACGGTCCCATAAGTGGCGATCTCATTGCGGCCCAGAGCGGAAACGAGAACGGCTGCGGGTCGATCAGTGTCAACATGACAGGCAAGATTGCGTTGATTCAGCGCGGGGTCTGCAACTTCTCGGTCAAGGCCAACAATGCCCAGGCAGCCAACGCCATGGCGCTGGTGGTCTACAACAACCCGGCCAACGGCGAAAACCTCGTGACTATGGCCGGGGCAGCCGGCAACGACATCGCCTCGGTGTTGATCGGCCGAGTGGACGGTGAAGCCCTGGCGGCCGAGTTGAAAAAGGCCGTGGCGTCGATCACATCGGAAACCACCACAGAGACCACCGAAACCACAACCGACACCACCGAAACCACAACCGACACAACCGAAGCCCCCGCTACTACCGAAACCACAACCGGGATCTCGGACACCACCGAAACTCTGGTCGAACCTGCGGCGGAAGTGCCCGGCGTTGTAACGGTCACGATGGACGCGTCATTTGAAATCCCCACGCCGGAGTTGGCAGACATAGTCGTCGATTTCTCCTCGCGCGGCCCGGGTGGTGGTGGCACCACGTTCAAACCGGATGTCAGCGCGCCGGGGGTCAACATTCGCTCGACCCTGGTCGGGAGCGGTGATCGGGCCCTCGTCCTCTCCGGAACCTCGATGGCTTCGCCTCATGTCGCCGGGGTGGCCGCCCTGCTTCGTCAGAGGTATCCCAATCTGAAGGTAGAAGCAATCAAGGCCCTGATAATGAACTCTGCTCTGCCGACCCGGGGTGGCGAGCCAATCACCGTTCAGGGCACAGGGTCGATCCGGGCCAACCTGGCCGCCGAACTCGGGGCTTACGCGCTACCGGCGGGCGTCAGCTTCGGCAGAGTCAACCCAACTTCGAACAACGAGATCACCCGCAAAGTCAGGGTCCACGACCTCGATGGTGGTGGTGGCCGGTACACGATCAATGTTGAAGCGCTGGAAAGCGCTGCCGGAGTAACCGTGTCGGCCCCGTCGAGTGTTCGGGTCCCCGCTGGCGGCTCGGCTTCATTCAACATCCGACTCACTGTCAAGCCCGGATCGATGACTCCGGACGATGGCTTCCAGAGCCAGCGCGACATAAACGGAAGGGTGCATCTCACGGGACCGGGTGGTTCCCTGGTCGTTGGTTACATGGGTGCAATTGACCCGGCCTCGAAGGTGACCACGGTGGCAACGGACAGGAGGAGAGGGGTGGTCACCGAGGTCCGTGTGAAGAACTCTGCCCGGACCGCCGGGGTGGTCGACGCATTCACCCTGATCGGACCAGGACTCGGTTCGATCGGTCGGGTCGGGGTGAGGACAGGGAACCTCGGCGGCTTCGAGGTTGTCGAGTTCGGTCTCGCCAACTCAGGGGGCTTCCATTGGGAAGCACTCTCCACGGTGGAGACAGACATCTTCATCGATACCAACGAAGACGGAACCGATGACTATGCCCTCGTAGCTGCCGATCTCGGTTACCTGACCACGGGAGAGGCGGCCGGTTTGGTGGTCACCGCCCTATTCAACCTCAACACCGGTGAACTTCTCTTCGAGTACTTCGTTGTTGGTGACTACAACGATCGCGCTCAGGTGCTGACCGTCGACCGGTTTGGCGAGTTCGGGTTCCTCGAGCCTGGCGACACGACGTTCAACTACTTCGTGGCCCAGTTCGACATCCGCACCGGCTTGATCGGTTTGGCTGAAGGTGCGGTTGACCTGGCAACCCAGGCAGACGGTCTCACCAACTTCTCTGGAGTTGTGCCGGCCCGCGGGGACATCAAGATCGAGCTCGCCGACTCGACTGTCTCGTCAATGCTCGTGTTGTACTCGAACAACCCATTGTCGAGCCAACACCAGATCGTCAAGATCAGGAGATGAGAAACAGGGGGGGTGAGTCGTGCCATGGACTCACCCCCCTCACGTCTGAGGAGGAAGCTCGGGAAGAGCCAGGTCGCAGATGCGAAAGTTGGTGCCGAGGTCCGTGTGGACACGGTGGGCGGTGCCGTCTGCCTCGAAATAGGCGAGGTACCCGTCGGTAATCACCTGGAGACTCATTTCCCCGGGTTCAGCACAACCCAGAGATGAATTAGGCCATTGCACGAACATCGATCCGGTGAGGACCACTGCGCCAGGTTCGACTCCGGCCGCTTCAGCGACTGCACTCACGATCATCGCTTCCAGTTCAGCCGGCAAAGCCTGTTGGTCGACAAACCAATCCGGGACCGTCGACCCATCACCCTGACCTACCCGGGAGGTAGTTGTTCGGGGAGATAGATCGGAGGTCGTAGACGACTCGTTGGGCTCAGCGGGCAGGGTGGAGCCCGATCCTGAGTCGACGCCGCAGGCAGCCAAAGCCAACAACGCCACCGCGGCAGCCTTATGTCGCACCCTCGAATCCTAAGGCTGGACCCGTTCCTACTTGCGGGCCACCAGGACCCGAAAGTCCCCCAATCCCCTTGGATGCATCAGGGTTTGGGCCTCGCTGACGAGGTTGCGAACCCGGAGACGCTCCATGGTGTCGTCCTGGCGGGCCAGTTCCAGTTCGCGGTTGCGGAGGTCGGTGAGCCCCTGGCGAAGACCGAAGGATGCCAGGAAGTCGTCCTGGCGGTGCAATTCCACCGACGCACCGGCAGCTTCGGCTGTGGCAATCAGGGCACTGAAGTTGACGTCGGCAGTGATGTCGGTAGCTCCGGGTTCGTCCAAGGGGTGGGGACCCAGGTGGTGGGACCGGTAGGTGCGGAGGGTGCCATCGCGCCGGCGCGGTGCAAGGTTCTCGGCCAGATCTCCGTAGTCGATCAGCACGACACTCCCCTGGCCCAGCCGCCGCAGAACTCGATCGAACCACACCGCCGCCGCCAGTTGTACCTCCACCCAATCACCGGTCGCGACCGGGCCGACAAATCGGTCCAGCCAGGTGGCCACCTCCGGCCTCACTTCATGGTCGACGAAGACGAGTGTCTCGCCATCGATGCCAACCCAACGTTCCCGCCATCCGGTTGCCGTCATCTGCGCGATTGCCATCGGGAGGTTGTCGATCAACTCGTTGGCGATGACCACACCTCGCACAGGATCGGGTACGTCCGCGATGTCGCCAACGATCCGGTCCCGGGGGATCAACGCCGCCAGTGCTTTTCGAGCCGCGGCCGATACCTCCACTGCCCAGGCCTCGATCGGCAAAATCTGGAGGAGGGGTCCGAGCAAGCTCCCCGACCCGGCCGCCACCTCGATCAATCGGAACGGCTCTCCGATTCTCCGTCGTTCGCTCTCGACAAAGCCAGCCAGGGTCGAACCGAAGAGCGGGCTCACCTCGGGGCTGGTCAGAAAATCGCCCGCCTTCTCCGACCGCAAGGGCCCCGTCGTGAAGTACCCGTCGGGGCCATACAGAGCGAGCTCCATGAACCTCTCGAAAGGCACCGGCCCTTCCTCTCTGATCTGCTCCCTAATACTCACGCCTCACGCCTCACGTCTCACGCCTCACGCCTTTATGTTCCGTCTACCGTCCTGACCATGAAATTCGGTATCTCTATCTTCCCCACCGACCTCACCATGCAACCAATCGAAATGGCCCGGGCGGTGGAGGAGCGGGGGTTTGAGTCGTTGTGGTTTCCGGAACACTCCCACATACCAGTCTCCCGCATATCGCCCTGGGGAGGAAAAGTGGGAGCACCTCCCCTCCCAGACTTTTACCCCCGCACCCACGACGCCTTCGTCGCCCTTGGTGCTGCGGCGGCGGTGACGTCGGTCATCAAACTGGGCACCGGGATCACCTTGGTCCCCCAGCGTGATCCGATCTGGCTGGCAAAAGAAGTCGCTTCGGTCGATGTGCTCTCGGGCGGTCGTTTCATCCTCGGCATCGGCTACGGCTGGAACAAGGAGGAGATGGCCTCGCACTCCGTTGCGTACAGGGAGCGCCGGGCACTGATGCGCGAGAAGATTCTGCTGATGAAAAAGCTCTGGACCGAGGAGGAAGCCGCCTTCGACGGGGAGATGATCCATCTTGAACCGTCCTGGGCGTGGCCCAAACCGGTGCAAAAACCTCATCCACCAATCATCATGGGTGGTGACGCCGGCCCCAAGACCATCGCCGACATGGTCGAGTTCTGCGACGGATGGATGCCAAATGCCCGTCACGACCTGGTCGGACGTCTCGACGTGGTCCGCGCGGCGCTCGCTGCGGCTGGCCGGGATCCTGCCACATTCGAGATCTCAGCCTTCTCAGCCATCCCGGATAGAGACAAAGTCGAACAGTTGACCGAACTAGGCGTGACCAGGGCGATCTTCAACGTCCCTCCGAAAAGCCCACCAGAGGTCCTCGCCCGACTCGACGAGTACGCCGCTTTCGTGGCAAGCCTTTAAAGAAGCGTGGCCTCTTCCCATCCACGAAGGGCGTTGAACCTTGCCAACGAACTGGCCGCTTTGAGGTCTGCCGGCGTGACCGTCCGCTCGATCAGGAAACCCCGAGCAAGCAACTCGGCGCGATAGGTGCCGGCGAGCAGCCCGCAGGTAACC
>CAYYRT010000290.1:0-12363 GCA_964474055.1 uncultured Acidimicrobiaceae bacterium | reverse complement strand
GGAGCGGTTCCTGACCGACGAACACTTCCTTCCCGGGAGCCGCGCCGGTCCCGTGCGGCCCGAGTTCCCGTTCACGTTGGTAGCGCTCCGTCTGTTCTTCCATCCCGACGTCCAGGCCGTCCTGCGCGGGCGCACCTACTGGGCGCGGTTCTATGCAGCAGGCCACGGTTCGCGCGCGCTCGACATCACCGCTGCGATCGTCGCTGCATTCGAGCGCGAGCTCGCCGCTCGGAGCAGCCGCCTGCTCGTCGTCGTGTTTCCGTCTCCGAAGACTCTGGACAGGATGGCCCGGAGTCCTGCTCCCCCCTACCAGAGTCTGATCGATCGGCTGACGGAGCGCGGCACGCCGGTCGTGGATCTCTCGCACGCCATGCTGCAGCGCCTGGCAGGCCGCAGCCCGTGCGAACTAGCCGCCCGGGTGCGGGCATGCATTGGCCACTTCAACGCGGAAGGGAACGCTCTTGTGGCGGAGATCGTTCACGCTGGGGTCGAACGAGAAGGTTGGCTCGAGCAGAGAGCCCTGAACGGGGTCAAGTGAGCCGAGGCAGGTCTCTCCCCGTGTGGACGCTCACTGCGGACCCGTCCGCGACGAAGACGCTCGCCGGCGGCCGGCTCGGGAACGGCACGAATGGCTCGCCATAGACGGCAGCCACCGTCACAGCTGAACTCGTGCGACGCTGCACGCCAGACGCGCCACTGCCGGCACCGGACCGGTGTGGTAGCAGCGCAACACGATTCTCGACAGGACCACGTTCGTTCGGAATGAACCGTATTGCGATTTGATTCTAAGTAATTGTGAATTAGAGACATAGGACATCATTACGTGACCGCCGTCACCGCGCACGATTCTTGCGACCACGCGAATACGCCGATTCAAAGAGGTCTCGGAAAAGGGGAGCACCCGAATGTCTAACACTCCAAACGAGCTGCGCACGCTGAGACCGAGGACGGGTGTCCGACCGACGTCTCCTTCCGCAGTTCTGGCGCTCGTGGTGCTGATGAGCGGCCCCTCAGCTGTGCTGGCGCAGAACCGTCTGGGAACTGCGCAGAATTTCGGTGTCCTCGGGGACCAAACGGTCACCAACATCGGGGAGACCACCATCAAGGGAGACCTGGGCGTCTCTCCGGGCACATCGATCACCGGCCTGGGCCCGGGAGCGAATGCGATCACCCTCGAAGGAACGGTCCATCAAACGGACGGCGTCGCCCTACAGGCGCAAGCGGATGCCGTCTTTGCATACAATGCCCTTGCCGCTCTGCCGTTCACCGAAAACTTCTCGGGTATGGATCTGGGGGGAATGACACTCACGCCGGGCGTGTACTTCTTCTCGTCATCGGCCCAGTTGACAGGAGAGCTCATACTCGACTTCCAGGGCGACCCAAATGCCGAGTTCGTGTTTCAGATCGGGAGCACGCTCACGACCGCCAGTGCTTCGACGGTGTCCTACATCAATGGTGGGGGGGCGGGGAACGGCGTGTATTGGCAGGTCGGCAGCTCCGCGACGCTCGGGACGAGCTCGGTGTTCCTGGGCAATATCATCGCGCTCGCGAGCGTCACCATGACGACCAGCGCGAAGATCGTGTGCGGGAGAGCCATCGCCCTCAATGGTGCCGTGACGATGGATAACAACGTCATCTCGGGCGACTGCAGCGAGGGCGGTGACTTTGGGACCGGCAATGACGACTTGGGCAGCCTAGGCTTCAGCGGCGGCCCCGTACCGGGCGGCCCCAGGCCGAACGTCTCGGTCCCGGAACCGTCGATCCTGCTGCTCTTGGGCACCGGCCTGACGGCCCTTGCCCTTGCCGCGTGGCGCCGCCGCGGGACCAGCGTCTATAGGGTCTGACGCCTTCTGCGGTGAAGCTTCGAGCGGCCTCCCGAGAAGCCCTGGGAGGCCGCTTGCCTTTGGAGTCGCCGGAGATCGCACGGCTGTTTGCCCCGCTTTCGCCGATCCACAATATTTGATTCGGCCGCACGCGCCGCTCGCAAGCCCGTCCTTCATTCCGGGAGCCCGGAACGTCAGTGGCGATGAACTCGAACCTCCGGGACCCGCGCGCGCTCGGGTGGCTTCTCTACCTGTTGGCCCTCCTGCTGATCGTGGGGCCGCTCTCAGAGTGGATGGTCATCACCTGGCCGATGAATCCCGGCTCCGGAGTATGGCGCTTCGCGACCATCGGACTTCTGGGAGACCGGCTCACCATGCCGGTGGTCGGCCTCTTCACGGCGATCCTGTCCGCGACCCTGCTCGAGCATCGAGCGGCCCAGGGAACACTCGCCGGGTTGAGCCTGCTGGCCGCGCCGGTGTTGGCAGGGCTGGCCATGATGATCGCGCTCGAAGGGCTCGAGCTCCGGGCCACCGTGAGAGAGGATTTGCTCAGGGGATTCGATCGGAGCCTGGCTCGCACGACGCTCTTGCTGCTCTATGCGGCCGTCGTCGCGGCCGTGCTCGGCTGGGCCGCACTGAAGGCCCGCGGGAAGAGTCGATCGCGCCGAAGCGAGTCGGGACCCTTTCTGGCGCGCGGACCCTTCGCGCATAAGCCGGGCGCGTGAGCGGAGCCACCGCGGCGCCGGCGTCGCCGTGGCGCCCCCTCGCGACGGCGGCCTACTTCCTGGCGGTGCTCGTCGTGCTGGGCCCCGGCGTCGGCTTCGTGTTCGCGGCGTGGCCGCCGAATCCGTCGCTCCTGTCCTGGCGGCACGTCAGCAGCAACATGGTCATCGCCTCCGCCCCGATGATCGGGACGGCGGCCGTGGGGATCCTACTGGCCGCGAAGGTCAGGGGGGACGTGGGGGTCCTCGAGCGTCTTCGGCAGTGCGGGCTCATCGCCCTGGTCCTCAGCGTGCCCTTGACCGTCCTCTACGCTGTGGATTCCATCAAGGTCTACCGCGCCCTCCCCGCGCCGCAGAATCAGTCGTTCGTCGGCATGGAGATCCGGATGTTCACGGTGATGGCCATCGGGCTCGCCCTGCTCTGGATGTTAAGTCACGCGGCCACGGGTGAGAGCGGGGCAGACGCGAGGCCCGAGGGCCCCGCGGAGGAGTCCCGCAGCGACTGACGTCGACGACACCTTGGGAGCGTGAAGTCGCCCCAAACGGCCGGCAGATTCCCGCTGACCCGACGCAGGAGCGTCGCGTTGTCTGCGTGCTGTTCGGTCTGCTGTTGTTGGCCTTCTGGCCCACGCTCGTGAGCTTTCCGAACACGTGGAATGTCTCGTATCAGGAGCAGGGCTTCTTCGTCGGCGGTCTCGTAGCCTGGCTCGTGTGGCGGGACCGGGGCATCGTGGTTCGCGGCACTGGGCAGGGGCTATTCGACCTCCTCCCCATCGTCGCGCTCCTTTCCGTGGCCTGGATGTTCGCGGTCATCATGAGCGTCCGCACGGTCCACCAGATCTTGTTCGCCGGAGTGCTCACCGCCTGGGGCCTGGCCAGCTTCGGAGGTGCCGGGCGTCGCCAGGTCCTGGTCATTGGGCTGACTTTCTTGCTCGGCATTCCATTCTGGAGCGTATCGATCCCGGTTCTTCAACGTGCGACGGTGATCGCGAGCGGGGCCGCAACTCGGCTCGCGGGGATCGACGCCGAAGTCGGATACGACTTCATCAACATTTCGGCCGGGACGTTCCTCGTCGAATCGGGGTGTTCTGGAATCAACTACCTCATGGGCGGCCTGGTGCTCGGAGCGTTCTACGCCCACCTCTTCGTAGACCGCTGGCAGACCCAACTCAAGATCGTCGCGCTGGCCGGCGCCGCTTCGATTCTCGGTAACTGGATTCGCGTCTCGGTCCTGATCTTCATCGGTGAGGCGACCGCGATGCAGTCTGGACTCATCGAGGACCATCTGTGGCAGGGGTGGGCCATCTTCACGCTGCTCATGATTCCCACCTACTCCCTCGCGCGGCGGATCCAGCTTCGCGACGCCGCGTCCTTCTCGCAGCGAGCGGAGGTAGAGAACAGGCCCGCTGACGACGAGGCCCCGAAGCACGTCGACCCACCAAACGTTCGCCAAGCCGCCTACGCTGGGGGAGCCGCGATGCTGGGCCCGATTCTCTTCATGATGGTCGGCGCGATTCCGCGCTCCGGCGAGCTGAATCGAGACGTGAGCGTGCTCGGGATCGAGGCCTCCTGGAGAGCCGAGGAGCGGGCGGCCGATGATGCCGACTGGCGCCCCGACTTCACGGGAATCGACGACGTCGCGGCGTGGAATCTCCGATTCGATGGGGTGGTGATCGAAGGCGCACGACACTACTTCCTCGACCAGCGTCAGGGCGAGGAGCTCATTCAGTACAACAACTCCATCGCTCCCGACTCGCTGATCGTCACCGATCGATTGATCGGGCCCATCGGCGCGACCCGTCGATTCGTGCGCGAGGCAATCGTGCGCGGACCGGACGCACCCCGCGTCGTCTGGTATTGGTACCGGGTGGCGGGCTTCGATACACCGTTAGCGAGCAAGGCGAAGCTCCTCGAGATCCTTGCCTTCTTCCGTCGTTACGCGGCGTCTGAGCTCGTCACCCTGAGTGCCGAGTGCGCACCCGAGGACTGTGTGGAGGCGGCACACGCCCTGCGGGCGGCGACCGGGGTCCCCGAGTCGGCCTCGCGGGTGACGCACCCCGACAAGTCGACGTCGGCACCAAGCTGAGGTATGAGCCAGGGCGGCCCCATCTGCGGCGCCCGTGCGGGCCGAGCCCTCACCGAGCGCTCCCCTCGGCTCGCCCCCCCTCGCCGATTCCATCGCCATCCGCTCGTCGCGCCTCCTCGCGCCCTCGAAGACCGCTTCCTACCTTGCCTCTTCGGGCAGGAGGGCCTATGAATCCCAATCCCTATCTTCGATGATCCACGAGGTCGCGCGCCTGGTGCGAGACATGAATCTCGAGCAGCCCGCACGCTCATCTCGTGGCAGACCAGCCTATTTGCCCTCGTTTCCGGCGCGGCGCTGCTGGGCGCGCTGCGTGGCTTCGTGGGTCTGGTACGTCGCTCCGGAGAAGCGCAGACGGACCTTACGAGGACGCTCGCCGGCCCGTTCGTCGACGTGGTGGGTAGCCTCAAGCCGATGAAGGCGATGGGACGGGAGCGGCTGATCGAGCCGATCCTGGAGAAGTCGATCGTCGAGCTGGATGCGGCCCTCCGTCGGGAGGTGTACGCGAACGAGCTCACGCGCTTCTTCCAGGAGCCAGGGCTCACACTGCTGCTCGGCACTGGCGTTTATGTGCTCTTCGAGTTTCAGGGGCTGCCCCCTGTCGGAGGGGCTTCGATTCGAGGGCCTCAGCTTTGCCTACGACGGCGGTGCACCCGTGCTCTCGGGCGTTTGGCTCGAGATCCCCGGCGGGGCTGGCCGGCTCTCTGCGTGCCTCCCGTCGGGAGCTGAATCCAATGCGCTGTGAGGTCATCCCGTTCAGTGACACCCTCTGGGAGGCGCTCGCTCCCGTGTGGAAGACGCTCGGTGCGTCGGACGCGTCCGCATTTCTGAGCGTCGAGTGGGTCGGCGCCTGGCTCGCTGCTTTCGGGCCTGAGCGTCGTCCCGAGGGCCTCGTTTGGCGCGATGCCGACGGCATGGCCGTGGGGTGTGCGCTGCTCTCCGTCGGGGCGGCCCGGCTCGGCCCGTTTCCAGTGACGCGAGCCTATCTGAACGCATCGGGCGTGGGTCTCGGGTGTGAGCACAACGACGTCCTGACGGTGCCCGAGCATCGCGCGGCGGTCCTGGACGATCTGGTGCGACGTGTCATCGACGAGGGTGTCGACGAGCTCGCGCTCGTGGGCGTGCGGGAAGACCTCTGGCATGAGCTCGGAGCCCGCTGGCCGGGGGGCTTGCACGAGGGGCACTCGAGTGAGTCGCCTTTCGTGAACCTCGAGCTCATTCGCCAAGGCGGAGAGTCCTACCTCTCGAGCCTATCAGCCAACACGCGCTCGCAGATTCGCCGGGCTCTCCGCCTCTACGAGGACTGGTTCGGAGAACCCCAGGTGAGCAATGCAGGCTCGGCTGACGAGACGCGGGACTGGTTCGATGGGCTCGTGACGCTTCACGCCGAGCGCTGGCGCGAGCGGGGAGAGACGGGAGCGTTCGCCGACCCCTCGATCCGTGGCTTCCATGCAGACCTGCTAGAGGGAGCAACTGGGCCCGCAGCGCCCGGATGTTTCACGCCCGAGATCCTGCGGGTGCGCTTCGGCACCGAGGTGATCGCCTACCTCTACTACCTCCGTTACCGCGGCCGCGTGAACCTCTTCCAGTCGGGTCTCGCGTTCCACGACGACAATCGGCTCAAGCCCGGCCTGGTCGCGCACGCGCTCGCCATCAAGCACTACCTCCATCTCGGCGAGGTCGAGTACGACTTCCTGGGTGGCGAGCCGGACGCCGTACGCTACAAGCGCTCGCTCGCGACCGACACGAGGATGCTCGCCTGGGTCGAGCTTCCGAGCCCGACCTCCAAAATGCGCGTATTACGCGGTCTTAGAGTCGCTCGACGTCGCGCTTGGTCTGTCTTTCGGCGGGCGCACTCGGCGCTGGACTGCGACTCACCGATGAGCTTCGAACGCAAGCATGGCCCTGCAGCCATCAGTCCGTCGGAGGGACTCGAATGAAGGTGGCCCTTGCGATCGAGACTGATGGGCCCGGTGGTGCCGAGTCCATGCTTCTGGAACTCGCGCGGGAGTTGCGGTCGACCGGACACGACGTCATCGCGGTCGGCCCTCTCAAAGGCGAAGGCTGGCTGTCCTCGCGATTCGCGGAGCTAGGGATCGAGAGAGAGGCTGTGGACTTGGGCAGATCCTTGGATGGCACATCGATTCGCCGGCTCAACTCCATTGTCCGTAAGCGGCGCCTGGACGTCCTGCACAGTCACGAATTCACGATGGCGGTGGTCGGAGCGGGTGCGGCACGACTGGGTGGCTGCCGCCACGTAATCACGATGCACGGTGGATCCTATTTTGCCGAACGCCTGAGGCGGCGGATGGCCCTTCGCGTGGCTGTCAGCCTGAGTGCTCGCACTGTCGCGGTCTCCAACAGTGTGAAGCACGCGCTGCTCAAGGCGCTTCATCTGGCAGACGAGTCGGTGATCGTGGTGCACAATGGCGCAACCCCGTTGGAGGGCCAGGGGCTCCGCATTCGCCGGGACTTGCAGCTCTCCGAGGGTGACCTCTTGATTCTCGCAGTCGGCAATCTCTACCCCGTAAAGGGGCACGCCATTCTCTTGGAGGCCCTGGTGCTGCTCGCGAACCGTGGCAAACCGCGAGTCGTGGCGGTCGTCGCGGGACGCGGCGAGGAGCGTGACCGCCTCGCTGCGCGCTCGGCTGAGTTGGGTATGCAGGACCGTTTTCACCTCCTCGGATTTCGGTCGGATGTGCCGGACCTGCTGCACGCCGCAGATGTGATCGTCATGCCGTCGCTCTCAGAGGGCCTCCCCATGGCCATCATCGAAGCCATGTTGGCGGGCAAGATGATTGTGGCAACAGACGTGGGTGGCATCCCAGAGTTGATATCCAACGACAGTCTCGGACTCTTGGTGCCGGCGGGGGACGCAGTATCGCTGGCAGAGCAACTACAAAGGGCGATCGACAGCCCATCCCTGAGGAACGAGCTGGGCAAGGCGGCCCGCGCCCGAGCTTTGAAGGAATTCTCCGCCTCGGCAATGGCTCAGAAGTATGCCTCAATCTACGAACGGTAGGCAGATAAGTGTTGCCGTGTCCATCGATACCGAAGAGGACAACTGGGGATCATTCGCGGAACACGCAGCCAAGACGAACAATATCGGTCATCTAGTTGAGTTACAGGCGCTCTTCGACCATTGGGAAGTCCGGCCCACCTACCTGGTCAACCGCCCACCTCTGCGTGACGCAGCAGCCGTTGCCGTCCTTGGTCACCTTGCTTCGCGAGAAGGCGTAGAAATCGGTGGGCATTGTCACCCGTGGAACACGCCGCCACTCCGAACCGAGGGCGTACATCGATCAATGATGTGCACCCTTTCTCATGGAGAGAACCGCGCCAAGTTGGCGGAGATCAAGCGCTGTTTGCGGACGGAGCTCCGAGTGGAGCCACGAGCGTTCCGCGCAGGGCGATGGGGGTTCGGGCCCTCAGTGGCGATGCCGCTAGCCGAGGAAGGCTTCTCCATCGACTGTTCCGTCAGTCCGTTCATCGACTGGACCTCGGAGAGTGGACCGGACTTCTCCGACGCCCCGAACCAGCCATACAGATTTCAGCCGAGCGATCCGTTCACGCCTTTGTCAACCGGCACCATGGTTGAACTCCCGACGACGATCGGCTTTCTCGCTGGAGATCACAGACGCCGCGCAAGAGCCCGAACATGGCTCGAGCGCAGCGCGGCGCGGCGATTGCGCGTGGTGGGCATACTCGATCGCGCTGGGTTGTTGGCAAGGCGGTGGCTCTCGCCCGAGACATCCACAGGTGAGACCATGATACGTTTGGTCGAGGCCTGTGTGCTGTCCGGTCAGTCCTTTCTCCAGGTCACCTTCCACTCATGCACCTTGCTGCCGGGAGCGACCCCGTTCGTTCGAGACTCGCATGACCGAAAACGCTTCTTCGACGCCCTAACCAGCGTTCTGGCGCACTGCAGTCGGTCCGGGTTCATTTTCAGGACCCTCTCCGAGGCGGCGCGGCATCGCTACGCCGCGGAGGGTTGGAGTCCTTCCGGGCCTTCGTCACATCGTCGATGACGTTGAGTCCGATCCAGGCTCGCGTCTCTCCGAGAATCTCATCGGACAGCGCGGGATCATCGATTGCCCGCGCGAGAATCACCGCGCCCACCATCGCCGCCCAGCTTCCGATCGCCGCGCGGCGTCTAACTGCCGCGTCCAACCCCGGGAGCGCCTTGCCGATACGGTCGATCTGCGATCGAAGGCCTTCCGTCATGGCCGAGCGTGCAGCCGGGGTCTGATGGCGGATGGCCGCGGCAAGGCCCGCCGCCCTGGGAGCCCGGCAGCTTTCAAGAACATGGCGTGGCGGTCGACATCATCCAGGCTGATCTCACGCAACCTGCCGAGCTTGCGGCGGTAGAGACGAGACTGCGCGATGACGCCCGCATCGGGATCCTCGTCGACAACGCTGGAACGGCCATCGGCGGAAGCTTCATCGAGCAGCGCACCGACGACGTCGCGCGGCTGGTTGCGCTCAACACGACCGCACTTCTGCGGCTTGCCAGCGCCATCGCTCCGCGACTTGCGAAGAGCGGCGAAGGGGCGATCGTCAACATCGGCTCAGTGGTCGGCCTGGCGCCGGAGTTCGGCATGACGGTCTACGGCGCAACCAAGGCGTTCGTGCTGTTTCTGTCGCAGGGGCTCAGCCTCGAGCTCGCGCCGAAGGGTGTCTACGTCCAGGCCGTGCTTCCCGCCACGACGCGAACTGAGATCTGGGAGCACGTCGGCGCCGACGTCAACACGCTCTCCAACGTGATGGAGGTGGACGATCTGGTTGATGCGGCGCTGGTCGGCTTCGACCGCCGCGAACCGGTAACCATCCCGCCGCTTCCCGATGCCGGTCAGTGGGACGCGCTTCAGGCCGCGCGCCAGGCCATGCTTGCAAACTATGGGAACCAGCATCCGGCCGAGCGCTACCGCACGGTCGCCTGAACATCAACCAAGAGCAACGAAAAGCTGCGCACGGCTCCAACCGTGACCGTCGCTTGAATGAGACTGAAGGGTGGACCGGAATGAAGGCGTACATCGTCGATCAATACAAGAAGAAGGCGGCCCTGCATTTCGGAGAGATGCCGGAGCCAACCGTCGGGGAGAGAGATGTGCTGGTCGAGATCCACGCGGCTGGGGTGAATCTCCTTGATTCCAAGCTCCGGGACGGCGAGTTCAAGCCCGTCCTCCCTTACCGCCCGCCGTTCATCCTCGGGCATGACCTTGCCGGAACAGTGGTCCAGGTCGGATCGAAGGTCTACGAGTTCAAACCGGGGGACGAGGTCTATTCCCGGCCTCGCGACCGCCGGATCGGGACCTTCGCCGAACGTATCGCGATCGATGAAGCCGACGTGGCGCCGAAGCCGAAAACCCTCGGCATGGATGAGGCGGCGTCGATTCCCCTGGTGGGCCTTACCGCCTGGCAGGTGCTGGTCGAGCGGGCAAGGCTGCAGCGCGGCCAGAAGGTGCTGATTCACGCCGGCTCCGGTGGCGTCGGCACTTTCGCCATCCAGTTGGCAAAGCACCTTGGCGCGACAGTCGCTACAACCACGAGCACGGCGAATGTCGACCTGGTCGAAAGTCTCGGGGCGGATGTCGTCATCGACTACAAGCGCCAGGACTTTGAGACTGTCCTCTCCGACTACGACGTGGTGCTGAACAGCCTGGACGGCGATACGCTCCGGAAATCCCTGGCCGTGCTCAAGCCGGGCGGCCAGCTCATCTCGATCTCCGGCCCGCCAGACCCGGCCTTCGCCCGGGAGCAGGGGTTGAACTGGGGTTTGCAGCAGCTGTTGGGCCTGCTGAGCCTCGGCGTCCGACGCAAGGCCAAGCGCCTCGGCGTCAATTACTCGTTCCTGTTCATGCGGGCGGACGGCGCCCAGCTGGGCGAAATCACCAGGCTGATCGACTCGGGGGCCATTCGCCCGGTGATGGACCGGACCTTCCCGTTCGAAGAGACCAACGCGGCGATGACCTACGTCGAGGGGGGCCGCGCCAAGGGCAAGGTTGTCGTCAACGTCCGCTGATTCCTGCCCTTGGTCGAAAACCGCCACGGCGAAACGGGCGGGAACGCCGCTCTGCTTCCGGACTGCTTACGCGCTGCTCGGAACCGGTCGCGGAGGCCATGCCCCTAAGATGCCTATCCGTCGAGCTCAACGAAACGGCGCGCTGGTGCGACGAGTAAGGGGGTTGGCTGACACGGTGGAGGACCGTATCGCCGGGTTCCTGTTCGACGCGGACGAGTCGTCCGCGCTCGACAGGGTCGTCGGCTACGCGGCTGCGCTTGCGTCCGGCACGTTCAGGTTTGAGCCCCCATGTGGCCGCCGACTTCGAAGCGAGCGCGAAAGGCCGCGCGCTTCGGACGGCGCGCTCGTGATGGTGACGCGGTGGCTCGACCACGACGCGCTGCGGCGAAGTTGAGGAGAGGCCGGCCTCACGCTCGCCCCTCCCCGCTCAGCTTCCGCGCCTGCCCGTGAACGGCTGCGCGCCCCCACGGCCTCCCTCGATCTGCCCCTGCAACGCGTCGCCCTCGAACGTGCCCGAGAAGCGCTGCGTGAACGTGTTGCCCTGGACGTCGACCGTCATGGCGAAGCTGAACGCGTTCCCGTTCACGGACCCCTCCGAGATCGCGACCGCTTGCGGCGCGCCGCCCCCGCCGCCCCCTCGGCGACCGAAGGCCGGAAGCGTGATCGTGCCAGTGAGCGTGGAGGCCTCCTGCGCGAGGACGAGCATGCGGTCGACGGGGCCACCCCGCCCCGCCGACGTGATGGTCCAGGTGCCGGAGAGCGTCTGCGCCTGGGCGGGGGCCGCGGCGAGGGCCGCGAAGGTCAACGCGGCGGCCACGGCCAGCGAAAGGCGGCCGACGGGCGCGCAGCGGAACACGAAACGACGATGCATGGAGGCTCCTCGAGGTTGGGACGACGGCTTCAGTACGGAATAGACGCATGTCGGAGGATGCGCGTTAGGTTCGCCCGGCGGTCTTCCGCCCCCTATCTTGGCCTCCCCTCTCGACACTCCCGAAGCACTGCCCCGGAAGGTGAGACCATGCGCATCCGCTCGGCGCTACCGATCTTGGCGCTCCTCGCAGCCGCGTGCGGGACCCAGCCGGAGACCATCTGGGTGCGTCTGATCGACGAGTTCGACGGCGCCTCCATCGCGGGAACGTCGGCGACCTCCGCGCCGCCCCGCACCGAGTGGCGCTTCGACGGGAACGGGACCGTGCCCGAGCCAGAGGAGAGCTCCGGAGCGATGGGTTGGAGCGTCCTGTCGGACGTCTCGCGCCTCGAGGTTCGCGACGGGCTGCTCGTCGGCAGGACCGGCGCGGTCCCGATCGTGCTCGGACACCTACCGGAGGGGCTCGACGACAACGACCTGCTCTACGCCGTCGAGGTCCGCATGCGCGTTTCGGCGGGGACGACGGTCGGACTCAACTTCAACGGCGCGCAGGAGCTGGACGCCGACGCGAGGCAGGACGTCATCGACGCCATCTCCGAGCAGGCGCGCCCACAGCTCAGGGCGGAGCTCACGCCGGGGGACGACTTCCTCACGTATGCGCTGCGCGAAGCGGGTGCGACGTTCCGGATCAGCGCGATGCGGAACCTCCTGCTCCAACCGAGCGACGCCGATGACGCGGACTTCGCGATCGAGTCGATCCGCGTCATCCCGTTGAAGGAGCACCTCGCGTCGATCCCCTCCGGCCCCGGCTGGCACGGGCTCTCCGAGATCTACCGCGAGACGAT
>CAYYRT010000289.1:0-9943 GCA_964474055.1 uncultured Acidimicrobiaceae bacterium | reverse complement strand
CTTCCGCCCGCCCCGAGGCCGACCACGACGAAGAGCCAGAGGTACCAAGGGAAGACGACGCCCAGCGCCTCGGCGTAGCGGGGGAGCCGGGACGTGGAGGCCTCCCCGTCCGAGTCGCGCGTCGCGTTCGGCCGCTCCGGTGCGGGTGAGCTGGCGGCGGACGGGTCTGCCGGGGAGCCAGCCGTCTCCGGAGCGGCGGACTGAGAGGACCCCGCATCACCGTCGGCGACGTCCGTGCCGACGGGCCGGTTCGGTTCGACTCCCCAGTACCCGTTGGCGAGCCCCGTTCCTGCGGCGTTCAGCGAGTACAGCCTCCGGACGTAGGTCGACTCGTCCTGCCACAGCATCGCCTCGATGATGTCGGTGGCGCGCCCGCCTGATCCGCCTCCGTCGATGCGCGCCGAAGCCGTCACCTGGATGCCCCGGCCCGTGATCGCCCAGCGCCCGAGCGTGTCGTGCAGGTACGACCAGTAGGGCGCCGCCGTGAGGGCGAAGCCGGCGGCACACAGCACGATGGCGACGGCCCTCGTCCGGAGCTGGCGCCGGGCAGCGGCCACGGCCACGATCGCGAGCAGGCCGAACGCGACGATCGCCTCGGGGCGGGCCACGTAAGCGAGTCCGAACGAGACGCCACACATGGCGGCGGCGCCTTTGGCGCCCGACTCCCAGGCGCGGAGGAAGAGCGCGATGCCAGTGAACAGGAGAAGATGCAGGAGCGGCTCCGCACCGACCCAGAGGTCCCATCCGATCCAGTAGGGGGCGACGAATGGCGCCAGCGAAGGCATCAAGGCTACGAACGCGCAGGCCGCGAGCGCCGTCGCACGCCCAGCCAGCCGGCCGAAGATGAACCAGCACGGCACGACCAGCAGCCCGGCCGACAGCGCGGCCACGATCCGGCCCGCCCATACGATGTCGCCACCGACTACGTCCAGCGCGCCCGCCAGCACGGGGAACAGCGGCGACAGCGTTACGTGCTGGAGGCCCGACAGCGTGTAGCCCTCCCCCGACCATAGGTTGCGGCCGAGCAAGAGGTACCACCCCTCATCGAAGGCGACGTAGTCGCCGCGGCCGAGGAAGAGGAGGAGGCGAAGCAGGACTGCGGTGGCCGTGAGGGCAACGAGGGGCCTCGGATGCCGCCAAACATCCTCCGGGCTCGAACGCGGCGCGTGCGTTGCCGCCGCCTCATGCACGTGCCGTCTCGCCGTCCCGGGTTCGCATCGGCGATGGTGCCGGGGGTGGCCGTATCGCCGCACGCCGGCTGAACCACTGAGACGGGTCGACACCCGAACGGCGCGCCTCGCGAAGGCTGAGCGCCCGCTGCCGGAGCCCCTCGACGCCGTGCGCAAGAAGCTGGCCGTAGGCCGGCAGGACCCGAGGATCCTGCAGGGCGGCATAGCCTAAGCGAGCGATCTCCCAGCCGAGCACGTGGGGGAGCGATGCCAGCAGGTCTCGCGCCCGGTCGTTCTTGATCATCATCAGGTAGTGGTTCTTCCAGGAATGACGACGTGCCGCCTGCGGAAGGCATCGCCACGCGGAACGGTTGCCTCCCGGCATGGATCGCACGTGGTGTGCGACGGCCGCCGGGACGTAAAGGACCTCCCAACCACGCAGGCGCGCACGCCAGCAGAGGTCGATGTCCTCCTTGTACGCAAAGAACGCCGGGTCGAAGAAATGCCCCTCCGGGCTCAATGTGCCCAGCATGGCGCGTCGTAGGAAGAGCGCCGCACCGGTCGCGCTGAAGACCGTCCGCTCCCGATCGTACCTGGGATCGTCGGGATGCCCCTGTCCACGATCCACCACGACCCGGCTCAGCAGAATGGCGTGTCCGGCCGAGTCCAGCAGGCGCCGCTCGGGTTGCCCGCCCGCGAGGAATCGTCCGCTCTCGATCTGGTAGAGCTTTCCCTGCGCCGCTCCCACCCGGGGGGCCGCTCCCAGGCGAGCGCGCAGGGTCCTCAGGTACTCCGGCTCCAACAGCACGTCCGGGTTCATGACCAGGGCGTAGGGAGCGCTTCCACGGGCAAGGCCGATGTTCGCGCCGCTCGCGTAGCCGACGTTGGTGTCGAGGGCCACGACGTCCAGCTCGGGAAAGGCCGCCGCAACGGCGAGCGAATCGTCGCCGCTCGCGTTGTCGACCAGAACCACGCGCGCTTCGACGGTCGAGCGTCGGAGGGCGTCGAGCGCGCCCCGGAGATAGCGGCCGCCGTTCCAGTTCACGATCACGACATCGACGGCCGCCTCGTCCGTGGAGGGGGCGCACCGAGCGCTCGCACTCGGTGAGGGTACCGGCCGGCGGGCCCCCGCGGTGCGCCCCAGAGCCGGCGCCGCGAAGCCGGAGTGGGCAAGGGGCTGCGGGAGTCGACGTCGGAACTGGCCCCACGAGAGCAGCCCGCTCCGGCGGACTGCCCGCCTACGGGCGGAAATCCGGGGCCAGTCACTCAGAGCCGCCCAGATCGCCCGCCATCCCGCGCGCCATTCATGCCGTTCCCGCCGCGAGTTCAGGAGCACTCGAGCGAGCACCACGGGACTCCAGGCCAGGCGTCGCAGCGGCGGCATGTACTGGAAGAAGACGAAGAGCGAGTTCCGCATGAGCAGGAAGAACTTCATCTCCGGGAGCCTGTCGCTCGTCCGTGCCCCCTCGTGATGCACAACGGCCTCCGGCACGTAGAGGCAGTCGTAACCCGAGAACTGCAGGCGTACGCCGAGGTCGACGTCCTCCATGTAGGCGAAGAACCGCTCGTCGAACCCACCGAGATCCTGCAGGAGGATGCGGCGGTACGCGGCGGCGCCGGCACAAGGCGAGAGGACGTAGACCGGCTGGCGAAATCTCTCGTCGTCCAGTTGGCCGTGGCCGCAGTTCGACGGGAATATGCCGAGCTGATCGCCCGCGGAGTCGATGCGACGGGAATCGTGCAGGTCCAGCATCCGCGACGCACACGATGCGACCTCGGGGTGCGCGTCCAGTGCGGCCACGAGCGCCGCCAGCCAACCCGGATCCGCGACGGCGTCATTGTTCAGCAGGGCTACGATCTCTCCACGCGCCGCCGCCAGCCCTGCATTGACGGCGCCGGCGAAGCCGCGGTTGCTCCCCAGGCTCACCAGCCGGACGTCGGGGTACCGCGTGTGCAGAAGGTCGAGGGACCCGTCCTCGGAGCCGTTGTCGACGACGATGACCTCGAAACTCCCGAACCGCTGAACCCGCAGCGAGTCCAACACGCGCGGCAGCAGCGCCGCGCCGTTCCAGCTCGGAACGATCACGCTGGCGCGGACCGGGGCTCCTTCCGCATGCGGAATGGTCACGCGCTCGAGTCCTGCCACGGATCGACGGAAACTCGGGCCCGGCGCCAACGCTCGGAGGCACGGGCCAAGGACCGGTAGCCCCCTGGAAAGAACCTGGCCATCGCGAGGCGAGCGTGCAGTGAAGGGCTCCGCCGATATCCGGGCCCCTCACCTCGCAACATTCGCACGCCCGCGCCGGCCTCACCCTCGCAGACCAGCATGTGCCCGAGGCAGGTGCGAAGCCGCCGGCTCGAGGGGTGTTTTCGGATCAGCCGTTCCGCGGCCCGCCGCAGCCCGCCGGGATCCGTGGAGATGCGGGTTCCGATGCGGAACGTGCGCGCGAGCACGGCCTCGTCCCGGGTGAAGGTCACGTGGCCGCACAGGCGCAGCCAAAGGTCCCAATCCTGGAGGCGCGGCATCTCGGGATCGAACCCGCCGACGTCGGCGACCGCCGCGCGATCGACCAGGACGCCCGCCGTGTCGATCCGGTTGCCGCCGGCAAGGGTGCGGAACGGCGCAACGGGGTCGACCGCTCCCCCGAGCACCACGGTCGAGCCGTCCTCTTCGACTGCCAGGACGGGAGCGTGGACGAGCGCCGGACGCCGGGCGTTGTGCGCCAGGGCCAGCTGGTGCGCGAGCTTCGTGGGCATCCATTCCGCGTCGTCGTCGAGAAACGCGATCCACGGCGCCCGTGCGAGACGCAGGCCGGAGTTACGTGCCGCGCCGCCACCCTTCCGGTCCACATGCCTCACGCCCCGCACGCGAACGTCGGCGAGCTGCCACTCCGCCACGCGGCGACCGGTGTCGTCCTCGGAGCCGTCGTCGACGATGAGGAGCTCCCATTCCTGCAATGTCTGGGCGAGCATGCTCGCGACCGCGCGTGAGAGCGATTCCGCGCGGTTGCGCGTCGGGATCACCACCGACACTCGAGGCGTGACACGCCCACCTCCGCCGGCCGGCTCAGCCAACGCGAACGCACCGAAAGAGCACGTCCTCGGGATCCAGCCCATGACGCCGTACCGCCTCCGGGTCGAACAGCTTCGATGCCGTCAAGGCCTCCACCTGGAATCCGGACGACTCGAGCCGGTACACGATGTCCCGGCCGTAGACGCGTACGTGGTCGTGCTGGCCGAAGGCCGCTTCTCGACCCTCGGGGGTGGTGATCGATCCATCCTCGTACGTCTCACCGTTACGGAGCGGCACCTGCACGACGGCCAGCCCGTTCGGCCGCAGCACCCGACGAACCTCGTGCATGGCGGATCGGTCGTCCATCACGTGCTCGAGTACGTGGCTGCAGTACACGGCATCGAACATCGCCTCCGGAAAGGGGAGCGCCGTCAGGTCCGCGGCCACCTCGACCCCTGTCGGATCGAGGTCGGCCGTGACCGTCGTGAAACCCGCCAGGTGGTCCAGCGCCGCCCGGAGGCTGCGTTCGGGTGCAAGGTGGAGCAGGCGCGTCGGGCCCCTCAGAAGTTCCGCCTCCCGCTGCAGGTACAGCCAGGCGAACCGATGTCGTTCCAGGCTCCCGCACCAGGGGCATGCCGCATCCGGCCGCGGTACGACTCCGGCCGCGAGGAAGAGCCGGGCGCACCGGCCGCAAACGGGACACGTCCGGCGCCGCCCCGCAAAGGCGACCTGCCGCAGCGCCCTACGAGCGAGGCGACGGATCATGCCGCTGGCCCGCGCCCCGGGCTCGCGAGAATCCGGTCGTAGAGGCGCTCGAGGGAGCCGATCACGGTACCGACGGCGTGACGCTCCACGACGTGCCGTCGTCCAGCGAGGGCTCTGCGCCCCCACTCCTCGCGGTGGGCCAGCAGGTGCCCGAGCAGCTCCGACAGCTGCGCCACGTCCCCCTCCCGCGCCAACAGGGCACCGGCAGACACCACCCAGGGAAGATCCGCATGGTCGCTGGCCACGATCGGAAGCCCGACCGCCTGCGCCTCCAGGAGCGTGGTCGGAGCCCCGCCCTCGCCGTCGCCGTTGGCCGCGGTGCGGCTCGGCTGAACGAAGATGTCGGCTTCGGCCAGGTCGCGAGCATACTCGGCATGCGTCCGCGCTCCGAGGAACTGGATGCGGTCGGCGGCTCCGCTCTGCCGGGCCATGCGCTCCAGGGCCATGCGCTCGGGGCCGTCACCGATCAGCCGCAGGTGGAGCCCAGCATCGTCGGCAGCCAACCGTGCAAACGCCTCGATGGTGAGGTCCACACCCTTCTTCTCGACGAAGCGGCACGCCTGCAGCAGCATGGTGCGCTCACCTCGAGGAGCGGGTGGGCGAAACGGAAAGAGGCGAAGGTCGATGGGGATCGGTTGGATCACCAGGCGATCCGCGGGGCACCCCAGAGCCGCCAGCCGCTCGGCCATGGCAGGTCCTTCGGCCAGGACCGCGTCGGCGTCCACGAACAGGCGCCGGAAGCGGCGGCGCCAGAACGGCGATCGTGCCAGCACGGTTGCGTCGTACCCGTAGAACGCCGCCACGGACGGAAGCCCCGATGCTCTCGCGGCCGCCGAGCCGACGACGGTGTCCTCGCCGAAGTGCGCGTGGACAAGGGCGGGCCGGAGACGGTCGAGCGCGGAACGGATGACCGCTCGGCGCTGCGGAAGGCGCGCCGCCCAGATCCAGCGGCGGGCGAGGCCGTGAAGACCGCTGGCAGATTCGGGCAGGACGTGCACCGGGGCGGGGTCGAGGCTCGACGGAGTCACGCGCTCGTGCGTCACCACCTCCGCCCGATAGCGTTGGTGATGCGCGATCAGCGTGCGCGTGAAGGTCTCCGAGGCCGGCAAGAACAACGACCTGTAATGCATGACGAGCGGGCCGGTGATCATGCCCGGTCGGTATCGGGGGCCATGTCCTGCCTCATCCGATGCCGTAGGCGATCCGTCCCGGGCACACCGGCCAGGCCGAGGGTTTCCAGGACCTCGCCGAGGACGCGCGGGCGGCTCGCCATGAGAACTCCGATGTACGCCAGCACTCCCAACGCCGATCCTACCAGGACGATCACGACGGGCTGCTGGATCCCGAGGCTTTCGAGACCGAGACGGGCCGCGACCGCGACGACGCCGACCACGGTCGACGCAAGAGCCACGGGCTTCAATGCCTTGGCCAAGTCCCGGAGTCGGAGGGAGGTGCCCTGCGCGGCGAACAGGAAGTTGAGAGGAGAGAGCAGGGTATTGGCCACGAGACGGGAGATGGCCACGCCGGTCACCCCGAACCGCACGCCGAACAGCAGCGCTGCCGCGGTCACGGGCGCCGCCAACAAGGTCCACGCCAGCAGCCTGCCCGTCGCGCCCCGAGCGACGTACAGGTTGCCGGTCATCGCGCCGACGGACTGGAACAGGCCGACGGGGGCGAGCACCATGACCAGCGGCGCGGCCGGAACCCAGGCTTCACCCAGGAGCAACCGTACGGTTGGCTCGGCAAGCACGAAGAGGACGACCATGGCGGGAGCCGAGACGAACGCAACGCCCGCCGAGGAGCGGAGGTAGGCGAGGGCGAAGCGCTCCTCCTGGGTCTGAAGCCTCGAGAGCGCCGGCAGCAGCACGCGATTCGCGACGCTGGTGACGGCCACGAGAGGATACTGGATGAGCCGCCAGGCGATGTCGTAGTACCCGAGCAGCGTCGAGCCGAGCACGCGGCCGATCAAGATGTTGTCCAGGTTCCGGATCAGGTACGAGCCGATCTGGGCGCCGGTGAGGCTCAGGCTGAATTGCCGGACTCCGCGCAGCTCGTGCACCCGAAGGACAGGGGACGGGCGCAGCCGCGCGCCGAGCAAGAGCAGCCCCGCCTCGGCCGCGCCGCGCGTCAGTTGTTGACCGACGAGGCTCCAGACGCCGAAGCCGGCCACGGCCATGGCCACGCCGGCGAAGGCACCCAGGGCGACCGCCAACAGCTGTGCACCCGCGAGTCGGTCGAACGCCAGTCGCCGTACCAGCAGCGCCTGTGGCACCGCCGAAATACCGCCCAGCACGAGTGTGCCGGCGAGCACGCGCAGGACCGGAGCGACGAGCGGCTCGGTGAAGAAGACGGCAACGAGCGGCGCCGCAAGGTAGGCTACTGCGCAATACAACACGCCGAGCCCCACGTTCAACCAGAATACGCTGGAGATGAGCGGCGCGGAGATCGTCTCCCGCTGCACGAGTGCCGTGGCGGTGCCCAGGTCCGCCACCACGGTGAACGCGGTGCTGGCCAGAAGCGCCATGCCGAACACGCCGAAGTCGTCGGGGGCCAACAGCCGAGCGAGAATCGCCGTCGCGAGCAGCACTAGCAATTGCTCGCCGTAGCGACCCGCCGCCGACCACTTCACGCCGGAGACCACCTGGCGAGTAAGGCTCATGCGCGCCTGTCCGGCAGGGGGCGACGGGCGACCACGACGTACATCCAGGTGAACCGCTCGTCACGGGCCCGCCCCCGATCCAAGTGCCGCCACACCGTGTTCCCCGCGGCGGTCCAGCCATCCACGAGCCAGCGGAGGGGTCCGTGACGGAATCCCTGCAGATAATACGCGAGCTGCGTCCCGAACGTGAGCCAGAATCCGCCCAACGGGCGAATCTCGACGATGTGGAATCCCGCTTCCTCAAACAGGTGACGAAGGCCGTGCCGCGTGTAGCGGAAGAAGTCGCGGGGCTCCTCGTGGAGATGCCAGAAGAGCGGAGCCGTGTAGATGGCGATGCCACCAGGAGAGACCACCCGAAACGATTCCCGGAGCGCCCGCTGCGGTTCCTCGAGATGCTCGAGCACGGCCGTGCTCAGCGCGCAGTCGAAGGACTCGTCCGCCAGTGGCAGCTCGTACGCGCTCCCGACGACGTCCACCGCCTGCAGCCCGTGGGGCGAGGCCGCATGGTCGAGTCCGACGTGGTGTGTGACGAGATCACCCACCAGCAGCGCCTTCTGCTTGGTTCCGGAGCCGATGTCGATGAGGCGTCCGCGGAAGTGCAGGCGGGCCCAGGCACGTATCTGGCGAGCGGCGACCCTGGCTACGCCGTAGGCGGGGTGGGTGAGCGGATAGGTGCGCCCGTACTCGCGTAGCCGCCGCGAATCTTCGGCATCGTCCGGACCTCGACGAGGCGCGAGGGGCACCCCGGGGCGAGGGCGGGCCATCTCGTCCACGACGTGTGCCTCGGCTCGGCGCAGACGTGCTCGCAGGGCTCGATCCGGCTCGTGCCGGCGCGGGGACAGGGACGGCTGAACGTGGTTCCTGCGAGCACGCAGGGCGACCCCTCGCTCGGAATACGCGCGCACCACCGTCGTCGACAATGCATCCGGCTTCGCGCAGAAGTCCTCATAGCGGCATCCGATGACCCGATCGGGTGCCTCCGCGAGGTCCTCCTCGATCGTGCTTCGCACCCCCACCACCTGGGCCATCGCCTGTTCCGCGTCGTCCTGGAATCCGTGATCGAGGAACTGAGGCGGGGCGGCGGACCACCATCCACCGAGCTCGACCCCGTGCGCCAGACGCGCGCCCAGCAGCGACACGGCGGTGTCCGTTCGGTCGCGGACCACGTGCAGGAACAACGCCTTCGGGAACAGCGCCCTCAGGTACGGGATCCTCACCGAGTTCGCGTTGTTCTTGTTGATGAAGGGAGCCCGGAAGAGACGCTCGAGCAGCCACACGATCCTCCGGAGCTCGTGGAGGCGCGCCGTGTCCACGGGTCGGTCGAGCTCGTAGCGCGGAAACCATCGGTGGAAGACCTCCCACCCGTCGCTCGGCGCCATGCCCCCTTCGATCCGGCCGAACTCGTTGTCGTAGGACGGTCGATAGCGCTCGACGAGGCGCCCCCACGCCGTCCGCGATACGCAGGTGAACGGATGGCCCCTGACTCGGTTGGGGAAGTAGGCGAAATGGAAGCGGTTGACCAGGTGTTGATAGACGATGGTCGTGCCGGAGCGCGGCGCCCCAACGATGAACAGCGGAGGAAACCGGTTCTGCAGACCCGCGCCGCGAACCAGCAGTGACTCGGCGAGGCTGAGCGGGAGCTCCAGCATGGTCACGGGGCGCTCCTGCGCAGTGCCGTGTATCCAATCCGTCGCCAGGGCGCGTCCCCCCACAGGCGCTGCACCGGCACGGGCTCGGCTCCGAACTTCTCCTTGAAGGCCACGACGCCTTCATGCCCCCCGCTGGGCATCATGTCGAAGCACTCCACACCGTCGGCCGCGGCGCGTGCCACCACCTCAGACATCAGCAGATCCATGGGCTGCGCCCGCATGTGCTCGCGCAACACGGCCGAATGCCACCAGTAGGCACGCTCGCGCCAGTAGAACACCCACATGCCGGCCACGACCTCCGATCCCCGCACCGCCAGCCAAAGGCACAGGTTTTCGGGGGCTCGGCAGGCCATGTGGAACCCGCGCTCGAACAGTGGCCAGGAATAGCGGCTGGTCGTGCGTACCCCCCATCGGGCAAGGGAATCCTGGTAGATCCGGAAGTAGGCTCGATAGTCATCCAGAGTTTTCGCACGACGGAAGCCGATGCCCGACCGTTCGGCCTTGGACACAGCCCATCGGACCTTCTGCAGGTCCGTCAGAGGACGGGCGGGGTCGAGGAGGTGAGTGGAATCCGACTGGGTTCTGAAGCCGATCGGCGGCTCGGCCGGCTCGGCCCCGGGAGGGCGCGTGACGACACAGTGCAGCGCTCGCCACTCCCGCAGCCCGTCGTAGACGGCGGCCTCCTCCT
>CAYYRT010000288.1:0-1748 GCA_964474055.1 uncultured Acidimicrobiaceae bacterium | reverse complement strand
ACCTCGGCGACGGCCTGGCGGACCTCGACACCTGGACGGACTCGAGCTATGTCGAGGACTACCTCGAACGTAGCGGAGAATTCTGAGCGTGTCCCCTGACGTCGATCCGTCACGCTCAAGCGACGGATCGGGCGCCGCCGGATCGGACGACCGCGCCCGATCCGGCGGCGTTCGGGGATCCCCTCCGCTGTTGGAGGTAGAGAAGTTGACCAAGCGCTTTCGCCGTCTTGACCATCCGGTGCTGCGGGATGTGAGCCTGAGGGTCCCGGCCGGAGGGTTCACCACCTTGATCGGACCCAGTGGCTGTGGCAAGACCACCCTGTTGCGGATCGTCGGTGGCTTGGAGTCGGCCTCGAGCGGCACGATCAGGGTCGATGGAGTACCCAGTGTCGGTCCGGCGCGGAACAAGACGATGGTGTTTCAGCACTTCAACTTGTTCCCCTGGCGGACTGCTCTCGACAACGTCGTGTACGGGCTTGAGATCCAGGGCGTTGCCGAAAAGGAGCGCAGAGAGCGGGCCACCGACTATTTGAAGTTGGTGGGCCTCGAGGGCTTTGAGGACCACTACCCGTCTGAGCTCTCGGGTGGCATGCAACAGCGGGTCGGGATAGCTCGTGCTCTGATCGTCGAACCGCGTCTCCTGCTCATGGACGAGCCCTTCGGCGCCCTGGATGCCCTCACCCGGGAGTACCTACAGACCGAACTCCAGCGGATCTGCTCGCAGACGGGCGTCGCCGTCCTGTTCGTGACGCATTCGATCGATGAGGCGATTTACCTTTCCGACCATGTCCTGGTGATGGGTACGTCGCCGGGCAGAATCGTCCGCGAGTTCCCTATCGGCTTGCCGCGTCCGCGGTGGACTTACAACGTTCGGGCAGACCCGATCTTTGCCGAGACGCGTGCCGAGCTCTGGTCTGAGCTCGAGCGAGAGCTCACATTGGGTTCGCTTGGTTCGCAGGCGATGACCGAATGACTGACGACCTGTCCCGATCTGAGATCGTCATGGACCAATGGCCGAGTGTCGTGTACTTCGCCGACCGTCGGGCGAAGCTGCTTCGTGTTGGCTCGCTCCTCTTGGTCCTGGTTCTGTGGGAGCTTGTCGGCAGACAGAACGCGGTCTTCCTTTCTTACCCCACTGCAGTCGCCCAGGCCGCATGGGAGGTGCTGGTACTTGACGACCGACTCCGATCCGCCTTCGCCGAGACGTTGACCGGTTATGCGGTCGGCTTCGTGGCGGCCACTGTCCTGGGTACTGCCATCGGCTTTCTAATGGGTCAGTTCAAGACTTTCGACGTCGCGCTCAGTCCCTACGTGAACGCTCTATACGCGACGCCTCGGATCGCAATCATCCCAATTCTGGTGCTGTGGGTGGGTATCGGCTTCGGCCTGCGAGTGACCATCGTCATCCTCAGCGCCATCTTTCCCATCATCATCACTGTTCGGGATGGCGCCAAGAGTGTGGCAGCCGAGTACCTGGATGTAGCCCGTTCATTCGTAGCTAACAAGTGGCAGACATGGAGAACCACCATCCTCCCGGGTTCGCTGCCCTATGTCTTCTCTGCGCTCCGCATTGGGGCCCAACGCTCGCTCATCGGGATCATCGTCGCTGAGACACTGGCTGCAGTCACCGGCACCGGCCGGATGATTCAGAACTACGGGCAGTTCTTCCAGACCGACCGCCTCCTTGTGCCCATCCTCGTCATTGGGTTCTTCAGCATCCTCATGACGAGCGCGCTCCGCCTACTTCA
>CAYYRT010000287.1:0-2508 GCA_964474055.1 uncultured Acidimicrobiaceae bacterium | reverse complement strand
CTGGGTTGCAGGCCACACCGGGATGGTGGGAAGTGCCGTGGTCAGACGTCTGGCCGATGTGGACGTCTCCGAATTGATCACCGCGTCGAGCAGTGTCGTCGACCTGCGAGACCAGTCAGCCACCCAGGATCTGGTTATGTCCACCAGACCTGATGTCGCCATAATCGCCGCGGCTCGCGTCGGCGGTATCAACGCCAACCGTTCCGCTCAGGCCGACTTTCTCTACGACAACACGATGATCGCAATGAACTGTCTTCGGGCTTGCCAACTGGCGAAAGTAACCAAAGTCGCCGTACTCGGGTCATCATGCATCTATCCAGCGGAATCACCGCAACCGATGAGAGAGGAATATCTGCTGACCGGTCCTCTCGAATCGACTAACGAGGGCTACGCCGTAGCCAAGATCGCGGCCCTCGAGTACGGAAAGATGCTGCGACGCCAGTACGGATTGGACGTCATCTCCCTCATGCCCACAAACCTCTACGGACCGGGAGACAACTACGACCTGGAGAAATCCCATGTCGTCGCCGCCCTGCTCCGTAAGACTCACGAGGCGAAGGCGTCCGGCGCCGGGTCCGTCGTGGTCTGGGGCTCTGGGCGGCCCAGACGGGAATTCCTTCATGTGGACGATCTCGCCGACGCAGTTGTGTTCGCCTTGGCGCATTACTCCGCCGAGACCCACCTGAACATTGGAACGGGTGAGGACACTTCGATTCTCGAATTGGCCCGTCAGATCGGAGACGTGGTCGGCTGGAGTGGGGAATTTGTGGTCGATCAGACTATGCCTGATGGCGTCATGCGGAAACTGCTCGACGTGTCCAGACTGAACGAGTTGGGCTGGGAGGCGTCGATTTCCCTCGAGCGCGGCCTCGAGATGACGTATCAGAGCTTCCTGGCAGAGATGGCCTCCAATACCGGGAGGGTGTGATCTCGCATACCGGCGAAAGCACCTCCTCGTTAGACCGATCGACTGTGAACTCGAAGACTGCAATCCATGCTGAGAATTTCCCCATGCCGTCCCGGCTGAGAAACGGAGTGAAACTGGCCCGGTATGGAGACGTCGTCCTTCTCGGAGGGCTACTCGTCATCCTGTTCGTATTGCACGTGGGCATTCCCGGCACCGTTCCGACCGGGGCGCAGCCGGGCATTTGGTTGGCTCTAGCAAGGGAGGCGCGCGGGTCGGAGGTCATGTCAGCCGAGGTCACCCAGCCCATCTTCTCGGCTCTCATCGCGATCTTGCTGATATTGGGCATTCCCCCCATCAGTGGATTGCTAGCAGCGGCACTATTGGCGAAAGCCGCGCTGGTCGTTGCGGTGTACCTGACCAGCCTCACCCTGAATCGTGTCTATGCAACGGTGACTGCCACCTTGGTGGCAACGGCCGCCGCACAAACGGAGCTGTATGCCTCGGGCGGCTACCCACAACTCCTTGGGATGGCCTTCGGGCTGCTGGCTGTGTTCCTCATTGTCCGGTACGTGGATACCCGCGCGAAACGGCATCTTTGGATCGGTCTCGGATTGGTTGCAGCGACGCTGGCGACTGATCTCGTGATCGGTGCTCTGGTGCCTGTGGTCATCGGGATCGCCATTGTCTCATGGCTCCTCTTGGTCAACGACGGGAGGTCCGTGTGGGAGCACGAGTTCCGGGTCGTTTGGAAGGCTGCCGGTCTGACCGCTTTGGTTGCGCTCGTCCTCTTTCTTCTCTGGGCAGGCGCCGGTGGCGAATCCATACTCAATCCGCTCGAGACCTCTCGTTGGGAGTCGCTCTCCTATGTGTTCCGCGATGCTCCGTGGCTGTGGGCAGTCATGTTCATCGTGGCTGTGATTGTCCTACCCCTTCGCTACTGGCCGGCTCATATCGCCGCCACTCTCGCCGCTGCTGCGAGCTGGCTTGTCGCGAGCGGAGTGTTCTTCCTGATAACCGGGGCGCAGAGCGGCCTTCTGATCTCTCAGATGAGTGTTGTCGTCCTGGCGGTCATTGGGATTGGTGCAACACATGAGCACCTGGTAGGTCCCGAGCCGAGGCGCCTTTCGGTGAAGGACCCTCGCTCGGTTCGCAATCGGTTGCTAGTTATCGTCGGTATCCCGGCGCTGACTTTCCTGGTGGTGGCTGGCCTCGCTTCCAACTGGACCACGGCTGATCGCTACCGCCTCGTCGATCATGCGGAATTGGCCGCCTTGAACAGCCTCAGTGCAGAGTCCGAACCGGGAGACTTGGTGGTCGCCGCACGGGGCAAGGGCGGTATGGCGGTCGGATGGTGGGTCGAAGGGTTCGCAGGGGTTCCTACGTACACCGGCCAGGACCTCCAGCTCATGGCCGTCCGCGAAGAGCGCGAGCAGGCCGAAGTCGCAAACGACATCTTCAACGGCGCTATGGGCGGTGCCGAAACCATTGCCAAGCTCCGCGAAATCGGCGCTGACTACCTTGTCGTTGACCGTCGTGGTCCCGATTCGGCGTTTCTGAACAGCGATCTGGGGCAACGGATGCGGGTGATTGATGACTCGTCG
>CAYYRT010000286.1:0-8288 GCA_964474055.1 uncultured Acidimicrobiaceae bacterium | reverse complement strand
CGCTTCACCAACGGCATCGACCTGATCCCCAATTACAACGCCGGCCGGGTGGCCCTCATCGTCCTCACGATGACCGCCGGTTCCGCCTTCGTTATGTGGCTCGGTGAGTTGATCACCCAACGCGGCATAGGCAACGGTATGTCGCTTTTGATCTTTGTCTCGATTATCAGTCAGTTCCCGTTCATTTTCGGGCAGTTGTGGGGCACGACCGGTGCCCTTGGCCGTTATATCCGCTTTGCCGTCGTGGTGCTCGCCTTCGTATTGATGGTGGTCGCCATCATCTACATCGACCAGGCCCAGCGGCGCATCCCGATCTCTTTTGCCAAGCGGGTCCGGGGCCGGCGGGTCATGGGCGGTCAATCCACCTACATTCCTCTCAAGGTCAACACCGCCGGCGTTATCCCGGTGATCTTCGCCTCCTCGGTGCTGCTCTTCCCTTCGCTCCTGGTTACCGCTATTCCGCTCGACAACCGCTTTACCCAGGGTCTGTATCGCTGGGTCAACGACAACCTCGGGGGTAGCGGCAACGGGCAAATCTCGATCTGGTACATCGTCATACTCTTTGGCCTGATCATCGCCTTCACCTACTTCTACACGGCGATCCAGTTCGACCCCAAGCGACAGGCCGAGATGCTCCAGCGGCAAGGTGGGTTCATCCCCGGGGTCCGGCCCGGCACCGCGACCGAGCGCTATCTGGCCCATATCCTCAGCCGCATCACCCTTCCCGGCTCGATGTTCCTGGGTCTGATCGCAGTGCTGCCCACCTTTGCAACCTTGATCTGGGACATCCCCATCGGCTTTTCAGGCGTGTCGATCCTGATCGTGGTGGGCGTGGCCATCGAGACGATGAAACAGGTGGAGAGCCAACTGACGATGAGGAACTACGAGGGCTTCTTGACGTGATCCTCACGGGCGTGAGGCGTGAGGCGCGAGGCGTGAGTAGATCCCCCAACATCGTTTGGTCTCACGTCTCACGTCTTACGTCACACGTCTTCATGGCTGCGAAGCAGACATGAAACTTCTGTTCATAGGTCCACCCGGAGCGGGAAAGGGGACTCAGGCGGCTCGGGTCGCCGAACGCCTCGGGATCCCCCATATCTCGACAGGGGAAATGTTTCGTCACCATGTCAGCGAGGACACGGAGTTGGGTCGCCGGGTCAAAACAATCATGGAATCTGGTGCATACGTGCCCGACGAGGTCACCGTGGAGATGTTGCGTCAGCGCCTCGACGAAGCCGACACCATGGCGGGTTTCATCCTCGACGGGTTCCCCCGGACCGAGCCACAGGTTGCCGCTCTGGACGGCCTCATCGGGCCCGACGGACTCGATCAGGTGGTCCTCTTCGTGGTGGACGAAGACGAGCTCACGGAGAGGTTGTTGTCACGCGGACGGCTGGATGACTCCGAGGAGACCGTTCGCAATCGTTTTAAGGTCTACGAGGAACAGACCGCGCCACTGATCGACCTCTATGAGGCAAGGGGGATTGTGGTCCGGGTCGACGGCTCCGGCTCCCTAGACGACATCACCGACCGCGTTCTCGAGGCGGTCAACTCGTGATCACGCTCAAATCCGATCGCGAGTTCGAGAAGATGGCTGTAGCGGGAAGCTGCGTGGCGGCCGTTCACAAGGCTGTCCGCGAAGCCGCCAAACCAGGGGTGAGCCTGAAGGATCTGGACTCCATCGCGGCCGAGGTCACCAGCCAGGAGGGTTGTATCCCCTCGTTCCTCCACTATCAACCTTCTCCCACCCAGAACCCCTACCCGGGCCATCTGTGTCTTTCAGTCAACGATGTCATCGTCCACGGCATCCCCTCCGGCTACAAACTGCGATCAGGTGATGTTCTGTCGGTGGACGCCGGAGCGATCTTTGAGGGTTTTCACGGCGATGCAGCGTTCACGATTGGGATCGGGGAACTCACTCCCGAGGCCGCCGAACTGATTGCCGCTACCGAGGAGGGGATGTGGGCCGGCATCCACGCCGTCGGCCATGGCTCCCGTTTGGGCGATGTGGGGGCCGCCGTGCAAAAGGTCGGTGACGCCCACGGGTATGGAATTGTCCGCGAATACGTTGGCCATGGGATCGGGCGACAAATGCATGAAGAACCCCAGGTGCCGAACCTGGGGGTTGCCGGCAAAGGGATGAAACTGCGACAAGGCATGGCCCTATGCATCGAACCGATGTTCAACCGGGGGAGTTGGGAGACCGAGGTCGACGCAGATGGCTGGACCGTGCGGACCGCCGACGGCTCACTTTCAGCCCATTTCGAGCACACCGTGGCCATTACCCGAAATGGGGTCAAGGTCATGACCCTGCCCGGAGCCCCTGATTTGGCCGATATACCGGCTCCGGATTACAATTCTCGTCCGGTCTACGGGACCCAGTCGACTTGATCTACGCAAGCGAAAGCACCCGGGTCACCGTCGTTCAGAACCCTCCCGAACGTCAAGTTCAAGGTGGAAGTCGGCGGTGGTCGGGAGTTGTTCGCGTGGTCGGTCGCCGGATCGTTTGGAGAAACCGATGAAAGTAAGACCCTCGACAAAAAAGATGTGCGAAAAGTGCCGGATCATCCGGCGGCATGGTCGCGTCTGGGTGATCTGCCCGAATCCCCGTCACAAACAGAGACAGGGGTAGGGACTTGGCTCGTATCGCAGGCGTCGACCTTCCCCGTGACAAACGGCTCGAAATCGGTCTTACCTACATTTTCGGCATCGGCTTGACCCGATCCCACCAGATTTGTGAAGAACTGTCGATCAATTTCGACACCAAGGTCAAGGATCTGACCGAGGACGAAGCGGCCCGGATTAGGCGCCACATCGAGCAGAACTTCCAGGTCGAAGGCGACCTGCGCCGCGAGGTGCAGCAGAACATCAAGCGCAAGGTCGAGATCGGCTGTTACCAGGGAATCCGCCACCGCCGGGGACTCCCGGTGCGGGGTCAGCGCACCCACACCAACGCCCGGACCCGCAAAGGGCCCAAAGTGGCGATCGCCGGCAAGAAGAAACTCAAGAAGTAGGCAAGGGGATTCGTGGCTAAACAGCAGGCTCAACAAACGGGGCAGCCGGCCCCCGGACCCAAGCGGGTTCGGCGTCGTGAGAGGAAGAACATCTCTCATGGCCAGGCTCACATCAAGGCCTCGTTCAACAACACGATCATCAACATCACCGACCAGTCAGGCAACACCGTCGTGTGGACTTCCGGCGGTGCGGTGGGCTTCAAGGGATCACGCAAATCGACCCCTTACGCCGCTCAGGTTGCTGCCGAAGAGGCGGCCCGAAGGGCCGGAGAGCACGGCATCCGCAAGATCGATGTGATCGTCTCCGGGACGGGATCCGGTCGGGACACCGCCGTTCGCACCCTGCAGAACATGGGGATGGAAGTCACCGGAATCCGGGACGTCACCCCGATGCCCCACAACGGGTGTCGCCACAAGAAGCGGCGGCGGGGTTAGTCGTCATGGCTCGATATACCGGCCCTCGTCACCGCGCCTGTCGCCGTGCGCGTACACCTTTGTGTCAGTCGAAGCGCTGCCCGGTCGAGCGTCGCCCCTACCCACCTGGTCAACATGGCCGGGGCCGTTCCAAGGAGAGTGACTACCAGCTCCAGCTCCGCGAGAAGCAGAAGCTCCGCACCATGTACGGGGTCCTGGAGCGCCAGTTCCGCCGCTATTACGAAATTGCCAACCGCCAGCCGGGCATCACGGGCGAGAATCTGCTCCGCATACTCGAGTCACGTCTCGACAATGTGGTGTGGCGGGCGGGCATGGCGGCCACGAGACCCCAGGCACGCCAGCTCGTAAACCACGGTCATTTCCGGGTCAATGGCCACAAGGTGGACATTCCCTCTTTCCAGCTCAAGGCCAATGACACTGTCACGGTCAAAGAGCGCAGTCGTGAGCTGATCATCATCCGGCACGCCATCGACACCCTCGGCCACCCGATCCCGGACTGGCTGAGTGTTGACGCTGACGAGCGGAAGGTGGTGGTGACGTCTACTCCCAACCGTGGGCAGATCGACACCGCCATCAACGAGCAGATGATCGTCGAGCTCTACTCCAAGTGAGCCGAAAGGAGACGGAGCCTTGCTGATCGTTCAGCGCCCGCATATCGAGGAAAAAGAAGTTGGTCCGAACCGGTCTCACTTTGTCGTCGAGCCTCTGGAGCCTGGTTTTGGCTACACGCTCGGCAACACGCTGCGACGGACCCTGTTGTCCAGGGTCCCAGGGGCGGCTGTCACCACTATCCGCATAGAGGGCATTCAGCACGAATTCTCGACTATCCCCGGCGTGGTCGAGGACGTGGTCGACATCATCCTCAACATCAAGCAGGTGGTCGTGCGGCTCCTCGACGGCGCTGAACACACCATCTACCTTCCGGCCAAAGGCCCCGGGGTGGTCACCGCGGGCAACCTGCGGGTCAACTCTGAGGTGGAAATCGTCAACCCGGACCATCACATTGCCACTCTGTCTGCCGAGGGCCGCCTGGAGATGGAGCTGACCGTGGCACCCGGGGTTGGTTATCGCTCGGCCGATAGCAACAAGAGCGGTTCCGGCACCATCGGTGTGATTCCGGTCGATTCCATCTTCTCTCCGGTCCGCAAAGTGGCTTACCGGGTCGAAAACACTCAGGTCGGCCAGATGACGAACTTCGACCGGCTGGTCCTCGACATCGAAACCAATGGCTCCATAGCCCCTGGTGAAGCGGTCTCCTCCGCCGGCAAGACCCTCCGGGAGATGATGGGTCTGTTTGCCGATATGGGTGAGGGTGTTGGCCTGGAACTAGGCGAGAAGCAGATGGAGAGCACGGCCTCGACTGACCTCGAGTTGCCGATCGAGGCGCTCGACCTGTCTGAGCGCCCCCGCAACTGTCTGCGGCGGGCCCAGATCAAGACCGTCGGGGAGCTAGTGCAGCGCACAGCCGACGATCTGCTCAACATCACCAACTTCGGACAGAAGAGCCTCGAAGAGGTAATTGCCAAACTCGATGAACTCGGTCTTTCGCTGGCCGACCAGGGCGGCAACTGATGCCTCGTCCCCGCAAGGGGGCCCGGTTCGGAAACTCCGGCGCCCACGAGAAGATCATCCTCGCCAACCTGGCCACCTCGCTGTTCGCCGAGGGCCAGATCATGACAACCCTGGCCAAGGCCAAGGCGGTGCGGCCCCTGGCGGAGAAGATCATCACCAAGGCCCGTCGAGGTGATCTGCACTCGCGGCGCGTCATCCTGAAGACGATCCGCAACAACGAGGTCGTTACCAAACTCTTCGACGAGGTAGCCCCCCGTTATGTCGGCCGGCAAGGCGGGTACACCCGGATTACCAAGGTTGGACCCCGGCGCGGGGACGGCGCCGAAGAAGCAATCATCGAATTGGTCTGAGACAACTCGAAGACGTGAGACGTGTGGCGTGAGACGTGAGTCAGAACCGCCGAACCCGTACCTCACGTTTAGTCGGCGGGAGTGGTCGGCTCTCCGGGCCGCCACCCCACTGACGCTGACGGAAGACGATGTCGCCGAGCTGCGGGGCATCAACGTTGCCCTATCGCTCACAGAGGTCGAAGAGGTCTACCTCCCACTCTCTCGCCTGCTCAATCTCTACGTCCGGGCCTCACAAACGTTGTTCAGCGTCACCGACACCTTTCTCGGGAAACCCACTTCTCCGGTTCCATACTTGATCGGGGTGGCTGGTTCGGTGGCGGTGGGCAAGTCCACAACCTCTCGCGTGCTCCAGGCATTGTTGAGCCGTTGGCCGGATCACCCCCGGGTCGATCTCATCACCACTGACGGTTTCCTTCTGTCCAATCAAATTCTGGCTGAGCGTGGACTGGCCGATCGGAAGGGATTCCCGGAGAGTTATGACCGGCGAAGGTTGCTTGAGTTCGTGGCGAGCCTCAAGTCAGGCACCCAGCCGGTTCAAGCTCCGGTCTATTCACATCTCGCTTATGACATCCTTCCCGGAGAAGTACGCACGGTCCAGAACGCTCATATCGTGATCCTGGAGGGACTAACCGTCCTTCAGGGGGGTGGGGTGGGATCGTTTGTCTCGGACTACTTCGACTTCTCGATCTATGTCGACGCCGATCCGGGCCACATCGAGCAGTGGTACATCGAACGTTTCCTGACTCTGCGCGACACGGCCTTTCGCGACCCTGCCTCCTACTTCCATCGGTTTGCCGCCTATTCGGACGAGGAGGCCCGGGACGAGGCCCACCGGATCTGGAAAACGATCAACCTGGCCAATCTCGAGGAGAACATTCTCCCCACCCGGGAGCGGGCCACCCTCATCCTTCGCAAGTTGGCGGACCACTCCGTTTCTGAAGTGCGATTGCGGCGGCGGTAGATTCGACCCGTGATCAGAACTTTGCAGCGCGCCGCCCGTCTCGCGGGTTTCGATCGTCGGGTGGCGACCGAATTGATGTTCGACACCTCGGCTATGGGTGACGCCGTTCTCCTGGTCGCCGGCATTCACGTAGTCATCGGTCTGGCGACCTCCATCCGGGGCGGCTTCTTTGACCTGGTCGGCTTGTTGACCGCCGCCATCTACGGAGTTGCCGGGTGGCTCATACTTTCGTTTGCCGTATGGCTAATGGGGACCCGGGTTCTCAAGGCGTCGGGTGACGTTCAGGCTCTGATGCGGGGGACGGGCTTCGGGTCGTTGCCGCTGTTGCTGGCCGTTGTCGAATTCGGCTGGGTAGGGACCATCTGGCATCTGGTGGTCGTTGTTCTGGTGACGAGGGTTGTTCTGGGTCTGGAGTGGAAGGAAGCGGGCGGCGCCGTGTTATTGGGTGCCGCGATGGTGGTCCTCCTCCAACTTCTGTTTCGGGCTCCGTTTCTTTTGCTCTGATGCCGGTTTATCGGTTGGAGCTGTCGTACGACGGCGCAGGATTCCACGGTTTCGCTCGTCAGCCCGGCGTGAGAACCGTCCAGGGTGAGGTCGAAGCGGCTCTGAACCGGGTGCTCCACCTGACCCTTGAGACGAAGGGAGCCGGCCGGACTGACTCAGGTGTTCATGCTCGGGGCCAGGTGATGAGTTTCGTGGTGGTGGAGGATCTCGACCTCGTCAAGCTTCAGCGTTCCCTCAACGGGTTGCTCGGTCCCGAAGTGGTCGTCGTCAAACTGGTCAAGGAGACTCCGGGTTTCGATGCCAGGTTCAACGCTATCTGGCGTGAGTACCGATATCGGATCCTCAACACACCGCTTCCCGAGCCGCTTTTGCGGACCACCACCTGGCACGTCGCCGACCCTCTCGATGTGGAGGCGATGAACGAGGCTGCGGCGCACCTTCTGGGTGAGCACGACTTCGCCTCGTTCTGCCGGCAGCCAGCGTCAGGAACGACGAACCGCAACCTCATTTCGGCCAACTGGGCCGAACACCCGCCTTTGGTGGAGCTGACCATCCGGGCCAACGCCTTCTGTCATCAGATGGTTCGATCCATCGTCGGGTTGATGGTTGACATTGGGAGAGGACGCAGGGGAGCGGCCGAGATGGCGGCCATTATGGCTGCGGTCAACCGCAGAGCCGCCGGCCCGCTTGCTCCCCCTCAGGGCCTGATTCTCTGGGAGGTGGGCTATCCCGAATAGACCGGAGTTGATCCTCTTTGACGCTGGCGGGACGCTCGTGCTCCAGAGTGCCGTCGCCCTAAGCGAGGGCCTGGGACATCCGATCGACGAAGACCGGGCCTTCGCTGCTCACTATCGATCGATGCACGCCTTTGCCCAACGCCGCTTGGCCGGGTTGGATGACGGCTGGGCCTGGTGGCAGCAGCACTACTTCTCGGCTCTCGGGGTCCCCGATCCGGAAAGCGCCGGGGAGCGGATCAACAATGGCTATGGGCTTTGGTTCCAGGCGATTGCCGGCGCTCTCGAGGCGGTCCGCGACCTGAGAAGAGCGGGAGTCAGGGTTGGGGTGGTCTCCAATTCGGATGGATCTGTCACCGATTCCCTGTCCCGGGCTGGTTTTGACGGGCTGTTCGAAATGGTGCTGGACAGCCACGATCTGGGGGTTTCCAAACCCGATCCGGCCATATTTCGTCTTGCCTTGGAGAGGATGAGCGTCGCCCCTTCACGGACTTGGTATGTGGGCGACTCGATCTTCCACGATGTTGGAGGCGCTACTACGGCCGGACTGGCCCGGGCCATCTTGATCGATCCTCTTGATCTGCATGATCATTACCCGGACCGGATCAACTCGGTGGCCGACCTTCCTGGTCTTGTCGGCCGAAGGTCTTGATCTGCTTATGACTGGGCCGATCGACTTACTCTCTGTAATACTTCGACGCCTGCCGCAACTCGCGGG
>CAYYRT010000285.1:0-2453 GCA_964474055.1 uncultured Acidimicrobiaceae bacterium | reverse complement strand
TGCCGCTCTATCTAACGAGGTTCAGTTACACGCCGGAGACATGGGCCAGGCTGATCGGCAACCCGGAGGACCGCCGGAAGGCCGCGCAGGAGTACATCGAGTCGGTAGGCGGGAAGCTGCACGGGTTCTGGTACGCCTTCGGCGAACACGACGGTTACAACCTCTGGGAGGCTCCCGACAACGTGTCCATGGCCGCCGTGGCCCTGGCGATTGCGGGCGGCGGTGCGCTTAGCTCGATCGAAACGACAGTCCTCCTGACCGTCGACGAAACGATGGATGCCCTGCGCAGGGTGGAGCAAGTGGGGTATCGAGCGCCCGGCGCGTAGCGGCTCGCTCAAAGCCGAGGTTGGTCGGGGGTGATGTTCCCTCATTGATATCACAGTGTGAACTTTGGCATTTGCCGTGTCGTCTCTACGTCATGGGGTTGAGACTTAACGCGGCGGTGCTAGCTGTACTTGCCCTGTCTGCTTGCTCGTCCGAAACTGTCGTGTCCACCACGGTGACGGGTCAAGAGCCCTCCGCCAGCTCGCCGACCACAACCCAACTCGCGCCGACAACGACGACGGTCACGGCGCCGCCGACATTGAGTGACAGTGGGCAATCGGGGTTCGACGATGCTCTGGGAAGCTCCGAGCGTGTCTGTGTTGACGTCGACCTGATCGTCGCCACCGAAGAGCCCACAATGGTGGTGGGACCTGAGGACAACAGGCAGCCAGTGTTTGACATCCGTTCGGGCGAGATATTGGCCGGGAACTTCGCCTTCGTCGTGAACGAGTGGTCAACCGAGTGGCCAGACGGGGCTGCCAAGATCTACTGGGTTCCATTCGATCATCGCGTTGCCACTCCCGGGCTACTAGAGGTGATTGTCGAACCACTCGACAGCAACGATCCGGCAGTCGTCCAAACCTTCGACCAGCTTGCCTCGAGTGGTGCCGGAGTCTTCTGGGCCAGCGGAACGAAGTTCCCCCAACCCGGTCGCTACCGGCTCACCGCCACGGCGCCAGGACACTGGGGGTGCTTCGAGCTGACAGTCTGAAGCATGAGGAGACCCCGAGTGCCGGTTGTGGGCGGCGTTAGGATCCCGACGTGGTTCGGGTCGGTTCAATCGTCATCCGGGTCGATGACCTCGAACGGCAGGCCGAGTTCTGGCAGCAAGCACTCGACTACGAGCGCCGCGTAGACGACAGCGACGACTTCGTGCTGCTGTCTCCGGCGGACGGCAGAGGACCGAACCTGTCGTTGGACCTGGTGCACTCCAGCGTCCAGGTTCCGCCACGGATTCACTTAGACCTGTACGCAGAGGATCAAGCGGCCGAGGTTCAGCGGTTGCTCGACCTTGGCGCCACCCAGATCCACTGGGACAAGCAACCCGCAGATGCCGACTACGTCATCCTGGCTGACCCTGAGGGCAATCGATTCTGCGTAATCGGCGCCAGCTGATAACGGCATCTCTATGGAGAAGCGCGGACTCGTACCGGAGACCTAGGGAAACCTCCGATGGGGAGGTGCGACCGATCGGACCTGGAACGATTCTTCTTGCTGAAGACACCACCGGTAAAGGCCATCGAAATCGAGTCACAAGCTCATCAGAGCTGGAAATGGTCTTCGTCACACTCCCCGACCGCAAGAGGCCGCCGCCGGAGTGAGAGGCTCGTCCAGGCCGTGGGGGTGAATGGCGATCGCTGCACGACGGCGTCGCTTGGGTACGATTCGGGGATGGCAGTCTTCCTCGATCACACGATCCTTGAAGTGACTGATCTCGCCGAATCGGTGGCGTTCTATCGAGACGTTGTGGGCTTGGAGTCTCGTGGTCGCAGTGGGCCATTCGAGGTGATGCTCATCACGCCAGACTTGGCGTTGGATCTGTGGGCGCAGCCCGAACCGGTGTCACGCCACCTCGCCTTAGGTATGGACCGCCGGACCTTCGAAGCGACCTTTGACCGCATACGAGCCAGCGGTACAACTTACGGCGACGGTCCCTCGACTTCGACCAGCATGCGCGGACCCGGCCGGTCCAGTGGCGTCCACGGAGAAACCGACTCGGTGTACTTCCACGACCCGAGTGGCCACATCCTCGAGATCCTCACCTACGAGGGCGAGAGGTGAACCCCAAGCTCCCCAGGTTTAGCGATGCCGGCGGTACTGCAGCCCGACGATCCCGTTGCTGAACTCGGTGCTGGAGACCAGGTCGAGCCGATAGGACTTGGGGTCGTCGTCGAACAGCCGAGTACCCAAAGCTAGACGACGTGTCTCAATGTTGAACATGGTCTGGTCAACCTCCCGAAGCGCCAACGCATCCAGGTGGACACAAATGCTGGCCCACGCCTGGTCGGTAATCTTGCGCCGTGCGTCCCCTTCGGTATTCCATCAACGTCACGTTGGACGGCTGCGTCGATCATCGTGCAGGTTCCACGGACGAAGAACTGCATCGTTTCTGGGCCGAGAAACTCGCC
>CAYYRT010000284.1:0-2564 GCA_964474055.1 uncultured Acidimicrobiaceae bacterium | reverse complement strand
GCCACGGTGCTGTTCACCGACCTGGTGTCGTCCACAGAGCGGGCCCAGCTGGTCGGGGACAGCGAGTGGAGAAACCTCCTTCAGCTACACGAGGACGTATCGCGCCGTTGTGTCGGCGACAGTGGCGGGAAGATGGTGAAGTCCACTGGTGACGGGATTCTCGCCACCTTCGACGCTCCAGGCAGGGCGGTCGCCTGTGCGTCGACCCTCAGCCGGAATCTCGAGCGCTTGGGTCTGCCGATTCGGGCCGGGGTCCACACCGGTGAGCTCGAAGTGCGCGGCGGTGACGTGGGCGGCATCGCCGTGCACATCGCGGCGCGGGTCATGGCGGCCGCAGCCTCCGCCGAAGTCTTGGTCTCGAGGACTGTCCGCGACCTGGTGATCGGTTCCGATTTCGTGTTTGCAGATCGGGGGCCACACACCCTCAAAGGCGTCGATGGCGAGTGGCAGCTCTTTGCCGTGACCAGTGCGTGAAAGCAGCCAAAGGGACCCACGTGGAGCTTGAAAGAGAGACATGAGCCGCGATCGCGGCGAGGTACCGGAACGCGCAGGAGCGGGCGGCCCTCGTCTCTAACGAGGTCAGCGGGACCGTTGCGTGAGCCGGGCGACTGGCGCGGCGGAAGGCGAGTCGGCTACTCGTCGGAGGGGCCAGCTCTTGATTCTCAAGAGGGATTAGCCAACGGTATCCTGACAATCCTGGCGCCCGTAGCTCAATTGGATAGAGCGTCTGACTACGGATCAGGAGGTTGGGTGTTCGAGTCGCCCCGGGCGCGCTGCCGAAATCCCTTGCAAGTAGCAGGAGATTTCGGTTGCTTATGCGTCGGCCGCTTAGGGGTCCGGTTCGGTCCGCGTCTGACCCGCGAGGGGTCCGCGGAGATCGGTCCGGTTCCCAGTGAGTGGCTCTCTAGCGCGTTGAGGGCGGTCAGCTTGTTGCGATGTACGCCGCCACCGAGCCAAGGGCGGCGAATATGCCGATGACGGTCGCGGCGGTCGCCAGCCCCCTGCGTGATCGCCCAGACTGGGCACCTTCCCCGGCAGTGTGGCCGAGCCATGCTCCGGCGGCACCGAAGATGACTGGCACCATGGTCCAGAAGAGTATGACGGACACCGCCAGTGCGCTGGCGCTGAGAGCAAGGCCGATCTTGGCTGCCCGGCCACTGTTCTCGGGGTCACGCTGAGCCCAGGGCACGAGTAGAGCGAAGGTCACGATGGTGACCACCGCCACTCCTGCGACGAGGATCCAGTCAATGGCCCCTGGCTGGACCTCGACATCTCTAAGCCCCGCGGTGAGGATCGCCGCCACCGGCAGTCCTACCGCGATGAGGAAAGTGAGAGTCCCCACCAGTGGGGTTCGGCTGGGATTGGAATCGCTTGAATGTGGTGTCACGACGACCTCCTTTGTTGTGCTTGTCGTTGTCTTGAACGTAGGCAACGGGGTCGTCCAGGTCGTCTATCAAGGGATGGGTCTCGATGTGCCCCGCGGGGTGGCTTGGTTGGTCGAGAAGTCAACCGGCGATGGATGGGGCTCTATCGGCAGGTGGACCCGAAGCGTGCGTCATTCGTCATATGCTCGGAGGATGCCGACCCAGCCGGATGCCAACCGCATAGGCGTCATCCAGCGATGGCGAGGGATGTCTCCTGGGGTTAGGGATGGCTCGTTTTCGGTCTTGTTGACATTCGTCACACAGGTCGAACTGCTGCTGGCAAAGACGATCGAGGGCCCGATGGCGGTTCAGAGCATCTCGTTTGCCGCTATGACATTGTCTGTGGCCTGGCGCAGGACCAAGCCGCTTCTAGCCGCCGCCCTGGTAGGAGCCGGCCTCGTGGCTCAGACATTGGCAGGCGACGCCGAAGTCGTGGGCGGATTCATCGCGTTTCTCGTAGTGACCTACTCGGTTGCGTCGTATGAGGAGCTGAGGGAGGCTCTGATCGGAGGGCTTTTCGTATTGATCGGGCTGTCGACATACCCGTTGGTCAACGACATCAACTTCGCCGACGAGGTCGGCAACCTGGCGATCGTCGTTGGCGCCTGGACCCTGGGAAGGGCGGTGAGATCACGCCAGCTGCGAGCCGTCGAGGCCGAGGATCGGGTGGTGGCGATCGAGCGGGAGCGTGAGGAGGGGATGAGGGCGGTCGTCGTTGAGGAAAGAGGACGGATTGCAAGGGAGCTGCATGACATCGTGGCTCACGGTGTCAGCGTGATGGTTCTGCAGGCCGGGGCGGCACGACAGACCCTCGATCGGGATCCAGCCAAAGTGAGGGAGCTGCTTGGTACGGTCGAGCAGATGGGGCGACAGGCCCTCGACGAGATGCATCGGATGCTCGGTGTTCTCCGACACAGCGACAACGACCTGACAGTCGCACCTCCACTCAAGCTCGCCTCGCTCGGACAACTGATTGATGATGTGAGAAGCACCGGGCTCGCCGTGGAACTCCGAATCGAAGGGGAGCAACGTTCCCTTGCCCCAGGATTGGAGGTTTCGGCATACCGGATCGTCCAGGAGGCGTTGACGAACACGATCAGACACGGCGAAGCGTCGCACGCGGAAGTGGTCCTTCGTTAC
>CAYYRT010000283.1:0-40530 GCA_964474055.1 uncultured Acidimicrobiaceae bacterium | reverse complement strand
GTGCCTAACGCTCCCAGCTGAGTCGGAAATCCATCGATCCCTGCTTCTCGCCAAGACCGATGCAGACTTGCTATCGGCCTGCTGGAGTTGGGGATCAGAACCACATCCCGACGTTTCGCCAAATGACTGAGGAGATCGGCGAAGTCGCTGTCCCTGCCGAGCAGGGTTCCATCAACATCGGCTATGACCATCCACGCTGGGTTAGGCGTTCTGGCATCAATCGGAAATCACCCCTGGCTAGCCACCATAGGGCGGTCTCGCCTCCATGGCTAGCCAGCGCTAGTTGATCCTCGCATTCCGTCCGGCCCATACCCGCTCACGCAGGACATACTTCTGAATCTTCCCTGTCGAAGTTTTGGGAAGAGAATCGACGATGTCGACCACATCGGGGGCCTTGAATTTCGCGATCTGGCTGCGGACGTGGTCGATGACTTCTTCACCGGTGAGCTTTGCACCTGGCTTCAAGACGACAAAAGCTCGAGGGCGCTCACCCCAATGGTCGTGAGGCATGGCGACGACCGCACACTCCAACACGGCAGGGTGGCTCACGATGGCCTGTTCAACCTCGATCGTTGAAATGTTCTCCCCACCCGAAATGATGATGTCCTTCTTGCGATCGCGCAGTTCGATGTAGCCGTCGGGATGCCAGACGGCCAGATCCCCCGAGTGAAACCATCCACCCCGAAAGGCATGCGTGGTTGCCTCGGGATCCGCGTAGTAGCCAGCCATGAGGTTGTTGCCGCGCATCACCACTTCGCCCATGGTCTCGCCGTCGCGGGGCACGTCGTTCATGTCTTCATCAACCACCCGGATGGGATCAGCGCCGAGGTAAGCCACCCCCTGCCGGGCCAACAGCTTCATCCGCCGTTCGAGTGGCTCCTCCGACCAAGACCGTTGCGGCTCACAAACCGTGTAAGGCCCGTACGTCTCGGTCAGTCCGTAGACGTGGACGACCCGAGCGCCCAGGGCTTCCATCTGCCCGATGATCGTCGGACTGGGAGGAGCCCCGGCAGTAGTGATAGTGAAGGATCGGCCAAATGGAGCGGCGGAAGGGTTGTTGGCGAGTGAGATGAGAACGGTCGGAGCGGCATTGAGATGGGTCACCTCCTCCGTTTCGATGAGCTTCCATACCAGCGCGGGGTCGACCGCCCGCAGACACACGTGGGTTCCGCCGATCCCGGTGACGGCCCAAGGTGTGCACCATCCGTTGCAGTGGAACATCGGCAATGTCCACAGGTAGACGGAGTCGGGATGATGACCGGAGTGAATGATCTCAGCGAGAGCGTTGAGGTAGGCCCCTCGATGCGTGTACTGGACTCCCTTGGGGCGGCCCGTCGTTCCTGAGGTGTAGTTGATCGATATGGACCGGTTTTCGTCATCGACCCGGAACGGCAGCGGGTCGTCGCTCCCCCGCGCCAGGAACTCGGAGTAGTCGACCGTCGGGACCTCGGGCCGACGACCGACTTCGTCCAGGCTGACGACCTCGCGCAGCAAAGGAACTGCTGACAGGTGCGGGGCAACCGTCGGCAGCAGGTCGGTATCGGCGACCAGAAGCGACGCTCCGGAATGATTGAGGATGTATTCGATCTCGGGGCCCGAAAGCCGCGTATTGATCGCCACGAGAACGGCGTGACAGAGGGGTACTGCAAAATGGGCGACGAGCATTTCGGGAAGATTGGGAAGCAGGTACGCCACCCGGTCACCCGGCCCGATCCCCGACGCTTGCAGGGCCCGCGCCACCCGCACGACGGCCTCAGAGAACTGGCGGTAAGTGAATGCCCGCGACCCATATGCGATGGCGCGCTTGTCGCCAAAGACATCGGCGGATCGTTCCAGGAATAGAAGCGGGGTGAGCTGCGTCAGCGCGGTCGGGTCGGTGGCAGGGGCGGTCATCGGCCGCGCCATTGCGGCGGGCGCTTTTGGAGGAAGGCGCCCATCCCCTCCTGGGCGTCCTCCATCAGGGCGTTCTTGATCATGACAGGTTCGGTTTGTCGATAGGCAGTGTGCTGGTCGACCTCGATCTGTGAGTAGAACGCCTGCTTGCCCAAACCGACTACCGCCGGGGAGGAACGGAGGACGGCCTCGACCAATTCGTCGACGGCAGCGTCGAGGTCCTCCTCCGGCACCACCCGGTTGACCAATCCCCAGTCGGCGGCGGTGCGGGCGTCGATCGGTTCACCAGTGAGCAGCATCTCGAGAGCCCGCTTCCGTCCAACGGCCCGTGATACCGGCACCATCGGCGTTGAACAGAAGAGACCGATCTTCACTCCAGGAGTGGAAAACCGGGAGGACTGGGCGGCTACCACCAGGTCACAGGAAGCCACCAGCTGACAGCCAGCAGCAGCAGCCACCCCGTGGACACGGGCGATCACAGGCTGAGGTATTTCTTGAATGACTTCCATCATCCGGGTGCAAGAGTCGAAGAGACGAGCGATCGCACCCTCGTCGGCACCGACCATCTCGGTGAGGTCATGACCGGCCGAGAAAGCAGATCCTGCTCCGCCGATCACAACCACCTGGGTGTCGGGATGAAGAGAGGTGAGGGCAGTAGCCAGCTCGTCCATCATCGCCAGGCTCAGTGGGTTGCGGCGCTGGGGTTCGTTGAGGGTGAGCCTCGTGACGGGTCCCTGCCGATCGATAAGCACCTTCATGCCCAGAACCTACCCCAGCCGCCCGGCATCACGGGCGATCGCGACAAGCTCCGCAGCCGCCTCACGGCCCCGAGAGGATTCGGGCAGCCCGGCCAACATTCGGGATAGCTCGGAGATGCGCTGATCGCCATCGATTTCTCGCACCGTCGCACGGTTTTCGTTTCGCTCGACCACAAAGTGGGTGTCGGCGAACGCGGCCACCTGGGGGAGATGGGTGACGCAAAGGACCTGACAATCGGCGGCCAGCGCCCCCAGCTTCCGGCCCATCGCCAACGCTGTCGCTCCTCCGACACCGGAATCGATTTCATCGAAGACGAGGACGGCAGCGTCGCCTTGGCCCGAGCCAGTCCGCGCCGCCAAGCGCAAGCTCAGGATGAGTCTCGACAGCTCACCGCCACTGGCGACTTTGGAAACTTCACCCACCTGCAGACGACGGTCTGAGGCGAACAGCAGCCTCACCCGGTCGGCACCCGAGGCCGTGGGATGGTCATCGACCACAACGACTTCCACCACCGGGTCGTCCATCCCCAACTCACGCAGGTGCCCCATCGCTGCCTCGGCGAGGATGAGCCCGGCCCGGCTGCGTGCCGCCGAGAGCTTGGCACCGAGTGCCGACACCTCTTCCTCGGCGGCCGAATACTCGGCGTCGATTCCGTCCGCCCGGGAAAGGAGACCGATCAGCTCGTCGCTTCGTCGGCTTGCCTCCTTCCCGAAAAGAAGGACATCGTCGAGAGAAGGGCCGTACTTGCGACGCAATTCGCCCAGCAGCGTGAGGCGTTGTTCGACCTCTGCCAACTCCCCCGGATCGGCGACCATTGCCTCGGACGTAAGGCGGATCGCACGACCAAGTTCCATCAGCGACTCGGCCGCCCCAGCCGCTGCGGCCGCGTACTCGTCCAAACCGGTGTCCAGCCGGGCCGCCCTGCGAAGTTCGTCCACCATGCCTCCGACAGCTTCCGAACCAGATTCGGCCAGGGCGGTCGCCGCGCCCAGATGAACGATCAGCGTTTCGGCATGCCGCAGGCGTGCTGCCCGGCGTTCCAGATTCTCGTCCTCCCCCGTGCCAAAGCCGGCGCGGGCGATCTCCTCTGCCTGAAATCGGGTGAGGTCGAGCTCGCGGGCTAGAGCGCGGTTATCGCCTCCGAGGGCGGTACGCGCGGCAGACAACTCGCCAAGCCTTTCGAATGCGATCCGGTATCCGTCTCGGGCAGCCAGGCCTGGTCCATCAAGCAAGCCATCGAGCATGGAACGCACCTCGGCCTGGCGAGTGAGGAACAATTGGTCATGCTGGCCGATGATCTCGACCAGGTTCCCCAAACGGTCACTGAGAATCTTTCCAGAGGCGATCGACCCGTCCAGATAGGCCCGGCTGCGGCCCTCCCTTGGCAGCCTGCGCCCGGCCACTACCTCCTCCCCATCGACGAGGAAACGACCTTCGACGACAGTCTCGTCGCCAAACGGTCCCACCAGTTCGGAACGAGCATCGGCCCCCAACAGCAGTCGAAGGGCCCCCAAAAGGAGGGTTTTGCCCGTGCCGGTCTCCCCCGAGACCACGACCAGGCCGCGACCCGGGCAAATGCGGGCCTGCTCGATCAAACCAAGGTTGTTCACCGCTAATTCATCGAGCATCAGCGCAGCCGGAACTTCCGTTTCACGGTTGCTGCAAAGGAGGCGTCGTCGAGCGTCAAGAACCGGGCTCTTTGGGGACCCTGCCGTATGACAACTGATTCGCCTTCCGCCAGTGAGCCCGACTCGAGGCCGTCGACACTCACCCGGACCGGCCGATCGGCGGCGACGCTGATTTCGATGACCGACTGGGCCCGTAGAACCAGGGTTCGGCCAAACAAGGAGTGCGCAGCCACCGGAGTTAGGAGGATCGCATCAATCGACGGGTCGACCAGCGGCCCTCCAGCCGAAAAGCTGTATGCGGTCGAACCTGTGGAGGTGGCGGCGACCAGACCATCGGCGCGGTAAGTAAGAAAAGGGGCGTCATCGATCGTGGCCGCTAGCGACACAAGTCGCTGGCTGTGGATCTTCTCAACAACGATGTCGTTCATTCCAGTCACGACCCGTCCCCCCGGCAATGTGGCGTCGATGGTCATCCGCGTGCGTTCCGTCAGTTCGCCCCGTTGCAAGGCTACGAGCACACGGTTGAGATCGTCTGGCTCGGCCTCCGCCAGAAACCCAATCGTCCCGAGGTTGAACGCCAGCACCGGGATGTCAAGCGCCATCGCCAGCCGGTTGGCGGCCAGGACCGTGCCGTCACCACCGATGGCCACCAAGACATCCGGCTTCTCGGTCGCAATGAGGTCTTCTCCGACAATCGACATCCCCAGGGCGCTGGCGGCGTCACGAAAGCCGGCTGCAAAAGCCGGCGGTTCGGGACGAAGCGTGTGAACCACGAGCCCGAGCTTCACGTCATCTCCCTTTCCGTGCCCAGAGGAAGTACTCCTGATTGCCACGTTCTCCCAAGATCGGGCTCGCCATCTCCCCCACGGTATCGAGTCCGAACCCTCCCAAACAGACCATTGCCTTCTCGACCGCTCGCCTTTGTCGGATCGGGTCCCGGACCACACCCCGGCCTATCCCCGACCTACCCACCTCAAACTGTGGCTTGACCAGGACGATCAGGTCACCATCGAGGCTGGTTACCCGAGCCAGATCCGCGGCGACGGCACAGACCGAGATGAACGAGAGATCAGCGACCACCGCCGAAAAGGCTCCACCCAGCAGCTCAACATCCAGTTCACGGATGTCGGTCTGTTCCAGCACCGTCACCGCCGGATGAGACGCCAGGGTCCGATCGAATTGACCAGTGCCCACATCGATAGCAATTACCGTCCGCGCTCCCCTGGCCAGAAGGCAGTCGGTGAACCCGCCCGTGGCAGCGCCAATGTCGAGGGCGCGGACGCCGTCGACGTTGACCTGAAATCGATCGAGGGCGGCAGCAAGCTTTTCACCGCCCCTGCTCACGAATCTCGCCCCAGGCGCGAGGGCGATCACATCGTCTTGACCAACCCTGGTTGACGGTTTTTCCACCACACGATCGGCCAGGATTACCCGCCCGCTGGCTATCAAGTGCTGGGCTTCGCTGCGGCTGCGCACCATTCCTCGCCGAAACATTTCCTGGTCGAGTCGGATCAGTCGGGACGCTCCTCTTCCAACGAATCGAGGGCAACAGCGAGTTGCTCAGCCAGTTTCCCGGCCGGATCCACAAGATCGGCAGGATCAAGATCGGTCAATTGGCTGAGTTGTTCAGTCAAGCCGGCGACAAAGTCGTCCTCGCTGTCGGGTTTTCTACTATCCATAGGGTTTCATTATCCCCGTTTCGAACCCGGAGACATCAATGTTGCCGATTCGAGATCTGAACCCTGCCCGTCGACCGGCGGTGGTCAACTGGCTGCTGGTCGGAGTGACGGCCGCCATCTTCTTCTTCGTCCAGTCGGACGACAACGCCTTCGTCCCCGATGAGGAGTTTCTATTTGCCCAGGCAGCCATACCCTGCGAGGTCGTGACGGGTGATCCGCTCAGCGCGGCGGAACTCAATAGCGGCGTGTGCGACGCAGACGATGCCGACCCTTTCTTCCCGGAGAAGAATGTCCTGTTTGCCATTGTTGCCTCGATCTTTTTCCACGGTGGCCTCGGTCACCTCATCTCGAACCTGTGGGTGCTGATCATCTTTGGCAACAACATAGAGGACGCCTACGGCCACCTTCCCTACCTGGGTTTCTATCTGGTGGCCGGGCTTGCCGCCGCGGCCGCCCACATCTTCTTGTATCCGGACAGCACGATCCCGGTGGTGGGGGCGTCGGGGTCGATTGCCGGGGTGATGGGCGCCTATGCGGTGCTTCATCCCAAGGCCCGGGTGACGTCGATCATCCCGCCGTTCTTTTTCTGGCCTTTTGCAATGCCGGCTTTTCTGTTCCTCGGAATCTGGTTCCTCTCCCAGTTCCTCCTGGCGGGGGATGACTCCAACATCGCCTGGGAGGCACACGTTGCCGGATTCGCTTTCGGCCTGATCGTCAGCTTCTTGCTCCGCAGCCGCCTGCGCTCGCACAGCACAAGCGATGAGACCTACCACCCGATTGGCCGGATTCGAAGCTGATCGTCAGGGCCACCCCTGATGGTGCGCTCGGAAGCTGGCAGCCTCGACGGCGCTGGTGGGTCCATAAGTTCGGTGAGGATGGGGTAGCTCGGACCTGATCGAAGCAAGCTCAGCGGGCGAAAATGTCAACGGAGACCGGATCGGGTCAAGGCCATAAACTCGGGCAGCGTTCTCACCCAGGATCTTGCGTTTGACCGTATCGGTCAGTTCCGGATATCCGTACGTTTCCTGAAACTCAGCCGTGATCTGAAACGCCCGGAATGCCTCGATCTGGTCCTGGGGCGAGCCGTAGAAGATGGAGTCCGTTCCCCAGACAACATTGTCCTCGCCCAGGGCTGCCAGGAGCTTGCCGATGACGTGAGCGGCTTCGTTGGGACGGCGCATCAGATTCCACCAGGTGGTTCCCAATTCTGCATACACGTTCCCGCCGGACCCGATCCCTGAATCAGCGAGAGATGTGATCAGCCGGTTCACCCCCAAGTTGTTGTTGCGGTACGGCCCCTCCTTGTTGGCCACCTCGAATCCGGAGTGATAGATGATGAAAGACACGTCCGGGTGAGCGGCTGCCGCCGGCCCGACATCGACCGGGGACGAATATCGACTTCCCCCCGACAGGCCTTTGTGCACGAGGACGATGGGTCGCTCCAACCTGGCTGCCTCGGAGATGAACGCCTCCCCGACCTGGGGCAAGTCGGGGTCGTGATCGTCCAGCCACCACGGCTGCCCGGAAGGAAAGTGGGTGAAGGTCTTCCAGCCCCGGACGCCGAACTCGTCCGCGGATCTCACCATCTCCTCTTGGATGGCGGGCCAGGGCGCGATCTGGGGCAAGGCCTGGGCATTGACTATCACTCGTTCGTGCCGGCCGAGCGCTTCCACCACCCTCCGGGTTTCGTCCATGAGGGCATTGGACAGGGCGCTGCCCTCCGGCAGCAGGGGCAAACCGGAGATCGCCACCATCGTTGTGTCAGAGCGCAGAAATACTTCCTCGAGGAAATGCTCCATTGAGAAACAAGCCCGGGGGTCGTCTTCGCCCGTGCAGTCCGCCTGCGGGAACTGCGTGCCCCAGAACCAATTGTCCCTCGTCGCCGGGTTGAGGTCGTACTCGAGAAGATGGCCCTGAAGGTCAAACACCCACTGATCTCCGCCCAGGCTGGCTGCGGCCGCATCATGGTCGAGGCGGGCCTCGGGATCGATGAGATATCGGCCACCTACCTGGGTGGATGAGGCTTGAACCGTCGCTTCGTCGAGGGCGAGCAAGACGATGGCTGAGGCCGAGACTGTCTTGAGAAACGCCCGACGTGACATCCCCAACCGGCGGGCGGCGACGTCGATCTCGGCATTTGAGCGTGCAATGACGTCTTCTATCAAGGGGGTCATCGGCTCGGGGTCGTACTCCCCGTTGGAGCACGGTCCCAGCTTGATCGGCAGCCCGGGATCGGGTAGCTCACGATGCATTTGTCTCCCCTAGAGACGCTCTCGGTCGACACCCCGTTCAAGCAGGAATCTACCGACTGCGGCGAGGTCGGGGGCAACCAGGTCCGGCGGTGGATCTAACTTCGCCGAAGCAACCGTCACCCCGCTCAGCACCAGGGCGGTCATCCAGTTGGTGCCGTTGGCCAACGCCAAGTCCGTGTCCGGTCGATCGCCCGCGATCCAAACCGGCCCGGCCGCCAGGTGTTTGGCGACCAGGTCCCGCATGGGTGGCCATGGCTTCCCCGCCGGCTCGGCGATGACACCGGTGGCTGCTTCGACGGCTGCAACCATCGCTCCCCCACCCGGCCAAAGCCCGTTCTCTGTCGGATAGGTTGAATCGAGGTTGGTGGCAATGAGGCGAGCTCCGTTGAAGACTGCCGTCACGGCTTCACGCAGCCAGGCATAGGTCAAATCGGTAGCCAATCCGACGACGACGGCCCCTGCCCCATCGGCGGAGTCAACCACCGGGATGTCGGCCGCCTTGAGAGCGTCGACAATTCCCGAGCCACCGAGGACAAAGCAACGCGGCTTGGTGTCCATCAGCATGGACGCGGCAGCTTGTGCCGAAGTCACAATTGAATCGGCCCGAACCTGATATCCAGTCACCTCGCGAATCCGGTCGGCCACCTCTTGGGGGGATCGCGTCGAATTGTTGGTGCACATGATGATGTTCCAACCGGCCGCGGTCAGCTCCTCGAGAGCGCGGGCGCTGCCCGGAATCGGCTCCCTCCCGAGATAGACCACACCGTCGAGGTCACAGATCAGATTGCCCGGAATCACCCGGTCAGCTCTCCGAATCGGGAAATGACTGTCCCCAGCATGCGGACGGTCCGATGGAGCGATTCGATCGACACCTTTTCATCGTGCCCGTGGAAAAGTCGCAGGAACTCGGGGAACGGGACCCGATCATCGAACCAGCCCGTCCCGTAGGCGATGACGCCTTTGGTCCGGAAGAATCGCGCGTCGGTGGCGACCGGCATCAACATGGGCAGCAGACGCCGGTGGCCCTGGAGTTGTTCGACCGAATCGCCGATTGCCTGCCACAGAGGATTGCCAGTGGTCGAGACGTTCGCCGCGTGATCCGCCAAGGGTTCGATCTCAATCCTGTCGGCGGCGGCTCCCATCGCCTTGCGGAGGTGGGAGTTGACAAATTCACGGTCCATTCCCGGCAACGCACGCAGATCGAGCTGGGCCTGCGCCGAGTCCGGTATCACGTTGGCCTTGACCCCGGCGTCGAGCATGTTCGGGCTGATGGTCAGATGGGTCACCGCATAGGCATAGGCTGCGAACCCCGGGTCGTCTACCGCCAGGTCGGCAATCGCCTCGTCCACCAAATCCGGGTCGAGGAGCCGTTGGGTGAGATCGCGTTCCAGACCGAGCCCGGTCAGGAAAGTCTCCCACTCGGGTGTTATGGCAACGGGTGCCTCGGTTTCGAACAACCCGTTGATCGCGGCCGCCATCGGAGCCAGGGCATTGTCGGCCCGGTAGGGCGATGACCCGTGCCCGGGTGTTCCCCGGGCACGCAGCTTCGTCCAGAAAGGGCCCTTCTCCCCCACTGCCACGAGATGAGCCGCACCATCCGGAGTGGGGATTGACGGATAGGCGACCTCGGTGAGGATGTATTCGGTCGCTACCAGGTCCCAACGATGGTCCACCAGATAGTGAGCGCCGTGCACTCCCGAAGCCTCCTCATCGGCCACGGCTGCCAGGATCAGATCGCCGGGCAAGGGTGGCAACTCACCGCGGAGATAGGGAGCAAAAGCGACGGCCATCGCAGCTGTCAGGTTGAGCATGTCTACTGCTCCCCGGCCCCAGACGAAGCCGTCGGCGATCTCGGCCGCGAACGGATCAACCGACCAACCGGCCCGGCTCACCGGCACGACATCGAGGTGAGGGAGGAGCAAGAGTCGGGGCGCGTTGGGGTCGGTTCCTGGGATGCGGTAGATGACCGATTGCCGGCCCTCCGCAGGCTCCACCACCTCGCCTGGCTGACCAAAGAAGTCCTGAAGCGTCTTTACAGATCTGTGCTCATGGCCGCTGTCCCGGGAGCCGTCGTTGACACATCCGTTGCGGATCAGTTGCTGGAGCAGGTCGACGACTGGCACGTCGTGAGGTTACGACCGTCAGGGTTGTTCAGGAGGAAGCTGCTCTAGGGCTTAGAAATGGTTTCGGACGGCTCCGCCGCCCCCTCCGCCACTCCGTGGCACCTCCCCCAACGCTCACTCCGTTCGCTGGGGGAGGAAAATACGGGTTCGGTTTCTCCCCCCAGGAGCGAAGCGACATTCTCCCCCCAGGAGCGAAGCGACGTTGGGGGGAGTACCCCGTAGGGGGGAGGGGGGTGTGAGAACGCGATCGAATCAGAGCTCCGAAAGTGCCTCCAGCAAGGAAGGCATGGTCGGAGTCAGCGGTAGTGACCGTGCCTCATCCAAGGGAACCCACCTCACCTGAGCCGCATCATCACCAGCCAGCAATTCACCACCCACGACCGCCCCCAAGAAGTCGACCAGGCAGAAGTGCCAATCGGGGGGATCCCCTGGTCCGATGCTGTCACCCGTCCACACCACCGGTCCAACCTCGATATCAAAGCCGGTCTCCTCGCGAGCCTCCCTGCGGGCCGCTTCCGTCATCGACTCCCCCAGCCTGACCTTTCCGCCCGGCACCGCCCAGAGTCCCTCTCCCGGGGGTCGTCCCCGCTGGACCAGCAGCAGTCTTCCCTCTTTGACAACTACCACACCGACGCCGCAGATCGGGCGTCCTTCAGTCAGCATGGTGCATGATGATGGAGCGGGCTGCGAAACCTCCAGCCTCGAAGAAGTTCTTCACAAGGCGATGTCCCGGCAATACATGGGCATCAAATCGCCGCAAACCAAGCGACCGCATGTCCTCGAGGGCCAGTTTCCGCATCGCCTCGCCGACCCCGACCTCCCGAGCTTCCATTTCTACGAACACCAGTCTGATCGAACCAATCCGCTCCTCCGCTTGGGGAAGAAGAGTCTCGACGCGCGCCACCAGAAAGCCGAACGGATAACCGTCGATAGCGCCCATATACACCATCGCCTCCGGGTCCTCTAATACGGCTGCGAGTGCCTGGTCGACCGGTTCGGGCAAACCGTCGGCTAGCGGCCACATCACGTGCAGGGCCACCATCTCCTTCTCCAGTTCCCGATACATCGACAGCAGAAAGGTCAGGTCATCGCCGGTGGCCGGACGGGCAGACACCTCCATCAGGATCGGCCTCGCAGCCAGGAGAACCGCCGCGCCATCCCCCATCGAGTCACCAATCGCATCGCCTCGACGACGATGTCGGATCCCATCTTCGAATAACCCCGGGTCCGGTCTCGAAACACGATTGGGACCTCCACGATCTTGAGCCCCAGATCCTCGGCCCGCATCGCCATCTCTACCTGGAATCCGTAACCCGATGCTTCGACCGTTTGGTAGGGCATCGAGCGAAGGGCTTCGGAGCGCCAAGCCCGGAAGCCACCCGTTGCATCACGGGTCTTGAGTCCCAAAAGGAGACGTGCGTAGAGATTTCCCCCCCGGGAGAGGAGGCGCCGCCCGAAGGTCCAGTCGGGAGTAGCGCCCCCGGGTACATAGCGTGATCCAAAGGCCACATCGGCACCACCATCAACTGCCTCCAGCAGACGGAGGATATCGCTGGGGTTGTGGGAGAAGTCACAATCCATCTGCACGACCACCTCGGTCGATCCGGCCAGAGCCCGACCAAAAGCTTCTCCATAGGCAGGGCCCAAGCCTTCTTTGGTCGCTCGATGGATCACCTCGACACCCGGGGTGGAGTCTCTCAATTCATCTGCAATCTGACCGGTGCCGTCTGGGGATGCGTCGTCGACGATTAGTAACTGATATCCCTGCAAAAGCACCGCGGCAGCCAGGTGGGGCAGATTCTCCCGTTCGTTGTAAGTGGGGACAACGACGACGACCCGGTCAGGACGCACAGTCGCGGCAGATCATTCTGCGACGGTTGGCGATCTGACTGGTCCTCCTTACGAGAAAACACGACTGGCAGACGAACTCGCCGTCCCGAACTGCGTGTGCGTCCAGGTCCATGGTCAGCTCTTCACGACGAATCGCCCGTAGTTCGGCTACTTCATCGACCAGCAGAGACTCTGAGACTTCATCTTCGAGAAGCTCCAGTTCCTCTGCTTCGAGTTCGTCCAGCGCCTCATCACCTTCGGCTTCTTCGTCTGCCTCCTCGTCCTCAAACTCCTCGTCGACGAAAACTCCGACTTCGGCTTCGATTTCGACTTCGACCAGCTCACCTTCCTCGAGCTCGGCCTCGTCGACCTCCACTTCCTCGTCGTCAACGTCCACCAGATCGGCCGGTAATTCCTCAACAACCGGTTGAACTGCTTTTGCTGTTTTTGCTGTCTTTTTTTGTGCCATTCCTGAAGTCCCCCTGCGGAGCGGCGGGAGTATAAGTCCCTGGACTGATCTTGTTTGGCCTAGATCTTGAGATCCAGGGCGCCCGGCTCAACCGTTACGGTCACCGGAGTATTCCCGACAACGTCACCATCGGCCTCGATTGGCCAGGAATGTTCGGTTTCGAGTCGGAAACCGGAGGTCGAGTACCGGCGAACCGCCCGGTCGGTGAGGTGCAAACCGCGGATGATCTTGGGAACCAGCCTCACCGCCTCCCACTTGGCCGCGTTTATCACCTGAAGGTCGAGGTTGCCATCCATGATTGTTGCCCGGGGGGCGACATTCCATCCACCGGCAAAGAACTGGCCATTGGCGAAGATTACGGCCAGCGCCTGTCCCCGATGTTGCCGATCACCCATATCGGCTCGAGCTTCGCCAGCCGGGAATCGCGGCAATCGGCCCAGGAAGGCGAGCGGATAGCGTGCCTTACCCCAGCGTCGCGAGAGGTCCTGGGCGGTTTCTGCAGCGGCGGCTCCCACCCCGGCCTGGGCCACGTTGACGAAGTAACGGCTACCCCAGGCACCTTCCAGCCTTCCCAGATCGATGCGATAGGTCTGCTCGCCGCGGAGATGAGTTGCAGCTTGTCCAAGTCGCTGGGGTAGGCCAAAGGTTCGCAACAGATCACAGCCGGTCCCGGCCGGCAAGAGCCCGAGGATCGGCCGCGAGTTCCGCGGGAATTGCATGACCGTGTTGGCAGCCAGATTCATCGTGCCGTCGCCGCCGACCAGGGCGATACGGCGGGAACCGCCTTCAACCAGATCGATGATCGCTCGGCGCATTTCCTCCGCGGATCCCGGTGTGAGGATGTGGTGGTTTATGGAAGCCTCGTGGAGCGCGGCGACAACATCCCCGGGGTCAACCGCCTTGCTTCCGGCCGCTTGATTGACCAGAACGGGCCAGGGGTCACTCATGTGGTCACACGAAACCCATTGCGGCCACGACGCCTCGATCGATCTTCGACAAAGCCTCTTTGGCTTCAACTGCGATCTCGGGAGCAACATCACGAAGTTGTTTGATGAGATCGACCAGTTGGCGAGAAACCCGAACGAAGTCTCCCGGCTGAAGCCTGCGATCCTCGAAGTCCTCCAATTCGTCACCACACGCCCACCGGTAGGCGAGGCCGGCGAAACCAGGATCAGGCGAACGGGTGGTGGGCAGCTTCATGAGTCGTTCCTTGCTTGTGAGCTCCTCCCAGAGCGCTTCGATGGCTTCCCACCTCTCGGCGAGGACGGCGGTAGGCCACACCGGCACGCTCCTCTCATCCGATCTCGGCTCATAGACGAAACAGCTTGCCAGGGATGCCAACTCCTCGGCAGAGAGCTCCCAAAACAAACCCCGTTCCAACGTCTCGGCCAGAAGCAGGTCTAACTCGTTGTAGATGAATCGCAATCGGACCCCGCGCGGAGTGAGGCCCCATCCTTCGAGATAACCGAAGTCGGTCATTAGCTGCTCGATCGCCCGGAAGTCCTCGACCAGTCCCATACCGGAGGATCTGAGGTCGGCTCGAATCTGTTCAACCCGTTTGCGAGTCCTTTGGACACGGCGATACCAACGAAGGTGCGACTCGGCTGCCGGGCAATCGGCAACCGGATGTGCCACGACCTCCGGCGTACCTTGCTTCAAGGAGTCGTGACCGGGTCGCGGCAACTTCCGCAGCAACCTCAACGCGTCCTGTTGAAACCGGCGGTCTTTGGGGGCAAATGGCTTCGGCAACTCCACTGCTGCGATCTTGTCGGTTCCCGACACCACCTCCTTGGCCCCGAGGGGAACCACCCGGCCCGAGGTGGAAAGCGCCAGCAACTTCATTCCGCCTCCCTCCCGCCTTATACGACGGAGGATCAGGTGGCGTCCCTGACGCGGACCTCCGGGGATGTCGACCACGTCTCCCGGGAGGAGCCGACCCAGGAGGTCGGCCCGTTTTGGTGTCGGCTTTCCATCCACGAGGCTCAGGTATTCGGCGACGGATCCCAACTCGCATACGGCTTTCGATTCTTCTTCCTCGAGGCGCTCCTCGAGCTGTTTGAGCTGGCCCGCCGCAGCGCTTCTGTCCTCCTGCCGCTGAAACTGGGCGAAGGATGCAGCGAGCAACTCCTCCGCCCGGGGCTCGGGGTAATTGGCCACCAGATTGGCCGCCATGTTGTAGGTCGGACGAAAACTGGAACGAAGGTGATGGCTCCCGGCGGCCACAACCTCGACCACCCGGCTGAAATGCACGTAAGGGGAATGAAGGACCACCCCAAACCCGACGACGTCGATGCCCCTTCTGCCCGCCCGGCCGGTCAGCTGTGTGTAGTCGCCGGGGGGCATGATTTCGTGGCCATCGCCGGACCATTTGGACAAACTCTCAAGCACCACGGTGCGAGCTGGCATGTTGATGCCGAGGGCGAGGGTCTCTGTAGCAAAAACCACCCGTAAGAGGCCCGAAGAGAAGAGAAGTTCGACGGTTTCCTTGAAGGCAGGCACCATCCCGGCGTGGTGAGGAGAGACTCCTGCTTCGAGTCCTGCCACCCAGCGGGGATAGTCGAGCACGGCCAGATCCGCGGCGGTGAGGTGAGCGGTTCTCTCTTCTGCGATAGCCCTTATGTGCTCTCGTTCATCGGGGGAGGTGAGGCGAACACCTGATTCGAGCAGGCGGAGGGCGGCTGCGTCACACCCAGCCCGCGAGAAGATGAAGTAGATGGCCGGCAGCATCCTTTCGGCGGCCAGATGCTCGATGGCTTCGATCCGATTGGGGGTGGCGAATCGGCGACGGCGGCCTCGCTCCAGACCGAGCATGTGCTCGATCCGCGGATTGGGCCGGCTTCTACCCTCCCTGGTGGAGAAGGTAGGAAGCAGTTTGAGGCTGTCGGAGACCCGGTCCTTGATGAGATACATCGGCTCCAGCGGCACCGGCCGGTGGTCGGAGAAGACCAGGGTCGTCGTTCCCCGGCGTTCTCGCACCCAGGCCGCAAACTCCTCCGCATTGGCGACGGTCGCCGATAAACACACCAGTTGGATCGGCGCGGGAGCATGGATTATGACCTCCTCCCAGACGGCTCCCCGAAATCGATCCTGGAGGTAATGGACCTCGTCGAGAATGACCACCGTCACCCTGGCCAGGGCATCACTGCCGGCGTAGATCATGTTGCGAAGGACCTCGGTGGTCATCACCACCACATCGGCGTTGCCATTAACGACGTTGTCGCCGGTCAACAAACCCACCCGACGGTCCCCGTACACCGAGACGAGGTCGGCGAACTTCTGATTGCTAAGAGCCTTGATGGGCGTCGTGTAGAAGGCCCTTTTGCCATGCTCAAGAGCGAGGTGGACAGCCGCCTCGGCGACCAGTGTTTTGCCAGCACCCGTCGGTGCCGACACCACCACGGTGTCTCCTGCCGCCACGGCGGCCACGGCCTCAATCTGATAAGGGTCCGGTGCGAACGGCAGCGTCGCGAAGAACAACTCGGCGCTCATGCTGAGTTGCGGGGCGCCGCCGGAATCACTTCCGAAGGATCAATTTGATGAGCAGGATCGTGACCTCATAAAGGAGATAGAGGGGTGCCGCCACCGCCATGAGAGTGAGCGGATCGCCCGTGGGGGTTATGGCAGCAGCGCCGACCACGATCACCAGGACCGCCCACCGCCGTGCGTTGCCCAACTTGCGGCTGTCGGTAATACCTGCGGCCGCGCTGGCGAACAGAAAGACCGGGAACTGGAATGTAATTCCCAGGGCAAGCAATAGACGCAGGACGAACGAGTAGTAGGCGCCGATTCGAAGGGGGTTCTCAACGTCAGGGAAGATCCCGAGCAGCACCTCCAGCGCCCTCGGGAGCAATGCATATCCGAATAGGACTCCACCAGCGAACAAGAGCACAAACACGGTGACCAGGGGTATCACCCATTTGCGCTCCTTCGAGGTGAGCGCAGGGCTGACAAATGCCCACAGCTGATAGAAGATGACCGGGCTGGCAAGCATGGCGCCCCCGAAGAAAGCCACCCTCATGAGGACACCGAACTCCTCGCCGGCTTCAAGTGCGATGAGATCTTCGTCTGGGGCCGCCTCGCGAAAAGGCCTTTCGAGGATGTCGGTGAGTGGGTTGGCAAAAACGAGTGCAAACGCCGAAGTGATCACCAGCGCTATCGATATCTTGATGATCCTCGTTCGCAGTTCGGCCAGATGAGCGAGAATCGGTTGAGGCTTGTCGGTCGTCACTCCTGATCCTCGACCGGGCCGTCCCCAGCCTCGATTCCGTCAAGGTCGGCCAACGCGTCGCCCGGGGTGGGACCGCTTACGGGTTTCGGGCCCTGCCAGGGGATTCGGGTCGGGTTGGACTCGGAAGCGAGTCGGGCAGCGTCACGCAGGCTCGAGCGCACCTCCCGTACGGGCTCGGTCAAGTCACGGCGAACCTGTTGGAGATCCCCAACCTCGGCCTCCAATCCAGTTCTCATCTCCCGGGCAGCCGACCGTAGTTCCCTGGCCCACCCACCCAGCTTGCGCGACAACACGGGGAGGCGCTCCGGCCCGAGCACCATCAGCCCCACCAGCACGATCACAATCCACTCGCCACCGTCAATCATGTCCACTCATGGTAGGCCGTGGGCCCCCTTCTCCCACCCATCGGGGCCCGGACGCGCCACACCCCGGCAGGGAGGAGGTTGCGCTTCGACCTTCCCGTCCTGGCGGGGTGTGTTCTACTAGCCGGCGAGGAGCCGGAATGGATCGGGCTCGGCGGCTAGCGCGGCTGCAAAAGCTGCGATTTCGTCCTCGGTGATCGGATCGGGATTGATTACTTCGTAGCTCACGCCCGTGGCGAGCAGCACGCTTACCACCCTGGCGTTTGCGGGCCGACGCTGCACCGTTGTGCAGGTTGGGCAGACGAACCGATATTTCCCTTCGTCCTGGCTGGGGGCCAGCTCCAGAGCCAAGTCAGCCGGGGTCAGCTGTACGTCTCCGCACCGGCTACAGGTCGTCTTGATGGTGGTCATGATGGGTTGCTCCGCCTTTCAAACCGTACGAGTGCGTATCGGCGGAGCCCATCCCAAACTTGAGCTTCGTTATGCGTCGACAGACCCCTTTTGAGCCCCGTAGAGCCTGAGGAGTTGCCCCCGTAGAGTCTCGAGCGATTCGGCCACCTCTGGACCAGAGATGAGGGTGGCATGGGCACCGAGGCGAAGAAGCAGTCTGGCGGCCACGGAAGGGTCGGCGGACGAGAAATCGACGACGAGCTTTCCGCCGTCGTCTGAGACCACATCGACCGAGTAGTACTCGGCCACCCAGCGGGCGGAATGATCAAGAACTATCCGGCAGCGAACATCGTCGGCGAGGGGTGTGTAGCGAATTTCCGGCAGTGGCGCATTGGTGGGAGGAATGAACTTCTCTCCCGTCTCTTCGATCTCTCGAATGCGGTCGACCCGGAAATGGCGACGGTCGGCCGCCAGCCGGCAATGGGCCTGGACGTACCAGTTGCCAAGCGAAGTGAAGACCGTCCAAGCTTCGATCTCTCGAACGGTCGTCTGTTCCCGGGTCAGGGCCGTATAGGTGATTCGCAGTACATCCCCGCCAGCAGCAGCCTGGCGCAGCTTGCTCACGAGCTCCGGTTCTCCGGCCAGGTCGACATCGAGAATCGCCAGCTCACCCTCCTCCGGCAAGAGGGTCTTGGTCAGCTTCCCCACGGCCGAGACCAACTCAGGGCCCGCCTGGCCAGAGTCGATGACCGCCAAACCTGCGGCCAGGAGGGCGAGGCCCTCGCTCGGAGATAGACGGGGAGCTCCGGCGAAGTAGTCAGCAGTGCGAATGAACACCTCGTCGTCATCGAAGTCGGCATCGATCAAGTCGCCGGGGCCATACCCGGGAAGACCGCAGAGAAAGACGATCTGGAGATCCTCGACCAGCTCCTTTCGGGTGTACCCGAATAGCTCGCAGAGTTGCGTGACACTGACACCGTCATGCGCGATTACGTAAGGGAGCATCGCCAGGATTCGGGACAGCCGCGAGCTGGTACGAGAGCTCATCCGGCTGCCCTCACCCTGTCGACAAGTGCCTGACGAAGCCCCAGCGGACTCAGCACTTCGGCCCCGACTCCGAACGACAGAACCCAGCCGACGAACGCATCGGGATTGGCAACCGGGATGATGGCAACAAGCGAACCGTCCCGGGCAGGTGCCTCGGCTCGCCCGCCCAACTGACGGGAAGCCCACCAGGCGACTTCCGGAGCAAACCTGACCTCGGCGTCTATCACGCCCTCTGAACCCAACTCCCAGGGAAGGTCGCGTAGAGCTGTCTCGATGCTGAATCCGGAAGGGCGCACGAACGAACCCGCCTGTGCATCAACCGCGATACTCGTCATTCGATCCACCCGGAACATGCGCTCACCGTCGGAGGTACCCGCCACCAAGTACCAATGACCCCTCCGGTGCCCAAGGCCGAATGGCTGCGCCACCCGGGTCCGGTCTCGATAGTCGAAGCGAACAATCCGCCGCTCGCTCAAGGCCAGGAATAGATCCCCCAGGTCGGTGCTGTCACCCAGGTCGGCTGACAGAGGCTCATTGGCTCCGGAAAGTCGTGCACCGCCCAACTTGAGGATCGCCTCCGGCGCGGCCGGTTCTCCGCCGAGACGGACTACCTGGGCAGCAAGGTGGAGCGCCGCACGCTCATCATCGGTGAGGCCGGGATCGGTTAAGGCGTACTTAGCCGGATCGATTAGATAGCCGTGTTCGACGTCCCATGAATCGGTGAAAGCCGTTTCCAGAGGTATCCCTATCGACCGAAGCAGTTCCTTGTCCCTCTCGAACATTCGGTGAAAGGCATCGTCCGAGTCCTGCGAGTACCCGGGAATTGTGCGCCGGATGGCGTCGGCGGTGACAGGGTTCGAGGCGGTCAACAACATTGCCAGAAGGTTGATCAACCGCTCGAGGACGTTCTTCATTGGAGTTATGAGTAGTGGGTTGTGGGTGGTGAGTAAAGATCGAGTCGCTAGAGCGACTCGATCAGCCGGTCCACCCGTTCGTCATGAGACTTGAACGGATCCTTGCACAGGACGGTTCGCTGGGCCTGGTCGTTGAGCTTGAGGTGCACCCAGTCGACAGTGAAGTCGCGCCGCTTGGCTTTGGCGGCCTTGATGAACTCCCCGCGCAGACGGGCCCGGGTGGTCTGGGGGGCCTGGACGGCCGCCCGGGAGATCTCCCCTTCGGTCAGGACCCGATCCACCATGTCCTGGCGGGCAAGCAAGTTGTAGACGCCGCGGGCGCGGTCCACGTCGTGATATGAAAGATCGAGCATCGCCAACCGTGGGTGGGAGAGGGGTAGGCCGCGCTGTTCGCGGTACCGCTCCAAAAGCCGGTACTTGATGACCCAGTCGACCTCACGATCCAATGACATCGGGTCCTTCTCCAAGCCGGTGAGGAGGTGCTCCCAGCGGTCTACCGCAGCCTGCACCTCCGGGGGAAACCCCGGGTTCCGGGAGAATTTTGACACCCGCTCGAAGTACTCCCATTGAATGTCGAGGGCTGACAGTTCGCGCCCATGAGCCAGACGCACCTTGCGACGACAGGTGATGTCATGGGCGACCTCGCGGATCGCTCTGATCGGATTCTCGAGGGTGAGGTCGCGAAACACCACGTCACGTTCGATCATCTGCAACAGGGCGACAATGGTGCCAACCTTCACGTACGTGGCGTATTCGCTCATGTTCGAGTCCCCGGCAATGACGTGCAGCCTGCGGTAGCGCTCGGCGTCGGCGTGGGGTTCATCCCTGGTGTTGATGATCGGGCGACTCCGGGTAGTGGCCGAGGAGACCCCCTCCCAGATGTGCTCGGCCCGCTGTGACATCGAGAAGGTGGTACCCCTGGGGGTCTGCATCAGCTTGCCGGCTCCGAGAAAGATCTGCCGGGTGACGAGAAACGGAATTAGAACGTCGACGGTCTTGTGAAAGTCCTTGTGCCTGCTTACCAGGTAGTTCTCATGGCAGCCGTACGAGTTGCCGGCTGAGTCGGTGTTGTTCTTGAACAAGAAGATCTCACCCCGGATGCCTTCTTCCTCCAAGCGCTGTTCGGCGGAGTGGACCAACGATTCGAGGATTCGCTCTCCCGCCTTGTCGTGAGCGACCACATCGGTGATCGAGTCACACTCCGGGGTGGCGTATTCGGGGTGGCTGCCGACGTCCAGATAGAGACGGGCGCCGTTCTCGAGGAACACGTTGGAAGACCTGCCCCACGAAACCACCCGGCGGAAGAGGTAGCGGGCCACCTCGTCGGGCGAGAGGCGCCGCTGACCTCGCAGCGTGCAGGTAACTCCGTACTCGTTCTCCAGACCGAAGATGCGGCGGTCCACTGAGCGAGAGGCTACCGGAAAACCGCGGTTGATTCAGCTGAGCCCGCTCACGCGATTGGGACCGCGAACGCCACGATGTTGTCTGAGTATTCCCGCAGCTCCCGGTTGAAGTCACCTCCGCAGGTGATCAGGACCAGGACCGGCTTACCACCCTTGGCGAAGATCCGGGCGAGGGGGAGGTCTGCCTTACTGAACTGGGCGGTCTCGGTGACGACGAATTCGAGCCGCCGACCATCGGCCATCTCCACCAGGATCTCGTCACCGACACTGACCCTTGAGAGGTGACGAAAGACACCGGTGTGGCCCTCAAAAGCGATGTGAGCGGCCATCACTGCGGAACCAGCCTTGCCAGGGGAAACCCCGTATTGGTACCAACCCACCTCGGTCGCTCCGGGAATCTCCATCGCTCCGGTCGCCTGTACCCCGACCTCGACCACCGGCGCATCTTCGACGCCGATGCCGGCGATGGTTAGCCGGGCAGGTGCGACGGAGGGCCGATGCTCGGAAGGGTCGTAGAGAACCGATTGGGATGGCCTTACCAGTTCCGCCACCCGTGCAGCGATGTCGGGGTCTGGGGCCGGCTGGGCCGAAGGTCGAACTCTGATCGGTTTGGGGGGCTCGTGGGGAACCGGATCCAACCCGGGACCATTGGCCAGATACGAAACCACCAGCAACGGTGAAAGCAACCAAAGGCGTCGCCGACGCGATCTGCCCGGACGGGGCTGGGTGGCCAAGGGTCAGGCGCGATTGCGAGCGCGGGTCCGACGCACACCCAGCATGCCGATGATCACCGCAACCGTCGCTGCGGCCCACACCGCTCCCGGTATGCCTACGGGGCTGTTGCCGGTCTCCACCCCGGTGGGTGCGGTTCCTAAATCTCCGATTACCTCTGTCAAGAGCTCCAGAGTTCCGTCCTCCTCGGATCCGACCAGATAGACAATCAGCCCCTGCCCGTCGGCAACGTTGAGCTCGGCCGGTCCCAGCAGAACAGGATCGGCGTCAGCAGCTACCACCTCTACAGAGATCGAGCCGGCCGCCAGGTCGGCGGATACCTCTTCCGAGTTCGACACATTTCCAAGAACCGAGGCGACAGCGATCTGCAGCCCGGCGGCAGGGGCAGCAGCAGCGTGCCGAAACACCAAACGACCCTGGCCGGCAGTGATGAAGGAAGTGTCGTTGACGAATACCGACAGTCTGGGTTCTCCGGCGGCGTCAAGATGGAGGATGATCGAATGGCTGCCTGAGGCAGGTAACGCGAGGTTACCTGCGTCGACTGCAACGGTGGACGTGCCCGCCAGTTTCACCTTGAGGGCTACCAGAGTCGCTCCCGCGAGGGAGGAAATGTCCTGGGTTGCACCAAAGGCGACGTCTGTGAAAACGCCTGTGCCTTCTATCTCGAAGTCGAGCGGGGTGTCAGGTATCCCGTTTATCAGACTGATCCGGGCGCTCTCCTGAGCGCTTGCGGGGAGAGCCAGAACAAGCAGCATGAAAGCCGCCGCCATCACCGACACGATCCTCTTCACCGCAGAGCCTCCTCGTTCAACGCTGTCAATTGGGCTGATCGCCCAAGCTGTCCGAATGCACAAGGAGAGATAAGGCGCGCCGGTTGGCCGTCGCCCACGACGATGACTCCACTACCCCGTCCTCCACCATTCATTGCCGACGATATCGGGCGGCGGGGGCGCTTGGGTAATCGATTCGTGGTTGGTTTTCTCAGCCCGCGGTGGTCTGCGTTCGTCGAACTGGCTCGTACAGAGCTCCCAGGTAGACCCCGGCCAGGACGACCAGGCCACCGACCACCCCTCCAATCGTGATGGCCTCCTTGGCGAGAACGGCTCCCGCCGCCATCGAAACAACCGGCATCAGGGCAGTGAAGTAGGAGGTGGCCGATGCTGTCCAGCGGTTGAGCGTGAAGAGGAAGAGCCCGAAAAGCCCCGCCGATCCGACCACGGCCAGGTAGATCACAATCAGCCAGGTTCCGGCGGTTTGAGGCGGTGCCCAGCTTTCACCTGCGATTGCCGATAGGACTAAAAGCAGGATCGATCCGGCACTCATGGCGACTGCATTGGTCGCCAGAGGACTGCCGGTGGGGTACTTCTTCACCAGAATGGAGGCCTCGGCCGCCGTCACGGTTGCCCCCAGCATCGCCAGTATCGGAAGCAAGGAAGACGGACTCTGGTCGCCAGGATTGGCAAGGATGGCGATGCCGGCCAGAGCCACCAGCGACCCGGTCAGTCCCCGAAGCCGAAATCTCTCGAGCCGATGGAGAGGAGCCAGAAACACGGTGACCAGGGGCGTGGCAGCGAAAAGCACCGCTCCTATGCCGGCAGACAGCTCCTGGAGCGCCCAGTACGCCAGGGCATAACTACAGGTGAAGGACAGCACCCCGTAAGCCACCGAAACCAAAAGCGCGCGGCCTCGGGGGAACGGGATTCGTCTTAGGCGCACGACCAGGAGGAGCAGCAGCGCAGCCAGTCCGAACCGAAAACCGGCGCCAAACACCGGCGGCAGCTCCCGATTCGAGAAACGCACCGCGACAAAGTTGACACCGCCGATCAAGACAGCGGAATAGAACGCGAGAAGTGTCGCCCGATCAGGGCCCTGACGCTCGGTCAGAGCTGAAGCCGGCGGAAGGTGCGTCGACCGTTGGTGCGGTCGAGCACCGCCGCTTCCCATCCCTCCGACTCCCGGCCCTCAGCCGTCCTAAAGGCAGCCTGACCTGCGGCCAGAGCATCGTCGAGCGTGAGGTCATCTCGCCACGACCCCCGCAGCGCCTCGAGGAGCGCTTCCGACTTCCCGCCGATCGCAGCCACCCGCCTCTCGTCGTTGAGCGTGCCGTCGTAGCTGATACGAAACATCCTGTTGGGATCGCCAACTTCCACCACCAGAACCTCTACCTCGTAGGGTTTGGGTTCGCGGGAAAAGATCGCGCCTAGAGCTTCGGAGAAGTTCGTGGCCAGAGCCTGTGCTTTGACGTCCTCCCTGCTGTAGAGGTACCCCATCAGGTCGGCCTGTCGGATCCCGGCCTTGCGCAGCGTCTCGAACTCGTTGTACCGACCGACCCCGGCGAAGGCGATGTGGTCGTAGACCTCGCTGATCTTCTTAAGTGCTGTCGAAGGATTCTCCGCAAGCAGCAATACCCCCTGGCTGTACTCGATGGCCACGATCGACCGTCCGCGGGCGATTCCCTTGCGGGCAAAATCGGCCTTGTCCCGGACCAGCTGTTCGGGGGCGACGTAAAACGGGATCGTCATCTGATTGTGTCCACGGCGATCTCAGCCGCCGGACGAATCCTTTCATCGGAGAGGTCCTCGACCCCGCTAGCGCTGATGACGAGGACGTTGGGAAGGATGCCCCGTCTGAGGTCGGGGCCGCCTGTGGCCGTGTCCTCTTGGGCCGCCGCGACCAGGGCTCCCACCGCGATGGTCACAGCTTCGTCCGCGGATAGATCGGGTCGGAAGGTCGTACGCAGATAGGACTTCGCCAGGCGGGCCCCGGAGCCGGTCGAGCCGAACTCGTTTTCCTCGTAGCGGCCGCCGACAACGTCGTACGTGTACAGGCGGCCAGACCCGATGGCCTCGTCGTAGCCGGCAAAAAGTGGGACGACCACAAGTCCCTGGAACGCCATGGCCAACTGATTGCGGACCAGGCGCGCCAAGAACGCTGCTTTCCCTTCGACCGACAGGCGATGACCTTCGATCTTCTCGTAGTGCTCAAGCTCGACCTGAAACAAGCGCACCATCTCGATGGCCAGCCCGGCAGTACCTGCAATGGCGACTGCCGAGAACTTATCGGATGGAAAGACCTTGCGGATGTGCCGGTGGGCGACCAGATTTCCCTCCGTGGCCTGACGATCGCCGGCCATCACCACCCCATCGGCGTAACGCAGGGCGAGGACGGTTGTTCCCTCGGGTGCCTGGAGCGGTCGGGCGTCCCTTTCCACGGTGGGAAGCACCGGATAACCCATCATTCCAAGCAGATCGATGAAGCTTGATCCGGGAGCGGGAACATCAAAGAGCAGGGGCAGCCGGGGACCCGGGTTCACTCGCCGCCCTTCTGAATGTAGTTCTTGACGAACTCCTCGGCATTCTCTTCGAGTACCGAATCGATCTCATCGAGTAGCTCGTCGAGCTTGCGATCGGCTTCTCCATCCCGGACCTCGGGTTGCTCCTCGACTTCAGCTTCGTCACCTTCGCGATTGCCTTTGCGGGCCCGTTCACGTTCTGACATCAATGACCTCCAAGGGCTTCGATAAGGGCAGCCGCATCGTCCACCGAATCGAGCAAGGCACCGACCCGCAGGCGGTCGCCCCGCAGGGGTTCCATCATAGGAATGCGTTTCAGATGCGATTCGCCGGTGTCAAACACCAAGGAGTCCCAGTTGGCAGCCACCAGTGAGTTGGGGAACCGGGACACACAGGTCCCGCGGAAATAGGCTCGGGTGCGCTCAGGCGGCTGCCGCTCGGCTCGTTCGATCTCCTCATCACCAAACAATCGCCTCATAGCCCGCCGGTCGACCAGGTGCCGATACAAGCTTCGCTGTGGGTCAACGTCGTGATACTGAAGGTCGAGGGCCTTGAGTTTCGAGTTGTTCCAGTTGAGGCCGTCTCGCTCGACGTATCCCTCGAGCAATCGGAGCTTGGCAGCCCAGTCGAGACGGTCGCTCAATCGCTTCGGATCGGCTTCCAGGTCGGTGAGGACCTCCTCCCACTCGTCGACCACCCGAGCTGCGGTAGCGTCCTTTGCAAACTCGCCCTCGACATACTTCTTGATCCACTCGTGGTACCGCCATTGCAGCTCGAGGGCGGTGGCTGAGCCACCTCCGTCGAGGTCGAGGGAGGATCGGAACGAAAGATCATGGCTGACCCGCCAGCAACTGGCCACGGGGTCGGCGAGGTCGAGGGGATCGGGGAGGGCGCCGTCTTCGAGCGCGGCCAAGAACAGGGCTGTGGTTCCGAGCTTGAGGAAGATCTGGGTCTCTGAGAGATTGGCATCGCCAATGATGACGTGGAGCCGGCGGTACTTGCTCGGGTCACCGTGGGGCTCGTCGCGGGTATTGACGATCGGGCGTTTGAGGGTCGTCTCGAGGCCAACCTCCTCCTCGAAGAAGTCGGCTCTCTGCGTCAGTTGGTAGGTCGTGTCAGGCCGGGAGTTCTCCGACCCCACTTTGCCCGATCCCGTGAAGATCTGACGGGTCACAAAGAAGCTCGTGGCGTAACGAATCACGTCTCCAAACGAAGTTTCTCTCGAGAGGAGATAGTTCTCGTGGGCGCCATACGAGTTGCCCTTGCCGTCGGAATTGTTCTTGTAAACCGACATCTTCTGACCCGGTTGGAGCAACTCGGTGGCTGCTACCGCCGCCCGATACATGACCCCCTCCCCCGCCTTGTCGTACAAGGCCGCCTCGAGGGCGTCGTAGCACTCGGGTCCGGAGTACTCGGGGTGAGCGTGGTCGACATAGAGGCGGGCCCCGTTCGAAAGCACCGCGTTAACCAGCGCTCCCTCCGGGTCGGCTACCCCGAAACCCTCATGTCCGAAGCCGCGGGCGTCCCGTCCGGGTGACTCCTCCTCATAACTCCACTGCACCCGCACCCGGTTCCCCGGATAGGAGTTGACGAGCTGGGCAGAGGCCAGCGCCGGATTGAAATCGCGCACCGGTCGAACAGTGATCCCATACTCGGTCTCGGTGCCGATCACCTTGTGGACGGCCATGTCCTAAAGGTACTGACCGCCGGATACGGCTTCGACTAGTCGCGCCTCTGCCTCGCCGCCGATCAGAGTGCGGACATAGACGATCCGTTCGCCCTTCTTACCCGAGATCTTGGCCCAGTCGTCGGGGTTGGTTGTGTTGGGAAGATCCTCGTGCTCACGGAACTCCTGCTTGATGGCTGCCAGCAGGTCCGAACGGCGGACTCCTTGGGAGCCGCCGGCGATCTCGCGTTTGATCGCATCTTTCTTAGCCCGCCGGACGATGTTCTCGATCATGGCACCTGAGGCGAAGTCCTTGAAATACAGGACCTCGCGATCGCCGTTGGCATAGGTCACTTCGAGGAAACGATTCTCCTCGCCTTCTGAGAACATTGCCGCGACCGTTGAGTCGATCGTTTCGGCCACCATCCGAACCCTGTTGCCATCGCAAGCGGCCAACTCATCGGGGTCGAGGGGAATGTCGCCTTCGAGGTAGATCCGGAAGATCTCTCTGGCTGCGTCGGTACCCGGTCGGGATATCTTGATCTTGACATCGAGACGGCCAGGGCGAAGGATCGCCGGGTCGATCAGGTCCTCGCGGTTTGAGGCTCCGATCACCATGACGTTCTTTAGTGACTCCACTCCGTCGAGCTCCGAGAGGAGCTGGGGAACAATCGTCGACTCGACATCGGAGCTGATGCCGCTCCCCCGGGTTCGGAAGAGGGAATCCATCTCGTCGAAAAACACGATCACCGGCACGCCCTCGTCGGACTTCTCCTTGGCCCTTTGGAAAATCAGTCTGATCTGCCGCTCGGTTTCTCCTACCCACTTGTTGAGGAGTTCGGGGCCCTTGATGTTCAAGAAGTAGGAACGGGCATCAGGTTGACCGGTGCGATCGGCAACGGCTTTGGCGAGGCTATTGGCGACGGCTTTGGCGATGAGTGTCTTACCGCATCCAGGGGGGCCGTAGAGGAGAATGCCTTTGGGGGGCACAAGGCCATAGCGGGCGAACAGGTCGCGGTGCAGATACGGAAGCTCCACGGCGTCGCGGATCTCTTCGATCTGACTGGTCAGCCCGCCAACCTGCTCATAGGTGACATCGGGAATCTCCTCGAGAACCAACTCCTCGATCTCAGGCCGGGCCAATCGTTCGACCGCCAAACCGGCCCGGGGATCGATGCGAACAAAGTCACCTGCCCGGATCCTCACATCGGACATCGAGTCGGCCATAGATACGACTCGTTCTTCGTCGGCGTGGGCCATGACCACGAGACGTCCGTCGTCGAGCGTGTCGCGGACCCGCACAACGTCGCCGTTGGGGTCAAAAGTGCGGATGTCGATAATCGTGAACGATTCGTTGAGAAGCACTTCCTGGCCCTTTTGAAGCATCTTGACCTCGACCGACGGCTGAGCCGCTACCCGCAGTTTGCGGTTGCCCGCCATTAGATCGACGGTGCCATCTTCATTGACCGCGGTAACGGTTCCGAAACTGTTGGGTGGGGTCGTGAGCTTGTCCACCTCCGCCCGGAGGACCGCAAGTTGCTCTCGGGCTTCCTCCAGCACGGTGGCCAGCTTGTCGTTGTGGGCGAGCGACCTGGCAAGGCGCTCATGTGACTCGGTTAGTCGAGCCTCAAGGTCCTGCATGCGACGAGGGGCGTCCTGAAGCCGCCGACGAAGACCTACGACCTCTTCTTCGAGGATGGCGACTTGTCGACGCAGCTCGGACGTTTCCTCGTTGCCGCTAGGGCTCATTAACTACTCCTGGCTAGACCTGGCCTGACGCGCAGTATACGGAGAGGCTTGTTTAGTGCCATGGGTATCGCGTATAGGCAAGGAGGGACCGGTCCACAGCTACAGTTATCGGCGATTTCAGCGGGAGTTGTTGTGAAAGTTTGGATCGATCAGGACTTGTGCACCGGCGACGGGCTATGCGAGGAGATCGCCCCCGACGTCTTCGTGCTCCTAGATGACGGCCTGGCATACGTTCGGGACAACGGCAAGATCTATGCAGCCGCCAAGGGCAACCCGCAGGGAGCAGCCGGGGTGGCACTTGTGCGAGCCGGTCAGGAGGACATAACCGTTGAATCTGCTGAAGAATGTCCAGGCGAGTGCATATTTATCGAGCCGTGAGATCCCGTTGCTAAGGCAAACCCGCCGCTCAGGGTTGAGCAGGGCCAGCCGATAGATCTGGCGATATGAATAGGTCGTTTCGCAGACTCCTGGTTTTGGTCACCATTGGTGTGGTCCTTCCCTGGGTGGGCGCCACCGCCCAGAACCTCGTAATGCCGGCGGGGTCGTGCTTCGAGATCCAACACTTCCCCTCCGAGCCCATTGGCAATGCTCCCTCCAAGGTGGTCATGTTTGTCGCACTGCCACCCGAATGGGGCGGCGGATTCATCCTGGTAAACATCGACGGAGCCTCGGGTCCACAGCAGGGCACGGGCCCCGTGGACCCGGACGGTCTGGCCAGAGCCGAGCTGCCGCTCTTCTCATTTGGTCCTCACCAGGTGGTCGGTCTCGTGGTCGACAACAACACCGCGACCGCTCCGGTTGATATGAGCGCCCTCGTGGACGGGGGGGCTTTCACCGTCGACAACTCCGAGCCAACCTGCGATCCAGCATCGATTCCCCGAGTCGCGGCGCCAACGACCACTACTGCTTCCACTACCACGACCACTGCGGCCACGACCACAACCACCGCCGCCGCCACCACCACGACCGCTGCTCCGACCACCACCACTGCACCTGCCACGACCAGCGGAGGCATCAACCTCTTGCCGTGGATCCTCATCGCCTTGGGCGGACTTCTGGCGATTGCCGGTCTATTCCTGCTCGCCAAGAAGAGCTGTGACGAGCTCTACCGGCTCTGGCAAGCAGCCCTGAGGCGGTATGAGACTTGTATGGAGGAGTTCACCAAGTCCCAAGCTTGGCTAGAAGAGAAGCGGGCCGAGAGCCACCGGGTAGCGGAAGAGCTGGCACGTCTCGAAAAGTCGGCGGCTACCGGAAGCGTCACCGACGGCGGCACCACCTATCAGTCGTTGCCCGGAGAGGGATTGGTGACCGACCAGGGCATGAGCTCAATCATCAAGAGCACCCAGGCTCAACTCGAGTCTCTTCGCCAGGCCGAGGCGATGGGTGAGGAGATGGTGGAGAATTGGCGGCTCGAGACCGAAAAGGCTGCGGCGGAGGCCGAGGCGGCCCAGAAAGCCTACGAAGACTGCGTCGGAGCGCTGACCCCTAAGACATCCGAAGCCACCTCAACCACCGGCGGAACGACGACGACCACCGGGCCCGGCGGGGCCGCGGTAGCCACAACCACCCGGGACGGGGGGTGCCCCAAGGGGGATCGCCGGGCTGTCGCCCTCGCCGACGCCAAGACCTTTCGGGTGATCAGGGCGTTCAGGATTGAGACCGAGACCCAGGGTGAGGCGACGGTCGGTGAGGCTGGTAACCAGATGGCTGCCGATCTCACGAACCTCGGCGCAGAACTCGGGTTCCTCGGAACCTTGCTCGGTGCCCGCGGTGCTGGCATGAGGGTTGGTGAGAGTCTCGTGCGCACAGGCAGCGCAGCCAACCTGATCCGCGGTGGAGCCGAGGGTTACGCAGCTGCCAAGGGCAACCTCGGGACTGACAGCTTTTCCGTTCCGATACCAACGTCTGGGCCTGAGGTCGTCGTCGGAGTTCTGCAACTCATCGCCCAGCTTGCGGCGACGGTCGCCACCAAAGCCAACGAGTGGACCGATCGGCGGTCCTTTGCCAGCTACCGCCTGGTCCGCGAATACCAGTCGGTTACGGTGCAGCCCTTCATGATCGAGGAGTGCGACGGTGAGACATATCGCTGCGTGGAAAAGATCCTCCAATATCAACTAGGCGATCCCGGCGAACAACCAGGTAACTGGCGCGATGGTGGAACCGGCATCAGTCAGATGGACAGGGAGCGCCAACAACGGGAACTCCAGATGCTCATCAATCAGGGCAAGGCCTCGATGGAGAACTCCGTGAAAGCACTTACCGAGTTCGAGGCCCAGTATCCCCCCGGGCCGTGTTGAGATGAGCCGCAAATCGATCGGGCTGCTCCTCATGGGAGGTGGGGCCGCGTTGATTCTCATTGGGGTTCTGATGCTTGCAGGGCCTACCGAGCCGGCACCCACTACCACTACAGCCATTGCGGCTCCGACCACAACAACGACCGCTGCCACAACCACCAGTACCACGACCACCACGACGGCGCCAACGACGACCACGACGCTTCCCCCCGAAACGGTGGAAGCGTTCGTGGCGACGTATCGAGCTGCGCTCGATGCCGATGACGTCGAATTCCTCTTTACGCGATTGCACCCCCAGATCATCGAGATACACAGCGCCGAACTCTGTCGCGCCTGGGTGGAGCGAGAAGTGGTCAACTTGGACAATTATCAGATCGCCGGTGACGTCACCGGACCGGCCGATGAGATGTTCACCGCACCGGATGGGACCCAGTTCGCCATCGCCGACAAGTTCTCGACGACTATCAGTTTCACATTCGAGGGACAGGCCACTGAGTCACCCGCCGAGTTTGCCCTGGTCGATGGAGTGATGTATTGGTTGGGGACCTGTCGATAGGAGACAGAGAGACCAAGAGACTCAGAGACTTAGGGCGGCGTGGTCAGCTTATCGTGCAGTCCTTGCAGCATTGACCGCAGGCGTCTGACTTCCTGACGTATTTCATCGGATCCGTTTGGATCCACAAATCGGAGCCTGGTTGCAACCACCAGATGGGATTCGAGTTCGGCAAGCGATCCCGCTGACAACCCGACAAAACGGGCGAAATCGATGTCGGTCGGGCGGGCTCCCTTCGGCCAAGTTCGCACAAACAGAGATGGCGGCCCTGCGGGCTTGCGACGTAAGTCCGAACAGTTCGGAGCGGGGGAACGAACGGGTCAGTAGGTAAATGTGCTCTGTCAAGGCTACGGCAGAGACCCAAACCTCCAGCTTGGTGAAGTCGTGCACTCCCTACCGATTACTCAGTCACTGTGTTCCTGACAACCCCCTCCTGAGTCTCTGAGTCTCCCCGTCTCCAAGTCTCAGAGTCTCTGAATCCGCCGGGCAACCACCAGGAATCCGGTATGCCCGACCATACGATGGTCTGGCCGTACCGATCTTCCCGAGACGTTCCAGGTCCGGTGGAGGGTCTCGAACACCTCGATTTCGGCGTACGCCCCGGACTCTTCCATCACCTCTACGGTGGTCTGGATCTGGGGAACCGTCGGGAGGTAGGAGCACAGGATCGCCCCCGCGGGCTGCGATGTCGCCGCCACCTTGACCATGTGCCATGGTTCAGGGAGGTCGAGGACTATCCGATCCGCGGGCACTTCGACTGACACCTCTTCAACGTCACCAACGCGCAAGTCGAGGTTGGGGGGCATTCGCCCAAACCACCGCAGGATCGTCCTTTCCGCAATCTCGGCATGATCGGGGCGACGTTCGACACTCACGACTCTTCCCCCGGGTCCGACCGCCCGGAGCAGGGCCAGGGTCAGGGCGCCCGAACCCGTGCCTGCCTCGAGAACGGTCATCCCCGGTCCGATATCGGCGTACACCATGATCGGCCCCATGTCCTTGGGATACACCACCTGCGCTCCTCGTGGCATCTTGAGCACAAAGTCGGCCAGGCGCGGGCGGAGTACAAGCAGGGTTCCGCCACCGCTGGAAGCCACTTTGAAACCCGCTTCGGCCCCAAGCAGGTCGCTGTGGGGGACCATTCCAAGGTGATAGTGAAACACCCCACCCTCTTGCAGCCTGATCAAATAGTGACGGCCTTTGCCGTCGATCAGCAACACCGTCTCCCCAGGGCCCAGGGGCGGACTCAATTTCCCTGCTTGTGGGTGATCGTCACAGCCTGGAGTCGGCAGAATGCACAGACTTCGCCTGTGGTGGGTTGGCCACAGCTAGTGCAGACCCTCAAGTCGAGGTCGTCTGACCCTTCGAACAGTGGTGAACCCCGCTCGAGGAAGCCGAATAGGAAACTCGCCTTGATCCCCGGAGACTGCTCTTCCAGCCTGTTCAGGTACTCCTTATATCGGTTGACGGTATTGCCGCTCGCCATGGGGCACTCGTCCACCTCGTATTCGATGCCGTTCAATATCGCGTAGGCGGCGGTCTCCCGTTCGGCCACCCTGATCAGCGGTTTCACCTTCCGACACAAACCGTCCTCGGTGGAGGGGAGAACGGGATGCTGGCGGCCAAGGTATTCCACGTTCCAGCCGAGAACGTTGGAGAACAACATCGCAGCTTCGTCATCGAGGTTGTGGCCCATCACCAACACGTCGTATCCCCGCTCACCGGCCGCCCTGTTGAGGATGTAGCGCTTCGACAAACCGCACGCAGAACACGGCGTGCGTCGCGATGCAGCCGCCGCCTCCGGAACCGCGAATCCGTACTCGGCGGAAAGGTCGACTACCTCAAGTGAAAGTCCGCGGTCGGCGGCGAAACTCTGGGACAGGGTGAGGCTTGCGGAGCTGTAGTCACCGATCCCGAGATGCAGGTATAGGCCATCAACTCTGTATCCGAGTCCGGTAAGGATGTCCCACAATGCCAGCGAGTCCTTGCCCCCGGAGACTCCCAACACCAGGCGGTCGCCGGGCCCGAACATCTTGAATTCCTCGATAGTGCGCTCGACCTGTCTCTGAACATGATCGACAAAGTGACTCTTGCAGAAGTTGGCGTTGTGACGCCTGACCGCGATCACGGCCTTGTCACGACACACTCGGCATTTCATGTCATCCCCCCGAGATCACCGGGCGGAGTTCCAGGATGTCGTCCTCGTCCACTGCTTCTTCAGTAGTCACGAGCTCCCCTGACTTGATCACGAGGTAGGACTCGGGGACTAGGTCGAGCCGGCGAAAAACGTCCGCCACCCGATGGACACCCGCTAGTTCGACCTCACGCCGGGGATTGCGGAGGATCACTTTCATTGGAAGAGGGTCAGGACGGAACCAAGGAGACCCAGGACAAGGCCGGCAATGACCAGCCAGGCGACGACCTGGACCGTCCGGCGGTCCTTCATCGCGGCCTGGCGCTCGCTTGATTGCTCTTGCGGGACTTCACCTGTTCGGCCATGTCGGCCGACACGACTACCCGGCCACCCGATCTTGTACCGGTCTTGATCATCAATGCCTGGTGGTCGTTGAGCACGCGCCTGTAGACCAGCTTGCGGGTGTCTCGTTTTCTCCGCCAAACCGAATAGGCGACCATGACTACTCCCGTGAATAGTGTCCGCTGGTCGCCCGTGCGCAGACCTTGAAACGTCCGGGTTATGCCTCCTCGGAGCGGGGTCACGGTTGACCGTTCATATTCGATAGACCTCAACCACTGCCCGGCCGCTGCGGTTCTTGCGCCGTCCCATTAGATACGCCACTCCCACAGCCACCACAACTGCCACCCCGGCCAGCACAGCCGTGTTCTTGGCGGCGTCAGCGGTCTCACCTACCGCTCCAGTAATTGCTCGAGCCTTGGCCTCGATGTCAGCCTTTGTGATCGTCACTCGACATCCTCCAAACGATTAGACCTGCGCCGGCGGCACTGCCGACCGTTGTCAAAAGGCGTGCGAGCACCGCCCCCCACTGGGTGTCAGGCAGGAGGCGGCGCAGAAAGGTGAACATGCCCAACGTCAGCAACATCGCGGCGAAACTGAACAGGACCGCTGCTCCCAGACTCAGACCCGTGAACCTGCCCAGGTCCTTGGCGGGCTGCAAGGTCTCCTGCCGAAGGTACTCCTTCGACATATCGATCAGTTCGGTGACCATCTGGGGGATCTCTCTGGAATCGGCCATGGATCAGCCAGGCTACCAAAGGCCATAGCGGGGCGACATTCCCGCCCTAATGTGCGCATATGGATGTGCCGCTGGGGACCCGGCGCGGCCGCCATCGCGTCGTACGTGGACTCGGCGGTCCTTTTCGTGCGCTGTGGTGGGGTCAGGCCGTCTCGCAGGTGGGCGACTACGTCGCCTACACGACTCTGCCCCTGTTTGTGCTTCAGCTTGGGGACTCCACCTTCGACTTCGCCTTGACCTACGCCCTCGAGAGTGTGCCCGTCGTCCTGTTCGGATTGGTGGGAGGAGTGTTCCTCGACCGTCTCCCCCTCCGGTCGGTAATGATCGTTGCCGACGTCGCCCGCGCCGCCACGTTCTTCGCGCTGGGGTTCCTCGCCCTCAATCCGACAGCTTCGACGCTCGCGATGGTCTTTGTCCTCGCGTTTCTCTCTGGCACCTTCTCGGCCGCCTTCCAGAACAGCCTCTATGCGTTGATTCCATCCGTGGTCGATCACGAAGACCTCGCCGTTGCAAACAGCCGTATAGCGATGAGCCAGCAGGTGGCGTTAGTGGTGGGGCCGGCCCTCGCTGGCGCCATGGCGGCGACAGTCGGACTGGCTCCGGGCTTTGCACTCAACGGGCTCTCGTTCCTGGTTTCGGCGCTGACGCTATGGATGGTGGGTTCCATTCCCCCCCGTGTGTCCAGAGATCAGAGAAGCCACTTCCTCGAAGAGGCCGCCCATGGTCTGCGCTTTCTGTGGAGCGAGCCCCGCCTGCGAGCCTCCACTCTCGCCGCCGCCGCCGCCAATGCCGCGGTCGGATTCATCGAGTCGACCCTGGCTGTCCTCGCCACCCAGGTGCTGGGGGCGGAGGAGTCCTCGTTCGGATTGATGCTGGCAACTCTTGGACTTGGCGGAATTGTGGGAGCACTGGTCGCCCCCCGAGTGGGGCGGCTAATCGGTCTCGGCCGCTCAATGACGGTAGGGCTCGTTGTGTTTGGCTTGGCCTTTTGGGCATTGATCCACCAGACATTCGGAGCGACCGCTCTGTTCTTGCTCTTCGCCATGTTCCTCGGCATCTCCCTGGTCAACGTCCCGTTGGTCACGATTCGCCAGTCCTACACACCGACCGCCATGCTTGGACGGGTGATCACCGCGGCCAGAACGATCGGATGGTCCACCCTTCCGCTCGGCTCCCTGGTCGGCGCTGCGCTCGCCGATGCCAATAGCTATCTCGCGGTCGCGCGATTCACTCCCGCCATCCTCATAGCCGTTGCCCTATGGCTCACGGTGACCCCAATCTGGTCTGACACCGGCGGTCCCCATCGGGGCCGACGTCTCGCTACGTCAGATCGGTAAAACACACAAACCGAAATGACGCGACTTTGAATACAGCGCGGATAAATTCCCTCCGTCATGGGATCGGAGGAGGAGGCAACCGGCAAGAGCTCACACCATCGCGTTTGAAGCACGGATAGTTGCAACGCCACCGTCTCGGTGGCATGAGTTAGAGAGAGGGACCCAACCAGTTATGGCTGCAAAGAAGACCGCCGCAAAGAAGACCGCTGCCAAGAAGGCACCCGCCAAGAAAGCTGGGGCCAAGAAGCCTGCGGCAAAGAAGGCTGCCAAGAAGAAGTAACTCGACCCTGGCACCGCGGTGCCAAATCGATGCAGGAGGGCCCCCGCCGTCGGGGGCCCTGCTATCTAACGAACCGGCCATTTTGGAGTCGGAGCATTCCGGGGTCTGTCCAGAGGTCGGGACAGAGCCGTTATCAGCAAATGACCCACGGCCACCGGCGCCAGCAAGAGACCTCCGGAGAACATGAAGAAGGCGCTGAATGCCACCAGGGCGATCGACATCGTCCAAAGGACACCCTCTTCGGCGACAACGGCTGCCCAGATCGCCACAACCGAGAACATCGACGGGATGAGGAACACGAGGCTGAAACCTGAGGCGGCGCCAGCGTTGAGGGTTTCACCAGCCAGGGAGAAACTCGCTTGAAGCGCCTTGCCGTCGATCGCCAAATAAACCGACCAGGCGTAACCCAAAACTCCGGCGAACACCCGGCTGAAGATCCTGATATCTGTGAACAAGCCTCGTAATGATATTCCCTTCTATCTGGCCCCAGATTGAGCAGGTCGACTGCCCGCCCTATCCGAAATACGACGTATTGCGTATGGACAAGGGCCAGCCCGACGGCGGACAATCCCCAATAACCAAACAAGGGAGGCGATTCTGGCGGATCAGGACGACCCCACCACCGACGAAACCGGTGCTGGATCGATTACCAGGCGGCAAGCGCTGCGGCGGGGCACGGCGCTCGGCGGAGCAGTTCTTTGGGCGACCCCGGCGATTCAGATCCTGGGCATGAGCCCGGCTCTAGCCACGACCGCGAGCGGCGATCCTCAAACTGGCGACGATGAGGACGACGACGGACCAACACTCCAGCGCGGCGACGACGACGACGATGACGACGACGACGACGATGACGACGACAAATAGGACCATCTAGCCGATGAGAAAGGCGCCCGGGTTCTTGACCCGGGCGCCTTTTGTATTCCCCTTCTTCCCCGCTCCCCAAATCGCTAACCCCAAATATCGCTTACCGTTGCCAGTACGCGACCAAGTCACGTCAGCACAGACTTGTGGACGAGCCTCCCATGTTTACTGACATGGCACCCAGCACTTGTCGTACCTTCGATTCCCGGCTGAAATCTAGCCAGGGGTCCAGCGGTTCGGTCGTACCATCGGTGCATTACACCCGAAGTGACTAGTGACGCGGTCCATGACCACGCCGCCTTCGGAGCATGAACTCGACTGCGACCACGGCGATCGCGACACCCCCAATGAGGACGACCCACATCGGCAGTCCACCCGGAGTCGGCTGAGGCGTTGAGACACCCGAGATTCGCGGTGCAGGGTCACCCACGCCATGGAGGCTGGACGGTCGGGCGTCGAAGTCGAGCGGGTCGGATCCTCCGGCGATCTCAACCCCGTCCGAGTAATCGTCGCCGTCGGTGTCGGGGTTTTGGGGATCCGTTCCCCAATCGAGTTCGGACCGTGAGACGAGAAGATCCTCATCGGGATCTTTGACCCCGTCGTCGGCGTTGGTTGCATCCAGTTGATGGGCAGCCTCCCAATCGTCGGGCATGCCGTCACCGTCGGTGTCGAAGGCCATGAGCACAGTGATGGCTGTCTCGCTAGAACCGCCAGGGCCATCGACGCGAAGGCCGATCGCATGCTCACCCGGGCCAAGAATCGGGACCATGGCCGTGACGCCTTCGGCAACGTCCTCACCGTTAACCGACCAGGTGAAGGCCAAATCGTCCTCATCACCCACCGATGAGACAGCGGCCTGGACTGAAAGCATGCCCGCCTCGACGACAGCCCGGTCGAGTGGCGAGCCGATCAAAGCATTCGGTGGGCGCTCCCCGAAGTCGGCCGACTCGCGATCGGTCACAAAGCGCACTCCGTCGGTCACGCCAATGCGAACAATCCACTCCCCCGCGAACGGCAACGACGATGGGTCGATCTCGAAGCTGTTGGCGGTGGTGGTGCCCAGCGGCCACCACGCCTCACCGTCGGTGGAAGCCTCGAGCAGATACGTCAAACCGGGATCGCCTTGCCAGCTGAAAGTTACGGGGCCCCCGTCGAGAGGCGGAATCGGATCCAGATTGACTTCGAGGGGCCCGGCAACGGCCTCGACCCTCCCGATTTCGAAGCCATCACGCAGCACGACAAGCTCCGACGCGTCGGGCTGCAATTCCAGCTCGACCAGGAAGGTGCGACCACCAGTTCCGCCATGGGTGGGGCCATCGAGCAATGCCGCCCCTGCCGAGGCGAGCACTTCTCCAGTCGAGTCTCTCAACTCCACCACGATGTCGTCCCCCGCCCCGCTGGTGGAACCGGTGGCTGTGAGCCCCGGCGGCGTGAACTCGACCGTGCCGTCATCGTTGATCTTGCCCCCGACGAGGAGCGCCTCTTCGATGGAACCAGGGTCCCCACCGCCCCCAGCAGCCGATCGGCCGCGTCCTTCCCCGATCGAGGCGTTGCGGACCAGGGCATCGAACATGTGGTTCCAGGTATCGACTGCCGACCAGTTGACGCCGTCCCCGTACGACATGTAGTCGTGGACATGGCCCCCTGTGCTTCCCGCCGAGACCGGGGTCATCGTGTAGGTATTGAAGCCGTAAGCCTTGGCGTCGGGAGGTCCAAGCTCACCATGATCGGAGGTCCAGCGCATGATCGCGGAGCCGCCGGAAGTCTCCCCATGCGCATTCGACGAGTGTTCCATTCCAGCGGCATGACCCGCCTCTTGGGCCATCGTGGCCGCAGAAAGGTTGCTTCTGAACATGAAGCGGTCACCCACCCAAGCACAACCACTTCCCCGTCCGGCGGGGGCACCCCAAGGAGTCACGAAGAAGCCGAATACCCGCAACTCGGGCATCCTTATGCGAGTCGGGAACCAGCTGTCTGAATCGCAACTCAACTCACGGAAGGCACCCGAGATGTCGGAATAGGAGACCCCCGACAAGGATCCCGTAACCAGCGGTGCAGGTGCCGAGATCCCTGATTGGGCGATCTTGACCGTCGACCAGATAAACGCCGAGGGAAACTCCTGAGCTGCGGGCATCATCCGCCACCACTCCTGAACAGCGTTGCGCACATCGCCTTCGGAGGGAATGGATGAAACGGTGTCGCCAACGGCGAGTCCACCTGTGAGGCAGGGATGCCACCACGCCTCAAGATCGGCTTCGACACAACGCCAGTAGAAGTCGACCCGGGCCGGCGCCACCATCACCCGCCCGGTGCTGGTGAAGTGCACCCGTTGGCGCAGCGTGTTCTGTGGCCCGCCGGTGAATAGAACCTCTTCTATGTGGAAGGGATCACCTGTCGGATTGACCTCGGCGCGGAGGCTGAGGTCGCCTTCCTGGGTCCACGTGTATGGGAGCAGGAATGTGAAGGTCCGGCTCAGATAGGGCCGGGCGGCTGCTTCGGCTGCTGGGCCCGGGGTTCCACCCAAGATGGTCGTGGTCGCTCGTTCGGGCCGGAGGGGAGACTCGGCGAGAGTGGAGCCGTCCCTGGTTCCATGAAGGACCGCAGACACCTCCAACGGCCTGATCCGATCCGGAGGACCGAGCGGGAACTGCTGGAGGGCATAGACCCTGACCACAGTCTTCTTGATCGCCACCAACCGGAAATCGTCCTCCATGAATGAGCCCGGCCGCTGCACGGTCAACGCCCCTCGCACCGCCTGGGTTACCTCCATCGCCCAGGGAGCGATGTCAACCTCGCCGGCCATCAACTCGCGGTACTCGTCAGGAGGCGGTGACGCGGCCCCGGTCCCGATCACCATTCGGACGTCGGAGCCGTATAGGTCCGATCCCGTCGCAATGGCGTGGATCTCGGTCTCGCCCGGCGGGGTGTTGACCGCCGAGGTCCACCACCACGCTTGTTGTCGTCCGTCGACGAGCCTGGCGGTCCCGAGTTCGGCCCGATGAGTTGTAAGCCCCGATCGATCCCAGTTGGGCAGCATTACGTTGAGCCTGGACACGCTGAAGCCCCGAGGAAACGTCACCTTGCCGAAGACGACAAAGGTTCGAGCCGCATCCCATCTGCTTCCTTCGGCGGGGTACACGATCTCCACCTCGGCACGTTCCGGTTCCCCGGCGATCGGGTATGGACGTTCGGTGTCGTAGAAGAGGGTGTCGATGGCGATCGGAGACGTCCCCGCGCCATAGGCCCGCAGAGTGATGTTGAAAATGCCGAGGCCCTCAGGGGCGACAACCACCAGGCAGGCGCCGACCGGATGCGGCGATGGACCCAAGATCAACTCGTCGGCATCGGCAAGACCTCCGCCAGAGCTGAGGGATCCCGACAGGCGAAAGGCCACGGGTTCGGTAGATCCTTCGGGGAGCCCGACGTACATACCGAAGTAGCGGAACCTCGTCCCAGGGGAGGGGCTGATGCGCCAGCCGGTCTCTTCTGTCACCGGAGTCACTTGCAGAGCGTGCGGTGGGGTAAAGGTGCCAACCCGTGGTTCTATGACCGTGTTGGCATCACGCCCCCAGCCGAT
>CAYYRT010000282.1:0-5078 GCA_964474055.1 uncultured Acidimicrobiaceae bacterium | reverse complement strand
TGAGCTTCCATTGAAGCGCCTCGACCTTTGCTCGGGCCGCCTCATCCCAGATGCCGAAACCCAGGACCTCCATCCACTCATCGGGGCAAAGACGGACCGCTCCCATGGTCTCGGCGAGGTCCCGCGCATGCGTTGTCTTACCCGCGCCAGGCAATCCGCAGACGATGATGAGTTTCCCGTTGTTCATAGCTGGGGCACGCATTTCATATAACGTTCAGAGGTTTCCGGCGCGGCGCGTCCAAGACACCGACGAGCCCCGCACTGCTCGATTCTGGCGACCTCTCGACCCACCCCGCAAGCTACGAGCGCCGCGCACTGTGGAGCGAACGGAGCGAAGCGTAGTGAGCGCAACCGGAAACCGCACTGTTATAGGATGTCGGCCGACGAAGATGGGGACGTGGCCTGAGGACTGGCCACTGCGGAAGCGGCTTGCGAGGCACCCGCGGCGTGCATGGAGCATGAGCTGCGTTCGTCGCCCGCTCCGGCTGGGCGCGCCGCCGTTGATCCTTTCTTCCTGAGCCGAGGCTCGGACCACATTCGACTTCCACCGCGTCCCGATCGGCGCGCCGACGCTTCAGTTCGCAGCCCGACGCAAGCTCACGCCCGCGAGGCTCGGGCCGATGTCCTATAACGTTTCTAGGTTACCGGCGCGGCTCGCCCTCGGCGAGCCGTGATTCACCGGAGCCCGCGCAGCGGGCGGAGGCGGTAACCGGGTGTTAGGCGCTGCTGCTTCCGCACGCGGTTGACCCATCCTTGATCCACGGCGCGCTACACGCCGAGCACTGAAACGCAATCGGTCTGCTCGTAGGCTTGCTCGACCCATGCTGACACTCGCCTGAGCATCTCGATAATGTCGTCGCGCTGGCCGCTCAGCGCGGCGCCCACCTCGACGCGCCACGCGTCCGGCACCCCGAGCATCTCGACTGCGTCCCGAACCTGAAGATCGCCCAAAGCGATCGCGGCCGACCTCCAATCCTCCAGCACGAGCCGCCCGATTTCCCTAGGAATCTCGTTCGGGCCTAGGGGGTTATAGCCCTCATAGTGCCGGGCGATGATGCCCTCGGCCACGACAAAGGCGTCCTCCTTGACGAAGATGGACCGAGGTTGCCAATGCCGCCCATCGAACCTTCCGGGTACTAGTTCGATGAATGCCGTCCCTTCAAGGCTTGCGGGTTCAGACCGAACAGTGAAGTCCACTTGGTGGCTCCTGACCCAACGTGTCATGCGATACGGCACTCAGGCCCACCGGTGGGCAGTGGCGCCTAACTGCTTATGCGCGAAAGGTATGTCGGTAATCTGGCTGCTCCGGGCACAATACGCGACAAGGGGGTGAGCTGAACGAGTGGCTGCTCCGCGGCGCTGCGAGGGCGGGAGCAATGCGAAACGAAACGATGCCACTTTGCCTTCACGTCGCGCCCACAACTGCCCCTCGGCCGTCACCCGCAGGGGGCACCCCCCGGAAGAACCTACCCTCCCGGGTATGCGCGCGTGGCGCCGGGGGGCGCCCGCGAGTCACCATCGGATTCGGTTGCATCCCCGACCACGCGGCGTACGCCGGAGTCAGCCCAGCTCGCCCGAACCCCCAGAGAGCCGGGTCATGTAATCCGGGAACAGTGTGGCGAATCGCCAGAAGACGATGTCCACGACCGAGAGAGGGTCCCCGACGACGTCAGAGATCGCGGTGCAGAGCTCATCAGGTCCCGGGAACCCGAGACCCAGGCTGATTCGGGCCAGGTGACGATCCGGCTTCACCACGTCGAAGCCGAGGTTCTTCGCCAGGTGAATAGACGTTACCGGACCCAGGTACGGCAGGGTCTGGAGGAAGGCGATCGGATCTGCCCTCAGCTCGGCCGCGAACCTGGCGAACCCCAAGTCCGCCACTCGCTCGGCGACGATCGCGATCGCGTCAACCTTGCCGACGTGCCCAAACGCTATCAGGGCATTCGCGACACACTTGCGCCGATTGCGGACGATAGCCTGCGCACTACTCCATTCCAGGAAGGCCCTCGAGACTCGCGGAAAGAGGGACCGAACCGCCCTCTCGCGAAAGCCAGAGGACAGGATTACCCAGGCTGCTTCTGAGAGAAACGTGGACTCGGTGGCGTCGTCGAAAGCGAGATTTGCCTGCCAGTCTATCTCAGCCCAATACCCAGCCAACACGACTGCGTGCTTCGCGTCCAGGTAGGAGTCGATGACGCTTGGCCGGTGAGTCATTTCTGGCGCCTCATCGACCGATACCACACCACTAGCGAAGCCACCCAATACGGCTGACCGGGCGACTGGTCGAGGAACCGGCTCACCTCCTTCGCGGCAAGATACTTGGCCTTGAGCTTCGGGAAGGCCTTGGTCGGGATCGGGACGATCGACTCGGTTACTTCCGAGTACTTGTGGTGAAGGTCTGGCCCGGCCTCCGGGGACCACCAGCCGTCTTCCTGTCTAGCTTCGCGATAGGCGGAGACCAGCCTTGCCATTCGCACGACCGCCGATTCGTGATCCTGTGCCATCGCTTTCCATCCGACGCGCAGAGACACGACTGACGAGAAGAAGAGGACAACCGATCCGACACGGAGCAGATTCTCTGCCAGGAGAGGTGCTAGACCGAGTTGCTGGAACGATTCCGAGTCCGCGAAGGTGGTCGCCAGAAAGAGCACAGACCCAGCCAGGATGACAACGTCGAGTATCAAGGCGCGTCGCTGATACCGATCACGAAGCCGCGCGTGCATGTCTACCATCTGTCTGGCCACACGGTACTGCCGCGCGATCTCGTTACTCATTCGCCGTCGATCAGCTCCTTCCAGCGTTCGGCTGTCCTAGCGGCGCGTAGCTGTCGAGACAGAGTCGCGAGACTATCCGACACCAGCTTGCGCGCCGTGCTGCCGACCGGACCGAGGTACTCGTCTACCGAGCGAGATTGCCCTGTCGGGTCCGGGATGGGCGTTCTGACTCTCTCGGCAGCTTCAGCCACGAAGTGACGGAGCATCGCCACCGGCGTCTTTCTCCCTTGGTAATCCCGGAAGACTTCCACCGCCAGAGCCTCGACATGGTATCCGGACAACCGCCTATCATCAGGAAGGTTGGCGATCGCTGACTTGGCGAGTTTAATCGTCGGTACAACCGCAGAAGACTGAGCCTGGTTGACCGCCCTGAGCCGCTCCTGGAAGGCCCTCGGCCTTACATGGCTCCATCGCTCACCCGAGCTCTCAGCGATCGCGAGGTCCTGGCCGGAACGAACGGCAGGGAGCAGTTGAATCTCCATGCCGTCGGTGTACGTCACCGTCACGGCCAGGTCACCCTCGCGAATGCCCTCGATCCGCCGCATTGGGAGTCGCCGCTCCAGCAATGATCTGAAGGCGGACCTGACCTCGGACGGCGAGTCCGTCTCAGTGTCGTCAAGCACGACGAGTGCGTCCACGTCACTCAATCCATCCACGTATGTGTGCTTGGCGACCGAGCCACCGAACAGGATCTTCTCGACCTCGATTCCGGAGCCGATACTGTCCAGTAAGCTCTCGAGTCGTTCGGCGACGACGTCAGTGTCTCTTTCGTTGTACTGCGACAGCAGGGACAAGAGGGTTTGGTTCGCCTCCGCGTCCCCGCGATCTCGCTCTGCCTGCTCCTGAGCCCGGCGGGTAAGACTCTCGACATTCTTTTCGGGCGTCCGAGGGAAGTAGGAACCGCCCCCGCTTCCCCCACCACCGCTGCCGCCCATCAGGACCACGCTCCGATGCCTGGTATCTCGTTCCTCATCTCGTCATAAGCCCGCTCTAGCTCGGAGCGATGCCAGTCAAACATGCCGAAGTCAGGGCCATCGGAGTCCCGAAAGTGCTTGAGGGCTGCCGTTAGCCGACGCAGCTCTGACAGATTCTTGATCAATACTTCCCTCCGCGATTGGTCGAACGAGCGCAGGTTACCGCCGTCGAGGATCTGCCAGGCATCGCGATAGGTCGCAGCTCCTGCGTGGAACACGTATCGGAGCCAGGAGAGCCCGTCGAAGATGTCAGCGCCGGCGAAGAAGTAGAGCGGGGTGATCACGGGATCGAGGCCGCCCCACACGTGGATCGGCATGTGACTCAAGTCTGCGCGGTTGAGGTCTCTCCGGAGCTCCGCAACCGTCTTCAGACGCTCTTTCAGCGTTCGTCCCAACTCCTTCTCCGTGACGCCGACGAGCTGGAACGCTGCCAAATCCCTAATGCACGTGGCGACTGACTCGACGCTGAAGTACTTGGCCTTTCCCGTCGGCTTCAGGATCATGCTTTTCGTGAACGAGCCGAAGTCCGCCAGGAACTCCTGCGCGAAGGCAATCTGATCCGGCGCTTCCGACCCCTCCTTATGCCAATCGGGATTGGTCACTACCAACGGGAGGCTGCCATCGAGGCCCTCAAGCACCGACCTGTAATCCTCCACCTCATAGTCGAGTTTCGGGTAGGGATAGAGGGCCGGCTCCGTTGCTTCGAAGAAGGGCTTTTTTTCATACCCTCCGCTGTCCAGGAATACCGTCTCTGCGTTCGATAAGTGTGACTTCCCACAGGTTATGAGGCCGTGGTGAAGATCGTGGGCTGAAACCAGGAACGACTCTTCGAGCGAACCGTTCATCAGGTGGAATGGCTCATTCACTTCCGACAACGTCTTGGACCCTTCCTTATACCACGGAAAACCCTTGCTGCTAAAGGATGGCACCAAACGCGGCAACGTCACCGACGAGCCGTCCACCAGCTTCATCTTCTTGAGCCGCGGAAACGCCGTCATGGGTTCCCCACTCGATCCAGGCAGGAAAGACACTGCCCGCACGGCTCGTCATTCCGGGACTCGCAGCTCCAAGTGAGGTGAAGGGGGATGCTGGCAGATCGACCGTAGCGCATCACCTCATCGCGCGACCAACGGAGAAACGGGGCACCAAGCTGCACACGCCCCCGAGCAGACACATCGACGAGCCGCTGTGCGGCGGACAGGAAGGCAGGCGTACAGTCGGCATACGATGTCGAGCTGTGAATGCCCAACGCGATCGTTCCCGACCTTGCTCCGAACTCGAGCACAGCGCACGAGATCAAGAATGAGTTGCGTCCGGCGATCTCGCCTTC
>CAYYRT010000281.1:0-3741 GCA_964474055.1 uncultured Acidimicrobiaceae bacterium | reverse complement strand
TCGTACCACTCCACACCACGGCTCCGTTCACCCCAGCGTCGTGTGAGGTAGCCGGCAACAAGGGGAATGCCCAAGAAGACGAGGACGATCTTGGCGATCTCCCACATCGACACGTCGAGGCTGGTGGCGTCGAGGCCTAGCCAGCCGGGGAGCAACTCGAGGTAGAAGTAGCCGAGGACGGCGTAGGCGACGATTTGGAACACCGAGTTGATGGCAACCAGTACGGCGGCGGCTTCCCGGTCGCCACAGGCGAGATCGTTCCAAATCAAGACCATGGCGATGCAGCGGGCCAATCCGATGACGATCAGCCCGGTGCGGTATTCGGGAAGGTCGGGGAGCAGCAGCCAGGCGAGGGCGAACATGAGGGCAGGGCCAACGATCCAGTTCAGGATGAGGGAGGTGGTCATGAGTTTGCGGTCGGCGGCGACCTCGCCGATCTGGGAGTAGCGGACCTTGGCCAACACCGGGTACATCATCGCCAGCAGCCCGATGGCGATCGGAAGAGACACACTGCCGATCTTGACGGTGTCGAGCCAGTCGTTGAGGTCGGGGATCAGGCGCCCCAGGACGATTCCGGCGATCATGGCGACGCCGATCCACACCGGAAGGAAACGGTCGAGGCTCGACAGCCGCTTGAGGACCGGCGCTTCAGTAGCTGGGGTTGACATCAGGTCGTAAGTTACAACTTGACAGTAGGACTGCCAGTATGGCAGTATCAATGTCACGATGGCATCGAAGAGACCAACGCCACGTGAGGAGCTCCGAGAAATCACCACCAGGCGCATCCTCGATGCCTTCCTGAAGTTGGCCGTTGGAGAGGCCGGGCTGTTGGACCCCTCCGGCATCACCTATCGGCGCATTGCCGACCTCGCCGGGGTGTCGGAGAGGACCGTGTACCGCTTCTTTCCGGCCAAGGAGGAGTTCCAGCGAGCATCGATTGAATCCGGCTTGGTGTTCTCGAGCGACCTCGTCCCCGAGAGGGCAGCGGACCTGACCGAGTACCTGCGCCGGGTAACGAGCGAACTCACCGAAAAGGTGCCTGGACCCGTGGTACGAAACAGAGCCGGTGAAGGTGCCGAGTTGGAGTCGTTCGGCAAGCTGCGGGCCCAGCGGGGGGAGCGGATTGCCCGGGCGCTCGGCGATGTTCTCCCCGCTGACCTCGACGATGCCGATCGGCGGGCCGTCATTGCCGTGGTGCGCACCCTGACGAGTTTGGGAACCGTGATCGCCACTGCGAGCGATTGGGCGATGTCAATGGAAGAGGCGGGTCGCGCCCACGCATGGGCGCTTGACGTGATCATCAAAGCGATAGAGGAAGGGAGTGGCGGACCATGGCCGAACGAGCCGGTTCAGACAACAAACTTGGAGAGATGATGGGACCACTTCATCTCGATCAGGCAGAGGCCCGACGAATCGAAGTAGCTGGCATGAAGGCGTCCCGGCTGGCCCACCTTCGGTCCAAGGGCTTTCGAGTGCCGGAAGGAATGGTCATTCCCGCTGCTCTGTGTTTCGAGGGACCTCCCTCAGCGGTGCGCGACGCCGTGGAGAAGATCGTGAGTGTGATGGGTGACGGGCCATTTGCGGTCAGGTCGTCCGGTGTGGCTGAAGATCTGGCCGACGCCTCTTACGCGGGGATGTACCACACCGAGCTCGGAGTAGTCGGCCTAGATGCGCTGATCGAGGCGGTTGGTTTGGTCGCCAACTCAAGTCGAACCGTCCGGGCAGCTACGTATTCCGACGCAGCCGCGGTCGGCGAGATTGCCGTGCTGATCCAGCGGATGATCCCCGCCGACGCCGCCGGGGTCGCATTCACCGCCAACCCGACCACAGGGGACCTCGCCGAGTGCATCATCGTCGCGGTTGCCGGCATCGGTGAGACCCTCGTCGGAGGCGAGGCCACCGGGGAGCAATGGGTGGTAGAGGGGCCCAACATCACGGGACCAACCGAAGCTCGCGTGCTGACTTCCGGCCAGGCCCGGCAAGTCGCAGATGTCGCCCGAAAAATCGAAGCGGAAAGCGGCGCGCCCCAGGACATCGAATGGGCGATTGAAGGTGACGACCTGTATGTCCTCCAGGCGAGGCCCATGACCGCCCTCGGCGACCCGGTCTCATGGGACCTTCCAGGCAACAAGGGCTATTTCCGCAGCGACCTCCGTATCGGCGAATGGCTGTCAGCCCCGGTGACTCCCTTGTTTGAAACCTGGTTCCTCCCCCAACACGAGCAGGGTCTCAATGAGGCCTTCAACGGATTCATCGGAATGAACTTCCGCCGACCGATGCATGCCATCGTCAATGGTTGGTATTTCGCCGGCAACGACATGGATCCGGTGACATTCGTCAGAATGCTTCGCCGACCGGTCCGCTTCCTTCGCTACTTCAGCGCGTTCCCCAAGACCGGCAAAGACCCGGTCTACGGTGACCGCAATCTGGCCGGGCCTGCCCTGGCCTACTACCGCACCACGCTCGAGAGTCGGCTTGCGACGGAGTTGGAAGAATCAAAGGCGGCAGTAGGCGCTGCTGATGTTTCCGGGCTATTTCGCATCATCGACACGCTGAGCCGCGGAACCGGCACCCGGTTCTTCGCGGTGCTCTCAGCGATGGGATTCGCTTGGAAGGCGGAGTTCGGACTGGCCAACTTCTGGCGCGAACACCTCATCCACGCACTGCCCGGCGGCTATCACAGCCTTCTGACGGGACTGGCGAAACCCGAACCTGTGCCTCCACACGCTGTGACAAGCTTCGATTGGTCCGAACCGACTCTCTCTGAACTAGGGGTCCGACCGCCTTCGTCGGCGCCTGACCGTTACGCGGCTCTCAGAGCAGAACGCGAGCAAGCCGAAGCCACATGTCGAGGGGCCCTCGCCGAGCAACCGAAGCTGGCGGAGCGTTTCGAGGCATTTCTCGAGGTGACGCAGCGGTACGCGATGTTCCGGGAGGAGTTCGCCCATGGCCTCACGGTGGCATGGCCGACGATGCGTGAGGCACTGGACCGATTGGGTCGAGCTGCGGTCGAGGCGGGAGTGATCGACCACGCCGACGATGTCCACTACCTCACCTACGACGAGCTGCGGGCCGCCTTGGAATCAAACGGCTCCCGACATCATGCAAGCGTTGCTGATCGCCGAGCCCGCCGGGCGAGACAGTCCCGTTTATCGCCACCGAAGTTTCTCGGCACGCCGTCGATTTGGGGTGGGAAGCAAGCGATCGAGACTCTCGACGCCTTCACCAATCAAGGGTCCAACGGCTCGAGCTCGAAGCTGACGGGGATCGGAGCAAGTCCCGGCCGGGCGACCGGCCCGGTGCGGTTGGTGAAGGGTCCTGGCGACTTTGCGTCGGTGACAGCCGGAGACATCCTGGTAGCACCGACGACGGCGCCTGCCTGGACGGCATTGTTCGGAACTGTGGCCGCCATCATCACCGACGGCGGGTCTATCGCTGCTCATGCTTCCCTGATCGCCAGGGAATATGGCATTCCGGCCGTGGTGGGAACCGGCAATGCCACTGCCCGACTCCGACAGGGCATGATCGTCACCGTCGACGGCACCCAAGGGGTGGTCAGTATTTCGCAATGACGCTCCGGACCGGTCTTTCCGAAAACTCTGGAAGGAATACTTGACAAGCGAACGTGTGTTCGACTACGCTGGCAGGTAGAAAGACGGCCAGCGCCCCGACTGGCTCCCCTTTTTGGGAAGGGTCGAGCATGGGCGTGTTGGGTCAGACAATCGAAGCTCTCAGATCCGA
>CAYYRT010000280.1:0-2550 GCA_964474055.1 uncultured Acidimicrobiaceae bacterium | reverse complement strand
CAAGAAGTTCTACAACCGCGACGTCATTGGTTAGGTAGACGCGTGTCGCCTCGTGGCTCTTGCGACCCCAACGGTGCTTCACGCGCACCACTTGGGTCGCAAGAGCGTGATACCGGCGGGACTATGCCTCTGGCGCCATCGGGCTCATCAACTGGAAGTAGTTGTCGTCCGGGTCCGACAACGTGGCAATGAGCCCATCGCTGCCTTCGAAGCCATACGGCTCTTTGACCACAATTGCCCCGGCCGCTACGAGTCGGTCGAAGTCCTGCTTGACGTCCGCAGACTCGATGTTCCAGATCAGCCTGCCGGGGTGAGCGTTCTTCCCGTTGACCTCATCATGCGGTCCGACCGAGATCCACCCGCTACCGATCGACCAGCCGAAGTAGCCGTCGGAGGCGTAGGCAGGCTCGCCGAAGAGCTTGGAGTAGTAGTCGGCCAGGCTCTGTGGATCCTCGGACCCGATCAAAAGACTGTTGAAGTTCATGTTTCTCCCCCTTGAGGCTTCGTGTGGGTGTGATGGTAGGACGGTCATGACCCGTGAAACTCATCGGTGCCGCGCTCGAAGCTCCCGTTCGCGCTTAGACGATGCCTCGCGCCGCCCACGCCTGGGCCGTCAGTGTGAAGGGTGCCGGCGGCAGCATCCTGCGGCATTGTTCACGGAGTTCGACTTGACGGTCCGGGTCAAGACCCGCCGTGAAAGCGCCAGCCGGCCCGACTCCAAGCTCAAACGGCTCCCACCATTCGTCGAAGCTCGGATGCTGGACCTGGACCGGAAGTACGCCCTCTTCGACGTCGCGCAACCCGGCTTCCTTGAACAACTCGCCAAGGTGGCCCTCGCGCGTACCGGCAAGCTGCGATTCGTCCTTGATGGCGGGATCGATCAAATGGGCGGCCGCCCAGAACAAGCTGAGGGGACCCCTGCTGCCGCCATGGTCCCAGACACAAGCGGCCACCACGCCCTCTTGACGAACGACGCGCCTCATCTCGCGCAGCCCCAGGACCGGATCTGTCATGAAGTGAACGACCAGCTGGGCAATGGCAGCGTCGAAGACTTGATTATCGAACGGCAGTTGTTCGGCTGCCGCTCGTTGCACACTCACACCGGGATGACGCTCCTGCGCGGCTTCCACGAACGGTTCTGAGGGATCGACTGCCGATACGGAGGCCGAACCCAGCCGTCTGACGAGTTCGCCGGTGAAGGCCCCGGGGCCGCAACCGACGTCGAGCACTGACTGGCCAGCCTCTACTCCTGCGAAATCGGCAAGCTGTGGGGCAAGCGGCCTTGAGTACCGGCCCATGAATCTGTCGTATGCATCGGCTCCAACGAAGAAGGTCATCGTTCCTTTCGCTGCTGCGAGAAGGATAAGGCAGGAGTCGTGAGGGGTCGACCCAAGTCGGGGTCCCTAACGGGTGCCGACGCCCGTCAGTCGGGGAGCGTCTCGCAGGAGGCGTGCACGCCGCCCGCCGTTACACGCCGTGGCTGGTGGTGTCGGACGGATGATTGGAGCCCACGAGCCTGGGAAGAAGACAAGTCGATAACCGGCCCGATTTCGACCTTCGCCATGGTAGGTGTCAACACCTGTTGGACTCGACGGGACTGCTCGGTATGAGGCTTGCGGCCGAGGAGGGGAGCCTCGATGAAGCGCCACGACAGTCCGGCGAGAGCGATTGGGACGACGATCATCGGGATAAACGCAGGAATGGGAAGTATGCCCTCCCAGGGCAAGGCGATCACCATGTAGTGCCACAGGTACAGACCGTACGAGACCTTTCCGAACCAACCCAGTACGGGATTCTCAAGCCAGGCGGCAGGCCTGAACAAGGCGCCGAGGATGGCGACCGCCGCCAGAACCGCTATCGGAACCGTGAGGTAAAGGAGCCTCCGGTCGTAATAGTGCCAACCAATGCAGGCCGCCATGATCACGGACGCCGTAGCAAGGGCCGAGACGTTGCGAGTCGGCTTCGGTATGCGATTTTCGTGCAGGCCAATTGCCAGCGCACAGCCCAGCAACGGGGCAAAGGCATTGGTATCGGTCCCGAAGTAGATCCGGTTGTGGGTCGCTCCGGTGGCCAAGAAACTGAGCCTCCAAGCTGCGAACGCGACCACCAGGCCGACCGTCAAAGGAAATCGCCACCTGCGCGGCATAACGACAAGGGAGACGGGCCAGAGAAGGTAGAAGTGCTCCTCGATGGCCAGCGACCAGGTGTGGGCCATGTGGACCAACTGGGTGCTCGATATCTGAACGAAGTTTGAGACATAGGCAAGGACAGGCCAGGAGCGTCCCCACCATTGCCCGGGTTCACCGAGGATTGTCAGCTGAAGTATCAGGTGGGCAAACACGACCACGAGAAGGGCGGGGAAAAGGCGTCGAGCTCGGCGGCCGTAAAAGCGCCGGAGGTTCACCTTGTTGTTCTTGTCGAGCTCGCGGAGAAGGATGGTCGTGATGAGGAATCCGGAAAGGACAAAGAACAGAATCACCCCGTAGGAGCCGGCTCTGAACGGTCCGAATGGCAGGTGGAACCCGAACACCAGCAGGATCGCCACCCCTC
>CAYYRT010000279.1:0-30865 GCA_964474055.1 uncultured Acidimicrobiaceae bacterium | reverse complement strand
AGATCGCCACTCGCATCCTGAGCCAACCCGAATAGCCTTATCAAGGTGCGACGCTATCTCGTCGTGTTTCTCCTAGGCCTCGGTGCGTGCGGCGTAGCGGAACCGACGCTGCGCTTTTCAGAGGTCATCAGCAGCGTCGAGACCGACACCATCGGGCTGGCCGAGGGCTATGTCAGCGTGTCGATCGGTGACCTCGAAGCTGGCGACACCACTTGGGCGCTCCAACGGCTCGAGGTACGCATGGGCGCACAAGGCGGCTCGGCGACCGTTCACCTCTCCACCGGGTCCTACCTGCTCGACGACACCTCGATCACGCCGGCCGACGACAACGCCCGCTCGGTCACGCTGCTTCCCGAGGATCGCCTAGAGATCATCGTCCGCATTGGTCCGGAGCAGCCTCTCCGACCCGGTCTGCACCTTGTCAGTTTCGATTTGCCCCTGACCGCGGCTCCCGAGAACGGCAGCCCTCTCGAGGGAAGACTCGCGATTGACATCCGCCATCGGGTTCACGACCCGGCCCGGCGTCAACAGACTCAGGCCTTCTGTGACGCGGTCATTGGCGATCCTTACAGTGGCTTGCCGTACGAGGAGCAGGTGGAATCGATCAGGGCCAGTGCCGCCCTTCACCTCACGGAAGCTCAGGCGTCGGAGGTATCGCGGCACGCCCTTCAACTTCTCAAAGACATGGAGGCTTTTGAGGCGGGTGACTCCCACGGATACAACAGCGTGGCTTTTAGTTCCGTACTGGGAGAGCTGTGTCCGGGAGTGAAGCTGTACTCGGTGACGGCGAACAGCTGACCGTTGAGTCGGCAATCCACCCGACAACCGTGACACGGTTCGAGGACTAGTTACAAGTAAGTTATTTGGGTGACCACGGACCTCTGGGTGATCGTGAGCCGCCCCTCCGCCCCCGCAACCTTGTGGATCTGGTGGCCGGAACGGTCAACACGCGACATGGTCTCCGCCAGGGGTCGCAAGAGCGGCGTCGTCTCCAGACGGATCACCGCAGGCGAGGTGATGCAGGCGGCGATAACCCGCTCGATCGACCGGGTGCTCGATCACCTCCCCCGCCTCCATTCTCTTGATGATCCCGATGCTGTCGAAGCCATTCACAAGTCCAGGGTTGGGCTCAGACGCCTCCGCTGCGATCTGCGGACTTTCGGGGATCTGGTCGACGAGGCATCCAGTAACGATCTAGGGACCGTGGCCAAAGGGCTGGCGAACGACCTCGGCGTCCTCCGTGACAACGATGTCGTGCAGATGACCATCGCCACCGCCCTTGAACGACTACCCGGCTCCGCCCGGATCGAGGCGCGACCGCTCTTCGACTTCTTTGAGGACGAACAAAAGCGAAACCGGGAACGGCTACTGGCTCTACTGGGCACTCGAACTCACGCCAACCTGCTCGCCTTTCTCCAGGAGGCCCGAACCTCGATGCCCCTCGCCCCAAAGGCGGCCAGACCGGCTCGGCGGGTGATGCCAGGTCTGATGGCCCGTCCCTGGAATCACTTGTTACAGGCAATCACGGCCTACGGGGCGAGACCGTCCGACCAACAGCTTCATCAGGTGCGGATCCACACCAAACGATGCCGCTACGGAGCCGATGTTCTGCGACCGGTAGTCGGCAAACGCGCGGTCGGGATGGTGGAGGCCATGACCACTATGCAGGACACACTCGGAATCGTTAGCGATGCGGCGGTGATCCGCACTCGTCTGCGGGAAGCCGCCTCCACCAGTCCGGTCAACCAAAACCTGATCGTCGCCCTCGAGTTGTGGTTGGAGGAACGGGCGGCCGGGGCTCGCCAAAGATGGGCCCTCGATTGGCAGCAGGCCCAGCAACGACCCCTTCGCTTTTGGGAGTGAGCGACCGGGTCAGGGTCTGAGCCCGGCCAGGAGTACTTCGAGCATCGCCGGGACCAACTCTTCTGGCGGGGGAACGCGCACAACTTCGGGGTTGTCCATGCGACCGAGCAACAGATCGACCATGCCGTGGGCAGAGGCCCACAACACCCCGGCAACAGTGGCCGCGGGCAGGTCTGATCGGATCTCACCCGCCGCCTGGGCTTCGTCCACCAAAGCGACCAGCCCGCCAAGGATGCGCAGCCCCGGATCGTCTGCGAGCTCATCTTCGGGGATGGTCAAATGCCGCTTGACCCCAAAGAGGATCGGGTATTGCTGCCACCTTTCCATTCCGAAGCGGGCGTACTCCTCTCCGAGGCGGCGGATGCGGTCGATTGGCCGCCCGCCCGAGGCGAGCACCGGGCCCAGCTGATTGGCGAAAGTATCAAACCCTCGTCGGCAAACGGCATAGAACAACTGGTCCTTGTCGGCGAAGTGCATATAGATCGCGGGCGGGGTGACACCGACCTCGTCGGCGATGGCGCGGATCGAAACCGCATCGATGCTGCCGTGGCGGAGCAGAAGCCCTTCGGTGGCGTCGAGGATCTCGTCCTTGAGCAGCGAGCCCTCGCCTTTCCGAGCGCGATGGGCGGTGCCGCGGCGCGCCTTGGTTCGACTACTCATACCGTCTCCTCCACCGACGGGAGTCGCGGACCAGGACCTTCCGACTCGGTGACGCCGAACCGGCGGTAGATGGGCTGCATCCAACGAGGTGCCCACCAGTTGGCCCTTCCGGCCAGCCGCATGAAGGCCGGAACCAGCGCGGCCCGAACGATGAAGGCGTCGACCAGGACCGCCAGGGTCATGCCGATCCCGAACATCTTCATCATCATGACTTGGGACGTGGCGAAGGCCACGAAAACCACCGAGATCAGCACAGCTGCCGCCGTAACGATTCGTCCGGTCCGTTCGAGGCCGACCGCCACCGCAGACACGTCGTCGGCACCCTTGTCATGCTCTTCCTTGATGCGAGACAAGAGGAAGACCTCGTAGTCCATCGAGAGGCCAAAGGCGATGGCGAACATCAGGATCGGCATCGTCAGGTCGAGGCCACCGGTCGACGTGAAGCCAAGTAGACCCGAGAGATTGCCTTCCTGGAATATCCAGACGAGAGCCCCGAAAGTCGCCGACAACGACAGGAGATTGAGAACTACCGCTTTGACGGGCACCAGGACCGACCCGAACATCAGGAACAGGACCACAAATGTGACCAGCCCGATGATTCCCAGGGCCAGCGGGAGCCGGGCGAAAAGGGCCTGCTTGGTGTCGACCAAATCGGCGGTCACTCCGCCGACCAGAACGTCACCCGGAGCCTCGAGAGTCCGCACCCCCCTTACCAACTCTTCGGCTGCTTTCGAACCGGGCTCCACGGACGGGATGACCGACCAGTAGTTGCCACCCGCTGCGCTGAAGCGAGCATGGCCCACTCCGGAGGGGACCACCAGACCTCCACCGATGTAGCTGCCGGTCGAACCGTCGACCCGGGCCACACCGTCGAGCAAAGAGAGAGCAGTGGCGTACCGATCGACGGTTTCGCTCCCCGTGATCGACGGGCCCACCACCTGGATCGCCGCCGATTCGAATGAGTCGAACTCGGCTCGCAACAGGTCGCCGACCTGGCGAGCCTCCGATGTGGCCGGCAATACGCGATCGTCGGACTGAACCAGGTTGACTCGCAAGAAAGGCAGACCCAAGGCCACAAGCAACAGGACCGCGGCAGTGGCGATCGGGATGGGCCGACGCATCACCGCCATGGCGATCCGATGCCAGACTCCCTCGCTGGTGACGGGCCTCCGCCTGCGCACGGAGAGTTTGTCGACCCTGTGACCGAGAACAGCCAGAAGAGCAGGCAGCGCGACCACAGCTCCCAGGGCGGCCAGCGCGACAACGGCAATACCGGCGTAGGCGAAGGAGCGCAAGAACGGCAGCGGGAACACCATCATCGCTGCCAGCGAGACCATCACCGTTCCGGCCGAAAACGCGACCGTGCGCCCCGCCGTCGTAATCGTCCGCCGGGCTGCCTCGTGACCATCGTGACCCGCGGCCAGTTCTTCCCGGAACCGGCTGGCTGTGAACAGGGCATAGTCAATCCCCAAACCGAGACCCAGAGCCGTTGTGAGGTTGAGTGAGAAGATCGAAACCTCCGTGAGGCGGGCGATGATGTCGAGAGCAAGGAAGGTGCCGACGATGGCAAACGCGCCGACCCCCAATGGCAATAGGGCAGCCACCACCGAGCCAAAAACGATGATCAACAGGATGAAGGTGATGGGGAATGCGATCGACTCGGACCTGACGAGGTCGGCCTCGATTGTTTCGGTCACCTCGGCGAAGAGCGGTCCTTGTCCGCCGACCGCAATGTCGAGGCCCTGGAAGTCGCCCCGATAACGTTGCGCGATCTCACCCGATACTTCGAGCAACTCGCTTTGCTCGACATCGAGAGAGACGAACGCCATGACCCGGTTACCCCCTTCGCTCTTCAGCGATGGCGGAGATCCGAGCGACCAGTACGAGCTGGCATCGCTGACGTTCTCCTCGGCAGCCAGTTGTTCGGTGAGCGCGATCCCGGCCGCGATGGCGGCGGGATCGTCGACCGAACCGGGGGCAGTGGCAACGATCACGATGGTGGGCACCCCGACGTCGAACTGATCTGCCAGCACCTCACCGGCGATGAATGATTCGGCGTCTTCGTTCTGGAAGCCACCGCTGGAGAGGCGGGCCGCCACACCACTACCGAAATAGCCGGCCGCTGCCATCACCAGCAACGTGCCGATCAGGACCGGGACCCGCCTCCGGACGACAAAACTCGCAAACCTTCCCACACAGCTCCTTCTGGGTTATCCGCCTGAAGTTATCAGCGGTCAGTTAACACTGTCAAGTTGAGAACTTCCTGAGGTCTGCGCGTTCGACCAGCCCTCACGGATACGCTCACCGCCCATGACGCTCGAACCGTCTGAGTCGCTTCTGGAAGAGAAGAGCACCTCCTACCTCGAACTCTTTTTCGACCTCGTCTTCGTCTTCGCCGTCACTCAGGTGTCGGCCTTGGTTCACCAGGATCAGACCTTTGCCGGCCTCGGCCGCGGAAGCCTCTTGCTGCTGCTGTTGTGGTGGACGTGGTCGCTCTATACCTGGACCACCAACTGGACCGGAACGGACAGCCTCGGCATCAAGCTCTCGCTGATCGGAGCGATGGCCGGTGCCCTGGTCATGTCGGCTGCGGTTGCGGATGCCTTCACCACCGGCGGCACCTGGTTCGCCCTCAGCTACCTCATCGTCAGGATCTTTGTCGCAGCCATGTACTGGATGGGTTCGCGCCGAAGCGCCGCCCAACGGGCAGCTTTCATGACCTTTCTTCCCCTGTCCTTGTTGGCTCCGTTCGTCGTACTCACCGGCGCATACTTTGACGGCACCAAACGGCTCGTGATCTGGGTCCTGGCGATAGTGATCGACATGTTGAGCGCCGCCAGTGCCGGCCGGGCGACGTGGGAAATCGATGCGGGTCACTTCGCAGAGCGCAACGCGCTCTTCGTGATGATCGCCCTGGGCGAGTCGATTGTGGCGATCGGGATCGGAGCGACTCTTACCGAACGCCAACCGCAGTTGATCTCATCGCTGATCATTGCCTTCGCCGGCGCTGCCGTCCTCTGGTGGTCCTACTTTGATCGGTCCGCCCGCGCCGCCGAGGAGTATCTCAAGAACGCCGAAGGACCGGAGCGTGGTCGCTTTGCAAGGGACGCCTACACCATCCTGCACCTGCCGATCGTGATCGGGATCGTCCTGTTTGCCGTCGCCGCCGAAGAGGTGGTTGCCCACCCGGACAGGCACCTCGAGCCTCCGATCCGATTCGCTCTGGTGGTCGGAGTTGGCTTGGTTCTCCTCGGAGTCGCTGCGGCCGCCTACCGGGCAACCCACCATGTTCCTTATGCGAGGATGGTCGCCGCAATGGCAGTTTTCCTTCTGGCCTTCCTCGCAGGTGGGCTTCGAGCTGACCTACTCATGGCCGTCGTGGTGTTGATCGTCAGCCTCGCTCTGTGGAAGGAGCGTCAGAGTCCAGAAAGGGAGGTCATGTGATCTCGATAAGAAACGCAGCCAACGAAACGCCGGTTGCTGGGATGGTCCTTTCCGAGACCCACTTTTCGATACGCGTAGGCAGAGTCGGATGGGGTGCGGGAATTGCTTACCGCGCACCCCGATCCATTTCAAGTGACGGACAACGCGTGGTCATTCGCGACTATCTGCTACTGGCCAGACTCGCGTCGCTCGTCTTGATGTTGCTGTGCGTGACCATAAGGAGGGTTTCGAAATGACAGACCAAAACGTCTCGGCCGATGCGGTGGGAACGCGAGTCCAAGCGGGCCTTGAAACGCTATTGGGGGAGGTGAGCGCCGCCACAGTTTTCTCGGCACCCATGCCGGTCGGACACGACCTGGTGATCACGGCGGCTGCCTGGGAACGCGGCGGCGGGTTCGGTTTCGGGGCCGGAGGTGGCGACAGCCCGGAGGGGTCTGGGTCGGGAGGCGGCGGAGGGGGCGGCGGGGGCTTGCAGGGCCGCCCGGTGGCGGTGATCAGGATCGGCAAAGATGCGATCGAAGTCCGCCCGGTCATCGACTACACCAAGGTCGGAGTAACCGTCCTCCTCTCAGCCCTGGGCGTCTGGCGGGCGTTTCGCCGCTAACCACACTCAGTAGGTTTTGATCGTGGTCAAAGTTGGTGAGGAGATCAGCCCGAAGCGGGCATTCATTTGGGCGGTCGAGTGGCCCGGGTGGTGCCGTGGCGGCAAGACCATCGAGGCGGCTCGTGAGCAATTGGCGGCAGTTCGGCCGCGCTACTCCGAGGTGGCCCGGATCGCCTCGTTCGACATTCCCAAGGAAAGCGTGGACGATCTGACGGTCGTCGCTTCGGTGACTGGAGGAAGTGGCACCGAGTTCGGGGTGCCTTCAGTGGTGGTCGACGATGACCGCAGGCCGGTTACGGCCAGCGAGGCCCGGCGGCTGGCCTCCCTGGTTGAAGCCTCCTGGCATGTCTTCGAGAGGGTGGCTACCGAAGCGCCGGAGACGTTGCGCAAGGGGCCCCGGGGAGGGGGCCGGGACACGGCCAAGATGATCGCCCATGTGGTCGAAGCCGATCACGCCTACGCCCGCGAGATCGGGGTCAGGCTGAAGGCCCCGACCCCTGATGACTCAGTGGCCGTTTGGGGTCTGCGAATGGCGATGCTCGCGGTCCTTCGTCTTCCTACCGACGGTTCCCCTCTGGCCGACCGGAAATGGCCGCTGCGCTACGCCGCCCGTCGAATCGCCTGGCACGCCCTCGATCATGCTTGGGAGATCGAAGACCGCACCGAGCGCTGAACCTCGTCCAGGGCCCTCCGTGCCTGGCCGAGATGGAAGCGGTCATGACCGGCAATCATGCGGAAACAGAGGTCGTAGCTCTCCGCTCCCCTCTCACTATGCATTCCCACCCGTTCCCGATCCTCTGGACCGCTGCGCCGCCAGAGGTCGACGTTGGCCTTTCGAAGTGGTTCGAAGAGAGCGAGTAGATCTTCGACAGGTTCGGCCGAGTTGTGGATTCGATCGACCCACAGGTCCTGGTCGTAGCCGATGATCGGCGGCAGGTCGTGGGCGAGGATCCAGCGATAGCGGCCACTCATCACGATCTCGGCATCGAGAATATGGGCCAGGCATCCGAAAACCGACCATTCGCCAGGCTCGGGCACGACCCTCAGATGGGATCCGGACTCCTCTACGAGAGCCCTGAGAAATCCGGGAGTATCCCCTTGCACCAAAGCCGGATCGTCCCCACCCAGTTGCTCCAACAGGTGCTGTTGGTAGGCCTGGGGCGATGAAATCGGATCGGGAGAAACAGGATTGCCTGGCATCGAAGCAATCTACGCGCCAGGACGGTTATGAGTAGCCTCGACTCATAGGAGGTGCCGATGAGTGTCTTTAAACCGACGTCATTAACCATCGCAGAACTTGGCTCCGCCACCCCGTTCCATTGGAAGGTGGCCCAGGAGTTGACCTACACCGCCGACGATTCGTCAACCCATCAGGCCGAAAAGGGCTTCACCACAGACCTGGCTTCGGTGCCGCTCATCATGACCTGGTTGATCCCGCGATACGGTCACTACACCAAGGCAGCCGTGATTCACGACAAACGATGCCGGGACAAGAAGTTCGACCGTTTCGTGGCCGATGAACTATTCGAAGAGGCGATGGGCACCTTGGGAGTGCCCTGGCTGCGTCGGCTGCTCATGGTGGGAACAGTCACCTGGCCGACGATGCTCGGCCATCTCGTAAAGAACAAGCTGGGTGGATGGCTGGCGATAGTTGGCACACTCATAAGCACCTTGATCCTCTCGGCCTTCATGGGCGGATGGGCGCTCGTCGCGGCCGGAGTCGGGATGGCGCTGGTGTGGCCTGGAATAGCCACGCTTATCACCACCCCCACCACTCGTTGGCGAGCGGTGGGAAGGTGCTATCTGGGAACGGTCGCGGGGAGTCTCTTCATCGTTCCGGCCCTCTTGCTGCTGCCTTTCCTTGGCCTCTACGTCTTCGTTGAGAACCCACAACAGGCGATCTGGCGCGTGGCCGATTGGGCGAAACGGGTCCTGATTGTCCTCAACCATCTCCTGCCCGATGCGATGAAACAGGGCGTCGCCGGCGCCGAGTTGCCGCCCGCCACGACTCCCCGAGATCAACGATTCCGCGCTCTGTTCGGCCTCGACTGACCCTTCTTCCCTTCTTCCCCCGCGGGAGCGGGGGAAGTGGCCCGGCGACGAAGGAGCCGGGACGAAGGGGGCGAACTCATAAGAGGTCGTCTGACCGCCCCCCTCACCACTCGCTGCGCTCGTGGTCCCCTCCCCCCGCTACCGCGGGGGGAGAAGGGAAAAGGGTTAGGGGGGCAAAATAGGAGAAAGGGCTAAACGCGTTCGATGGAGGTAACGGTTCCGCCGCCGGTGCCGTGACAGATCGCCGCCAAACCGGCGGAGTGATCGTTGCGGCGCAGGGCATGAAGGAGCGTCACCAGGATCCGGGCTCCGGAGCACCCGATCGGGTGCCCAAGCGCAATGGCACCTCCATTTACGTTGAGCCGGTCGAGGTCGACCTCTAGCCGCCTGGTGAAGAGAACACTGTTGAGGGCGAAGGCCTCGTTGTTCTCGAACAGGTCATAGTCGTTGATCGACTTGCCCTGCTTCTTGAGGAGTTTCTCAACCGCCGGGATGGGTGCCTCCGGAAACCGGTAGGGCTCGCCGGCCGCCCATGACGTGCCAGTGACTCGAGCCAGTGGGGTAAGTCCATGCTCGGCCACTGCTCGCTCCGACGCCAACAACAAGGCGGCGGCGCCATCGGAAATCTGAGAACTGTTGCCAGCCGTGAGGACACCGTCGGGGCGAAACGCCGGACGCAAGGCGGCCAGGGTCTCGGTTGTGGTGCCGGCCCGAATTCCCTCGTCAACCGTCTGGGTTCCAACGATCTCATCAACGAACGATCCATCCGCCGTTGCCCGGGCAGCCCGTTGGTGCGACAAGGCCGCGATTGAGTCGAGTTCTGTTCGGGTCACGCCTTCCTCGGCAAACAGACGTTCGGTTTGTTCGCCCATTGCCTCTCCGGATTGAGGATCGGACAACCCGTCGCGCGCCATCAGGTCGATCAAGGGCGCTCCATGGGGGGCGAACTTGTATCCCCAGCGAGCACCCGCTCCCAGGGCGAAGCCCGTGTTGGACATCGTTTCCACGCCGCCGGTCAGGACCAGGTCCACCTCGCCGGCCCTGATCTGGGCCGAGGCCGTTATCACCGCCGCCATGCCCGACGAACAGACCATGTCGATCGCCATGGCATCTACGTGTTTGGGAATACCTGCCTCAAAGGCCGCCTGGCGGGGAACGAGCTGACCGTGTCCTCCGCGGAGAACGTGACCCATGATGACCAAATCGAGAGCCCCACCTTCCACCCCCGCCCGCTCCAAAGCCGCCGCGAGGACGGGTCCGGCCAGTTCCGGTGGGGTCAGGTCCTTGAATGACCCGCCAAACCTTCCGATCGCCGAACGGACCGCGGAAACGACGAACACATCGGACATAGCGATCAGTCTTCCTGCGGGGTGGTCGCCGCCATCGCCGAGATCTCCTCGACGATCGCCTCGTTGGCCAAAGTGGTGACGTCGCCAAGATGCCGGTTCTCGGAGATGTCCTTGAGAAGACGTCGCATGATCTTGCCCGACCGAGTCTTGGGCAGATCGTTGGTGAAAACGATGGACTTCGGTTTGGCGATGGCGCCGATCGTGTTGCCAACGTGGTCGCGCAGCTCCTTGATGAGCGCCTCGTCGCCCACGGTCTTACCCCGGAGGGTGACAAAGGCAGCGATGGCCTGACCGGTGATCTCGTCCTTGCGTCCGACCACCGCGGCCTCAGCCACAGCAGGGTGCGATACCAAGGCTGACTCGACCTCGGTAGTTGAGATGTTGTGACCTGAAACCAACATGATGTCGTCGACCCGGCCCAACAGCCAGAAGTAGCCGTCGTCGTCCCGCTTGCAGCCATCGCCCGGAAAGTACCGGCCCGGGAACCGACTCCAATAGGTCGCCACATAACGATCGGGATCACCGTGGATGGTGCGCGCCATCGCCGGCCACGGGCGATCGAGCACCAGAAACCCTCCGCCGCCCAGCGGGACCGATTCCCCGTCGTCGTCCACCACATCGGCCGAGATCCCGGGGAAAGGTCTGGTGGCCGACCCGGGCTTCGTAGGAACGATCCCCGGCAGGGGCGTGATCATGATCGCCCCGGTTTCCGTCTGCCACCAGGTGTCGACAATCGGGCAGCGCTCTCCGCCGATCACCTGGTGGTACCAGATCCAGGCTTCCGGATTGATCGGCTCCCCGACCGAGCCGAGCAACCGCAATGAGGTGAGGTCGTGGCGGGCCGGGTATTCGTCCCCCCATTTCATAAAGGAGCGGATGGCGGTGGGCGCCGTGTAGAGGATGGTGACCTTGTACTCCTCGACGATCTGCCAGAGGCGATCAAAGTCGGGATGGTTAGGGGCGCCCTCGTAGATGACCGATGTGGCGCGGTTGGCCAGGGGCCCAAACACGATGTAGCTGTGGCCGGTCACCCAGCCGATGTCGGCGGCGCACCAGTAGACGTCGTCGTCCGGTTTGAGATCGAAGACCATGCTGTGACTGGTGACCACCTGAGTGAGATAGCCGCCCTGGGTGTGGACGATCCCCTTGGGCTTGGCGGTGGTGCCGGACGTGTAGAGGATGTAGAGGGGATCCTCGGCGTTGAGTTTCACCGGGGGGCACTCGACGGATTGTTCGGTGACGAACTCGTCCCACCAGATGTCACGTCCCTCTTCCATGTGAACTTCGGTGCCGGTCCGCTTGAGGACGACAACGCGTTCGACCGACGGCGTCCGAACCAGGGCGACATCGGTGTTGGCCTTGAGGGGAACCACTTTGCCGGCCCTCCAGGCCGCGTCCATCGTGATTACGACACGGGCGTCGGTGTCGATGATCCTGTCGGCCAGGGCATCGGAGGAGAACCCGCCAAATACGGCCGTGAAGACGATGCCGAGGCGGGCGCAGGCCAGCATCGCCACCGGCAACTCGGGGACCATGCCCATATAGATGGCGGCCCGGTCCCCCTTCTTCAGGCCGATCGACTTGAGGCCGTTGGCAAAACGCCCGACCTCCTCAAGAAGCTGCTTGTAGGTGATCGACCGGGTATCGCCCGGCTCGCCGATCCAGTGGTAGGCGACCTTGTCGGCTGAAGTCGCAACATGACGATCGAGGCAGTTGTAGGCGAGGTTGAGCTCCCCATCGGTGAACCACCGGTAGAACGGGGGATTGGAGTCGTCGAGCACCACCGTCGGTTCTTTGAACCACGACACCCGCTCGCGGGCCTGCTTGGCCCAGAACGCCATCCAGTCCTCTTCGGCCTCCTCATGAATGCCGGGTTGAGCGTTGGCCTGAGCGGAAAACTCCGGGCTCGGGGGGAAGACCCGATCCTCTCGCAACAGATTCTCGAGGGGTTTGCTGGTCACGGGCGGTCACTCCTCCGATTTCGAGACCACAAGAGGGGGCATCCTAGGACCGCCGAAATCTCCACATCCCATTCACGAAGCCTTCACAGGACTCGTTCACAGTGGATCTCATGTCAGAGCAAAAGGAGATTCAGATGAGTCGGACCGCACGACTGCTGGCGATTGTGTTGTTGCTGGTTTTGGCTTCGGTGGGCGCCTATGTCGCCTACAACGTCGGATTCGACAACGGCGCCATTGCCGCCAACGTCGCCGAGAACGGCAGCACCGTGGTTGTTGACCGCGGGTACGGATACCACGGAGGCTTCGGGTTCTTCCCGTTCTTCTGGTTCTTCCCCCTGTTGTTCTTCTTCCTGCTGGTGGGTGCCTTCCGCCGGGGACCTTCCCGATGGGGAGGACCTGGCCATGGTCACGGCTGGGGACCGCCGCGAGAAGAGATCGAGAACAGGATGGAGGAGTGGCATCGCAAGGCTCACGAACAGAAGTGACCCATGAGAATGGGTTCGATGCGAACCGTCCTGGTTGTTGACGACGAGCTACAGATAACCCGCCTGGTCCGGGATTACCTGGAACAGGCGGGTTTCGTCGTCGCCATAGCCAGCGACGGTCCCGGCGCCATCGCCGCTGCCCGCCAAATCAAGCCCGACCTGATCGTGCTCGACCTTGGCCTGCCCGGCCTCGATGGCCTTGACGTCATCAGATCCCTCCGCAGCAATTCCAACGTTCCGGTGGTGGTGATCACCGCCAGGGCCGACGAGGCCGACCGGATCGTGGGCCTCGAGGTCGGTGCAGATGACTATGTCGTCAAACCATTCTCTCCCAAGGAACTGGTAGCCAGAGTGCGGGCAGTGCTGCGAAGGGTCGACCTGTCCGGTGGGGGCGCCGAGACCCTTCGGGCGGGCGAACTGGTCATCGACATTCCCCGCCGTGACGTCAAAGTGTCGGGACGGGTGGTGGATCTCACCCCGACCGAGTTCGACCTGTTGCAGACAATGGCCCGACAGCCCGGTCGCGTCTTCACCCGCGGTCAGTTGCTCGAAGCGATCCACGGCGTCGCCTTCGACTCCTACGAGCGAGCCATCGATGCCCACATCAAGAACATCCGCCGCAAACTCGAACCCGAACCGCAACGGCCCCGCTACCTCATCACGGTGCATGGCGTCGGCTACAAACTCGCCGATGCGTGATGGACACGCCTCTGCCGATCGACACAGTGGACCGCCTTCGTGGTGGCCTGAAGGAGAGCCCTGGCGACACCGACCGCCCCGGTTCCTTCGATTCGTGGGCTTCATGTTTCTCTTGGTGGTGGTGGCCGTCATTGTCGCTGCCGCCAACGGACACCCTCAGTTCCTATGGCTGATTCCGCTGTTCTGGTTGGGACCCTTCTTTGTTTTCGGCGCATTCATCAGTTTCGGCAGGATGCGCAGCTTTCCGATCCGAGACCTGGTCGATGCCGCCGGCCGGCTGGCGGATGGCGACCACTCCGTGCGGATGAAGCCGGTGCCGGGCGGACCATTGAAACGGATCGTGGGTTCCTTCAACGGCATGGCCGAACGCCTTGAGGCCTCCTCCACTCAGCGTCGTCAATTGATGGCCGACCTCGGGCACGAACTCCGCACTCCACTCACGGTCATCCAGGCAGAGATCGAAGCGATGCTCGACGGTGTCCGCCCCCGCGACGACGACGAGTTGGAGATGCTGCTTGGTCAGACGAGTCTGATGGGCCGGCTCCTGGAAGACCTCAGAACTCTGTCGCTAACCGAGGCTGGAGAGCTCAAACTCGATCTGGAGACGGTGGAGATGCGTTCTCTCTTGTCGGACGCAGCCGGTCCCTTTGGAGAGGACTCGGTCTTGGCCATCGATTCGGATGACGGCGAAGTGCGCTGTGACCCGGTCAGGGTCCGGCAGGTGCTCACCAACCTCATCGCCAACGCGGCCCGATCGATGCCGGGAGGAGGAACGGTCCGTATCGAGGCGCGGCGTCGTGATAGCGGGTGGAATGTGGTGGTGGCCGACCAGGGTCGGGGAATCGCGCCCGATGATCTCGAGAGGGTCTTTGATCGTTTCGTGAAATCAGCCGACTCCACCGGTTCGGGGCTTGGCCTATCGATCGCCCGCGATTTGGTTGTGGCCCACGGTGGGACCATCACTGCCCGCAGCGAGATCGGCCGGGGCACCGAGATCGAGTTCACTCTCCCCTGATGTTGTGGCTCAAGAGGTTCTGGGATCCGCTGGCGGCGGGTGAGATCACGGTCACCTTCCGCAGGTGGAAAGCACCCCAGGTGTTGGTAGGGGGTCGTTATCGCACTCCGGGCGGGATCATCGAGATCGAAGAGGTGGCGATCGTTGAACCTGAACACGTCACCGATGTCGACGCCCGCCGCGCCGGGCACGAGAACGCCGCAGCCTTGTTGGCTGACCTACTCGACCGGCCGGGCCTGCCGATCTACCGGATCGTCTTCCACCTCGTCGAGGAGCCCGACCCGCGAGAGGTCCTGGCGAGTTCGGCAAACCTCACTGATTCCGAGGTGGCGGACATCGACAAGCGGCTGGCACGCTTGGACAGAGCTTCGAGTCATGGACCCTGGACTCGCCGGGTCCTCGACCTGATCGCCGCCCATCCCCAGCGGCGTGCCCCTGACCTGGCCGAGATGGTCGGGATGGAGACGGCTCCTTTCAAACTCGATGTCCGCAAGCTCAAGAACCTGGGTCTCACCATCAGTCACCGGATCGGATACGAGTTGTCGCCCCGGGGAGCCGCGTTTTTGGCCTTTCGCGACCCAGACCCACCGGAAACCGGTGGGTCTGGGTGATAAAAGCGCGGTTTGGTCAGAGTTTGCGGAGTTCCGGGAGGACTTCGGATCCGATCAGGTTGATGGCGCGGTCGGGATTGGTGGAAGCCACCTGAATGGAAACCACATCAGCCCCGACGTCGGTGGCTAGCGGACGGTAAGCGTCGATCAGCCCGGCAGCGTCGGCCACAACCGTGTATTTGCCCAGGATCTCGTTGCGGTCCATGGCGTCCGCCCGCTCCCGCAGCACGGCAGGGTCGACTGCCTCCAGCCTCCCCGGGGCGCGCAACCCCCGCATCGAGCCGAGCGCCTCCCATGCCTCGTCGGGCGAGCCGGCCAGCACCACCCAGCGGGTCGCCATCACGGTTCCCGGGGCGCCATGGGCGGCCTGAAAAGGCTTGATGATGGTCGCCACCGTGTCGACCGGGTCCTTGACAGATGTGATGATGCCTTCGGCGTTCTTGCCGGCGAAAGTGGCGGACTGCTCCCCACCCGCCGCCATCCAGATCGGGACCCGGCCGAAAGGCGGGCTGTAGAGCTTGGCCTTTCGACAGGTGTAGTACTGGCCGTCGAAGTCAAGCTTCTCACCGGCGAGCAGCCGGGTCATGATCTCCAGGGCTTCTCGCATCCGCCGGATCCTCTCCCCGTAACCGGGAAACTCGTAGCCGAGCGGGCCTTCATTGATGTTCTCGCCCGTGCCCACCCCCAGGATGAATCTTCCGTCTGAAAGCCGGCTGACCGTGGCAGCCGCTTGCGCGATCAACGCGGGGTGATAGTGGAACAGCGGACAGGTAACCGAAGTGACGAAGCGGACCCGTTCGGTGCGGGCAGCAGCGGCACCCAACCAGGTCCAGACAAAACCCGCGGCCGAGTTGTCGTCAACCCACGGATGGAAATGGTCCGACGCAGTGACCATGTCGAAACCGGACTTTTCGGCCAGCACCGCTTGATCGATCAGGACTTCGGGTTGATAGGACTCGTGGGAGCAGAGCCAGGCAAACTGCGGCACCGGCCGAGGGTAGCGATCACCATTCCTCCTATAGCAAAGGCCTGGACCCACTCCCCCACAAGCACATAGAGCGTCGGGCCCGTATCTCGCAAGCGCAGCGTTGCAGTGATGACCTTCTGCTCGGTGAATCCGGTCATCTCCCCGACCCGGCCGCCTTCGGTGATGAAGGTCGACTTACCGGTGACTGCCGAGTGGACCACGTCCACGCCGGCTTCGGCTGCCCGCATCCGGGTCATTCCGATGAATTGGTCGGACACAGACGTGAACTCGTAGCTCCCCTCGTTGGTCGCCACCACCAGCAACTGGCTGCCTTGAGCGGCGGTCTGGCGGGCATAGCGTGCGAAGCCGCCTTCGAAAGAAATCACCGAGCCGACCAGACCGCTCCCCACATCGAACAACACCGGACCCTCCCCGCGGATCATGTCGCGGGGCACCGCGGAAAGGGCCGCGATCCAGCCGAACAGCGGTCGGGCGGGGATGTACTCGCCAAAGGGCACCGGATGCCGTTTGCGGTACTCACCGATGGGCTGCCCATCCGGGCCAAACACGACATTGGCGTTGATCCACTGGGTCTCCGAGATGGGACGATCGCTTCCCACCAGTAGGAAGGCACCGATCCGGGCGGCCTCGGCTCCAATCGTGGCCCCGATCTCGGGATGAAGAACCGGATCGGCGTTGAGGCTGCCGGTGGAGCCCTCCGACCAGACGACCAGGTCAACCGACCCGGGAGCGATCGTCTTGGTCAGTTCGAGGTGTTGCTGATACGTGATGAACCGTTCATCTGGACAGTGGGTCAGCGGACACGGGGTTGAACCTTGGACGATCGCGACCCGGATTTCGGGCCCATCGGGAAGGGCGGGCGCCAGCGCACCACCTACCAATAGGGCGGCCGCGGCGAGCACCGGAGCCACCACCAGGGCTCCGATCCGCCGGATCTCCAGTGACACCACGATGCCAGCGGCGGTCGCCGCCATCACTACTCCCCACCCGGTGGTGCCGACCCATTGGGCAGCTCCCCTCGCCGCGGAGTATTCGCTCAGCGGATACCCGGCCAGTCCCCACTCAAAGCCACCGACCGGGAGCCGCACCCTGACCACCTCCAGGAGGGCCCAACCTCCTACTGCGGCCAGCCACCAACACCCGGGACGCCAAAGCCGGGTCTTGCCCATCAGCCATCCGAACCCCAGGAAAGGGAGGGAGAACACGACGAGCATCGGGACTATTGCGATCAGGCCGAGCTTGGAGATCCACCAGACCAGACCAGAGAGGAAGCCGATACCGAAAACGTACCCGGTGACGGCCGGGTGACGCCCCGATCGCAACTCTGAGAAGAGGATGACGAGGGCGGCAACAACAAGAAACCCCCACCGGAAGGGGGGGAACGACGCCACCATGATCCCGGCCGCCGCGAGACCGGTGAGGATCGACCGCACCGCAAGGATTGTACGAATCGACCATCCTTCACCCAGACATGTACGAACAGGAACTTTGGGTGGCGCTTCGGGCCGCCCGCGCCGGAGCAACGGTGGTGCGCGACAACTTCGGTATGGCCGTCAAGGCTGAATTCAAGAGTGACGCCAACCCGGTGACGGCTATCGACCGCCTGAGCGAACAACACGTACTCCAGGTCCTTCGCCAGAACTACCCCGACGACGCCGTAGTGGCGGAGGAGGGCGGCGGCGACCAGCCAGCCGGCGACAGGGTGTGGCTGGTCGATCCTCTGGACGGGACCGTCAACTTCGTCCATTCGGTGCCCCACGTCGCGGTTTCGGTTGCGCTGTGGATCCAGGGTGAGCCAGCCGTTGGAGTGGTTATCGACCCATTGCGCCGCGAGGAGTTCACTGCCGAACGGGGCGGCGGCGCCTTCTTCGGCGGCAACCAGATCGCGGTGTCACTACAACCGCAACTGAGCCACGGTCTGATCGCCACAGGTTTTCCGTACGACCGCAATCTCCATGCCGACGCCTACGCAGCCAACCTGGCGTCGGTATTGGCTCGTGCCCAGGGGATCCGGCGGATGGGGAGCGCTGCCCTCGACCTGGCCTGGGTGGCAGCCGGGCGGTACGACGGTTACTGGGAGTTCTCGCTCAATCCCTGGGACGTCGCCGCAGGAGTGTTGCTCATCACCGAGGCTGGCGGCACGGTCAGCAACGCTTCCGGTAATCCTTTCCGATTGAGCGACACCGGGGTGGTTGGATCAAACGGCCACCTTCACCACGAGTTGGTCGAGGCGGTGCAGACGACCATTCCTCCCCATCTGACATGAAGGTCCGCATGGTCTCCGCTGGTGACTCCGCCGTGTTGATCGAAAACAGCCGGATTGCGGCCATCGGAAGCCGTCAGTCTCTGCAACAACCGGGTCTCGCCGAGGACCGACACGAGCAGGGGGTGATCCAGGCTCCGCGCCACGACCATCACTTCCACCCGATCGGATATGCGGCCGCCGTCACCCGGCTTTCCGTCAAGGACGCCGTGGATCTGGCCGATCTCGGCCAACGATTACGGGAGCAGGCCAGCGGTCTTGGTCCCGGCGTTGCCCTGGTGGGCAACCGTCTCGACGACGAGAGCCTGACCGAACGGCGGCTCCCTACCAGGCACGACCTCGACAGGATGGTGGCCGACCGCCCGGTCCTCCTCTATCGCTACTGCGGACATATCGCGGTTGCCAACAGCGCGGCCCTGGCCCTGGCCGGGGTGGATTCGGAATCGGGGATCCTCCGGGAGACCGGGGTTCAGCCAGTGGCCAACGCGGTCGGTGCCCAACAACCGCCGCTCGAACCGCAGGCGGTCCGTCGGGCACTTTCCGGGTTGGCCAGCCTGGGATTGGGAAAAATTACGGCCATTGTCTCGGCAGGAGAACCGATCTGGTGTGAAGTCCCCGACGAGATCGGCACGTTGCTAGCCGTCGCCGCCGATGTTCCACTCGACTTCGACGTGCTGGTGATCGCCTCCCAGCCTCAGGAATTGATCGAAGCCGCCCACCGGCTCGATCAGGCGGCGCCCAACGTCTCGTTCCTTGGATGGAAGGAGTTCGCCGACGGAAGTCTCGGAGGACACACCGCCGCTCTGTATGAGCCCTACAGCGACGATCCGTCCACTACCGGTACCGTGCGATTGGACCCGGGTCGAGCCGCACTGATGGGTCAAACTTGTTTGTCCCTCGGGGGAACGATTGCAATTCACGCCATCGGTGACCTGGCCAACGATCAAGTCCTCGACGTGTTCGACGATTTGATCAGGGCCGGCGGCGACCCGGCCTTCATGCGCATCGAACACGCCTCAGTGCTGCGGCCCGCCACCATCACCCGCATGGCCGATCTGGGTGTGACCGCCTCGGTCCAGCCAGCGTTTATTGCCTCGGAGGTCGACTGGCTGGAAAAGCGCCTGGGTTCGCGGGCCGCCTCCACGTATTCGCTGGCAGCGCTCCGTGAGGCAGGCGTGCCCATGCTGGGCGGCTCCGACTGTCCGGTGGAGTCTCCCAATCCCTGGTGGGGAATGGCGGCAGCTGCCGGCCCCGGTGGGTTGGGCAACGAGAGCGCATTTCGTCTCTTCGGGGACGAACTTCGGGTGGGCGACCCGGCTCATCTGATCGTCGTCGACCGCGACATCCACCAGTCGGCTGATATCGCAGACACCAGGGTGTTAGCGGCATATCGAAACGGTGAACCGATCGGCCTCGACGCCGAACTCCCTTTCACCTGAGCCCGCCGGGCGTTGTGGCAATCTAGGCCCCATGCAGGAAGGGTCGAAGAAGGCCATCGTTGCCGCTTTTGTGGCGAACCTGGGCATAGCCATCGCCAAGGTGGTCGGTTTCGTCGTCACGGGGTCGGCTGCCCTTCTGGCCGAAGCCGGCCACTCGCTGGCCGACACCGGCAATCAGGCCCTGCTCCTGCTCGGCGGGCGGCGGGCGGCTCGCGCACCGGACCGTGAACATCCATTCGGGTACGGGCGAGAGCGGTACTTCTGGGCTTTCGTCGTCGCCCTGGTGCTCTTCAGCATGGGAGGGCTCTTCGCCCTCTACGAAGGCATTGCCAAGTTCCGCAACCCTCACGAGACGGAGAACCTCGGGGTGGCGATCGGCATCCTCGTGTTCGCGATCGTGCTGGAAACCTTCTCCCTCCTAACCGCGGTCCGGGCGGCCCGTCTCGTCAAACCCCAAGGGACTTCGTGGTGGCAGTTCATCCGCCGGGCGAAGTCGCCCGAACTGCCCGTGGTTTTGCTCGAGGATCTCGGAGCTGAAATCGGGCTGGTGTTCGCCCTGGTCGGCGTGATTCTGGCCGACGCCACCCATGACGCCCGCTGGGATGCGGTCGGCTCGATTGCCATCGGGGTGCTGTTGATCGTCATCGCGGTGGTCCTGGCGATCGAGATGAAAGGTTTGCTCATTGGCGAGGGCGCCAGCCTCGAATCTGAGAAGGCGATTTCGGCGGCCATCGCCGCCAACCCTCACGTTGTCGGCCTAATCCACCTGCGGACCGAGCACATTGGTCCCGATGAGTTGCTCGTCGCCGCCAAGGTCGACTTCGGCAACGCTTTGGACCTCGCCGGCCTAGCGCACGCAATCAACGAGGTGGAGGCAGCCATCCGCGCCGCGGTGTCTTTCCGATGCGTCATCTATATCGAACCAGACCTGCGCCGCCAGGATGCCGGGCAGCTCGGGGTTTGACAGCGTTTCGCACTGACTAATTTGTCCCGATGCTTTTCGATTACACAACCGTCTCCGCCACCGGAATCGGGGACACCCTTACCGAAGTTCTGACCCGGGCTGACGCGATAGTCGACCGGATCGTCGACCCCGTTGCGAGCCCGTCCTACGCGACCACGCTTGGTCTCCTCGAAGACATCTCCGACCTGTTGGCCACCACCTACGGCCAGACAGCCTTCATGGGCTACGTCCACCCCGACAAAGAGGTACGTGACGCCGGTAATGCCTGCGAGGAGAGGCTCCAGAAGTGGGGCGTGGAACTGGTGTTCCGGGAAGACCTCTATCACGCTGTGAAGGCATTCGCCGACACAGCCGAAGCCAAGGCATTGGAGGGCGAGGCGGCCCGTCTGCTGGATTTCACGCTGCGCGACTTCCGCCGGGCCGGCCACGAGCTGTCCTCCGAGGTTCGGGCTGAGGTGAAGAAGATGACCGAGCGCCTGGTCGAGCTGAGCATCGCCTTCCAGCGCAACATCGACGAGCACCGCGACCACCTGATCGTCACCCGGGAAGATCTGACCGGGCTGGCCGACGCCTACATCGAGAGCCTCGAGCCGGGTGAGGAGGCGGGGACCTTCAAGGTGGGTCTGTCGTATCCCGACGTGGTTCCCTTCATGGAGAACGCGACCCGGCGCGATCTGCGAGAGCAACTCTCCCGCAAGTTCAACAGCCGGGCAGTTGACACCAACTCCGGATTGCTGGAGGAGGCGGTCGCCCTGCGCCAGCACATCGCCAGCCTCTTTGGCCAACCGTCCTGGGCACACCATCAACTCGAAGAGAAGATGGCCAAAACCCCTGAGGCCGTCCACGGGTTCTATCGGAGCCTGATCGCGCCGCTCACCGAGAAGGGGCGAGATGAGGTTGTGGTCATGGAGAAGATCCTCGTTGGGGACGGCGAAGCCAGTCCCTTGCAGGTTTTCGACTTCCGCTACTACGAGACTCAGCTTCGCAAGCGCGACTTCGGCGTCGACCCGGTTGCCGTGGCGGCCTACTTCCCTCTCCAACAGGTGGTTGACGGGATGCTCGCGCTCACCGGTGAGGTGTTCGGTCTCGAGTACCAGCCGGTCAATGCCGCCACCTGGCACCCCGACGTGATCACCTACGCCATCCATGACAAAGGAACGGGTGAGCTCCTCTCCCACTTCCACATGGATCTCTTCCCCCGCGAAGGCAAGTTCAGCCATGCGGCTGCCTTCCCGCTGGTGCCCGGTCGGCTACTGGAAGATGGCACGTATCAGAACCCCGTGGCTTCGATCGTTGCCAACTTCACCAAGCCGGGAGCCGACCGACCGTCATTGCTCCAGCACTCGGAGGTGGAAACCTTCTTCCACGAGTTCGGTCACATCCTCCACCAAACCCTGACGAAGGCGGCGATGGTGCGGTTCTCGGGTTCATCGACCGAAGGCGATTTCGTGGAGGCGCCCTCCCAGATCATGGAGAACTGGACCTGGCAGCCCGAGGTGCTGCGCCGGTTTGCCCGCCACTACCAAACCGGTGAACCGATTCCCGATCATCTGGTCGAACAGCTGACCGCTGCCAAGAATCTCAACATTGCCCTCAACAACCTCCGTCAGGCCCAATTCGGCCTCCTCGACATGTGGCTCCACGATGACAGTCCGGACAAGAACGTCGACTCGGTTCTCCGGCGTTCGGTCGAGGTCAGCCTGTTCCAATTTCACGAGGGCACGTTCTTCCCGGCCAGCTTCGGCCACCTCTTCGGCTACGACGCCGGCTACTACGGATACTTGTGGTCGGAGGTTTACGGCGACGACATGTGGAGTCGTTTTGCGGACGAAGGGTTCACCAACCCGAAGGTTGGGGCCGATTACCGGCGCGAGATTCTGGAACGAGGCGGTTCCCTCGACGGGATGGATTTGCTCCGCAACTTCCTCGGGCGAGAGCCAAACAACCTGGCCTTCCTCGCCAAGCTGGGAATTGGAACCGAAAGCCGCTCCTAGGCGTATAAATCAGTGTGAGTGCCGCAAGGCGCCCAAATCGGGAGCCTTAACGGGGGGTTTATCCACCCGAAGGCACACTCCCGGCCAGGAAACCGGCCATCCAAAATCGGGGAGGCTACGAACCTCACCGACCCGGACGGTCTGCCGGAACAATCCGTCCGACCGGACGGTTGAAATCGGTACCGGCCCCTGCAGGGAAGGAGGCCTTTATGTCAGAAAATATGAAGGGGTCAGCCATCAAGGGGATGACCAGGCCCTCCAGGCGATATGCCGAAGGGCGCACTTGTTCCCATCAAGGCTGCGTAACCAAATTGAGTCAATACAACCGTCGTGACCACTGCTACTCGCATGCTCCCGTCCGGTTTCCACGTGTTCGGGGCCGGATTCTTCCCGAAGGGACGTAACCGGGCTTCTTGGCGTTGTGGTTCTCTCCCCCTCCCCGACGCCAGAAGTAGAGGCCCCGGCGCCCCTCCGCCGGGGCCTCTCTACGTTACGGTCTGGTTGCAGACCCCACCCTAGGTGGGGTAGGATGGCCTCATGAAACCCACCCACAAGACGTCGGCGCTCAACCGGCTCAAGACGGTGCGGGGCCACGTCGACGCTGTCCTCGCCATGGTGGAGGAGGAGCGCTATTGCCCCGAGATCATGAAGCAGGTCTCAGCCCTCCAGGGTTCCCTGGAGCGGGTCAACCGTGTTTTGCTCCAGAACCATCTCGAAACCTGCGTGGTGCATGCAGTCGAACAAGGCCGTTCGGCCGAAATCGTCGACGAATTGATGGAAACCCTCAAATACACCGCCGCGGTCACGGGACCCAGCAACTGACCGAAGGAGAACAGTCGAATGACCGATCAGATCCTCTCCGTCCCCGACATCTCATGTGACCACTGCAAGATGTCGATCGAAGGCGCCCTCGATCTCGTAACCGGCGTTGAGAAAGCCCAAGTGGACATTCCCGCCAGGACAGTCGCCTTGTCTTTCGACGAAGCGGCCGTGAGCCTCGATCAGATCATCGGAGTAATTGCCGAAGCTGGTTATGAGGTGGCGCGCTGACTCAGCCCACCGAGCAGGACATCGCCTTTGATGTCGAAGGTATGACCTGCGCTTCGTGCGCGGTCAGGGTTGAACGCGTCCTCTCAGCACAGTCGGGGGTCGATGGGGCAACCGTCAACTTCGCCAGCGGCCGGGCCCGGGTCACCTCCGGTGCAGGTATCGACGTCGTCGGACTCCGGGAGGCTGTGCAACGGATCGGTTACGACCTCAAGGAAGCGAATCTCGCCGATCACAGCCACGGCGGCCACATGCACGACGATGACGAGAACCGGCAATGGAAGCGGTTCGTGGTGGCTGCCGTGCTGTCAGTTCCAGCATTGTTTCTGGCTATGGCGGGACACTCCTCCGATTGGAGCCGATGGCTGCAATTCGCCCTGGTAACTCCGGTCGTGTTGTGGGTGGGCGCCCAGTTCCATGTGGTCGCCTGGAAGCAGGCCCGCCATCGCCAGGCCAACATGGACACGCTCATTTCGGTCGGCTCGCTTGCCGCCTATTTATGGTCGGTGTGGGCCCTTTTCACCCACGGTGACGTGTTCTTCGAGACGGCCGCGATCATCGTCACCCTGATCACCCTGGGGCGCGCCTTCGAGGCGCGGGCCAAGGGACGCGCCTCCCGGGCGCTGGTGTCTCTTCTCCAACTGCGCCCCGATGAGGCCCGCATCAAGGTGGTAACCGGCGACACCTCCACGGAGCGGACCGTCGCCGTCGACGCTCTGATACCCGGGGACTTGATGATCATCCGTCCGGGGGAAAGGGTGCCGACCGACGCCGAGATAGTCGAGGGTCAATCGGCGCTGGACGAATCGATGTTCACGGGCGAGTCGATCCCGGTTGAAAAGGGCGTGGGCGCCCAGATCTGGGGAGCGACCGTCAACCAGAACGGGCTCCTGGTGGCGCGGGCCACGGCGGTCGGTGAGGGCACGGCGCTGGCCCGGATCGTCACCCTGGTTGAAGAGGCGCAGGCCGGCAAGGCGCCTGTGCAGCGGATGGCCGACCGGGTGTCAGCCATCTTCGTCCCGATAGTGATCGTGATCGCCTTTGCCACGATGGCGATCTGGCTGATCCTGGGCAACAGCGCCAACGACGCTGTCCGAGCCGCGGTTGCGGTTCTGATCATCGCCTGCCCATGTGCCCTCGGTCTGGCCACCCCCACCGCCATCATGGTTGGAAGCGGCCGGGGAGCTGAGCTAGGGATCCTGTTCAAGAATCCAGAGGTGTTCGAACGGGCCCGGGCGATCGACGTAGTTCTGCTCGACAAGACCGGGACCGTCACCACCGGGGCCATGACCCTGACCGACTTCGTCACGGACGAAGCACCCGAACGGTTTCTCCTGCTGGTCGCCTCACTTGAAGCCGCCGGCGGGCACCCGGTGGGCAAAGCTGTGGCCCTCGGGGCCGAGGAACGCGGGATCCTTCTTCATCCGGCTACCGACGTGGAAACCGTCCCCGGCATGGGCGTCACCGGAACTGTCGACGGCGTCGAGGTGCTGGTGGGCAGCCTCAAGCTCGCGGCCAATCGCGGCCTCGAGGTGGGATCTGACCTGGCCGCCGCAGTCGGGAACTGGGAGCAAGAAGGCCAGACTGCCTTCGTCGCCGCTTATGACGGTCAGGTGCGAGGTGCCATTGCCGTGGCCGACACCGTTCGTCCCACTTCCGCTGACGCAGTCGCCCGCCTGGACAGGCTCGGCCTCGAGACGGTGATGGTGACCGGTGACAACCAGGTCACCGCCGAGTCCATCGCTCGCCAACTCGGCATCAGACGGGTCATCGCCGGGGTGTTACCGCATGAGAAGTCAGCCGAGGTCGCACGCCTACAGAGCCAGGGTCGCCGGGTCGGGTTTGTTGGCGATGGCATCAATGACGCCCCTGCCCTCACCCAGTCCGACCTTGGAATCGCCATCGGGACCGGGACCGAGGTGGCGGTGGAGGCGGGCGAGGTGGTTCTGGTGAGCGGCGACCCGGCACTTGTGCCCGTGGCAGTTGACCTGGCCCGTCGCACTCTCGGAGTCATCCGCCAGAACCTGTTCTGGGCTTTTGGTTACAACGTCGCCGCCATCCCGATCGCCGCCATCGGCCTGCTCGATCCCATGCTCGCTGCAGGGGCGATGGCCTTCTCGTCGGTTTCGGTGGTTCTCAACAGCCTTCGTCTCCGCCGGTTTCAACCTAGATAGGTTCTACCGGCCACAACTCGATTGGCACCCCGAATCTCACGCGGGGTGGCGACACCACTGGCAGTGGCGAGTCGAAACATAAGAAGCATCTCATGAACGGTTAACCGGCTTCTCATTGACGTCGGCCAGAGTGCCCCTTGTGACTGTCAGCCACAAGCTCACTGCCGCCCTCACCGACCCGAAGGTGCCGGCTCTGCAAGCACTCTTGGCCCCCGGTATTCCCGAGCCTTTGCTTGCTCTGGGCAGCGAGTTGGAGGCGAGAGTCACAACGGCCGAGGCTATCCAGGTGACCTGGTGGCCCGGTCGGTGCATCACCGTTCGTTACCGAGCGAAGCTGGAGGGGGGCCAATTACCTGGCGAACACCAGCTGGTGGCGGTTTCGGGGGACATCCCCGAAGGCGCCCTGATCGTGGAGGGCGACGGCGGTGCCCGGGTCGGGTTGTGGCGGGTCCCCTTCGATCCCCAGCTTCCCGGGCTTGCTTCAGCCCTCGATCCGGGTACCACCGGCGCCCTTCTCGACGATCTCGGTCTGCCGGCCGGCAAGGTTCGCACAAGACTGCGGGCGTATCGGCCCGGCAAGCGGGCAGTAGTGGAAGTCACCCGCCCTTCCGGTTCGATCTTCCTGAAGGTCGTCCCGCCGATGGACGCGGAGCGTCTCCACCACATCCACCAATTTCTGGTGGGTCACCTCCCGGTGCCCCACTCCCTCGGTTATTCCTCAGATCTCGGAATCATCGCCCTGCCGGCGATGGCCGGAACCACGCTGCGTGAACGGATGCTTGCCCGAGGCCCGCTGCCCACACCGGCGGCTCTCGAAGCCTTGCTAGCTGCGCTGCCCACACCGGATAGGACCTGGAAGGCTCCCTCACCGATCGATCGGGTCCCCCGGCTGGCCGAGTTGCTCTCGGCACTGCTGCCGGAACAGAGGTCCTTCATCGACGAGTTGACCGACGAAATCGGCCCGGAGACGATGCGCGCCAATCGGCCGATCCACGGTGACTTCTACGAAGCCCAGGTAATGGTGGCTCGCGATCGGGTTGTGGGGCTGCTCGACTTCGACACCTTCGGCATGGGCAGGGCTCCCGACGATCCCGCCACAATGATCGGCCACCTCGCGGTTCTTTCGCATTCCCATAGCAACCCTCGAATCCGGGGGTTCGCCAACGAATTTCTCCGTCGGGCCGACGCTCGCCATGACCCGGTCGATCTTCGGCGTCGGATCGCCGCAGTGATCATGTCGCTGGCCACCGGGCCATTCCGGGTGCAGCGTCCCAACTGGCCCGAAGCAACCCGAGATCGACTGAACCAGGTGAAGCGGTGGCTTGACAGCGCCCGCCGGGTGGACGAGACACGGTTGGTTTCCACCACCTCCATTACCCAGACCATGGCGGGGTAGGGAACAATCGTGCAGACCCGAGACCTTTTGAAGACACCAAACTGGAAAGTGCTTGCCGGGTTCGCGGCCGTGAGCGCCATCGGTATGGGCGGTTTGGCTTTGGCCGACACAACGACTGTTCAAAACCCCCCTTCCATCACGCTGTTAGATCGCGAAGAACCCGGAATTGCCGCCGAGGTCAGCATCCACGAGGACCTCGGTTTCGGGGTGCTCAATGACCTCGACTCCCCCTTCGACGCCGACGACACCGGTGATGGTTTGGCGTCGGCAACCGGTGACACTCCTGCTGGTCTGGACACGCTGACCGGCGACACCGCCGACGAGGTCTCCGCTGGTGAAGTCGATGACGACGAGGTCTCCGCGCCTGAAGTCGATGACGACGAGGCGGACGATGCCGAAGATTCACCGGCCGAAACCAATCCACCGGCCGAGGAAACGGAAAGCCCCGACGACGCCGATGAGTCCCCGGCGGGATAGGGCGCTTAACCGGTAGGGGAGGAGGCGTCGGAGTAATCCGGCGCCTTCTTCTCGTTACCACCCGCAGATGGGATAGGGTGACGCCGTGAGCGCCATACTTTGGCAACGACGCCCCGTTTTGCGACGCCCGCAGGCAATCTGTGCGTTCGCCGGATGGGGTGATGCGGGCGACGCTTCCACTGGAGCCGCCCAACATTTGATTGCCAATCTGGAAGGCGACGCGTTCGCTCGAATCGACCCGGACGACTTCTACGAATTCCAGGCGCGGCGGCCCCACGTGGAGTTCGAGTCAGGCGTCCGGTCGGTGTATTGGCCAGACAATGAGTTCCATGCGCTGCACCATCCCGAGGGGGACCTGGTGGTCGTCGTCGGGGAGGAGCCTCACCTGCGCTGGCGGGCGTTCTGCAACGAGATCGCAGCTGCGCTGAGCGATCTGGGAGTCACCAGAGTGGTGTTGCTGGGAGCTTTCCTCGGACAGGTGGCCCACAGTCGGCCGGTCCCCCTGGTCGGGGCCGCCTCCGATGTGGGCCTGCTCACGGACAATGGCGTGGGTGTTAGTGACTATGAGGGGCCCACCGGCATCGTGGGGGTGCTCACCCAGGCACTAGCCGACCACGGTATGGAAGCTCTATCGGTGTGGGCGGCGGTGCCCCACTACCTCTCCAACCAGACATATCCGCCGGGAATCCATGCCCTGGTCCGCAAGACATCACAAATCCTCGGGATTCCGCTGGATCTGTCCGAGCTGGCTGCGGCTGCAGCGGAGTATCGGTTCTCGGTCGACGCGGTGGTTGCCGACAATGAAGAGCTCATGGGATACATCGAGAAGTTGGAGAACTCCGAACCCAGATCGGTTCGACAACCGCCGGTCAGCCCGGTTGAGGGGCTGGTCGAGGAGATAGAACGGTTCCTCGAAGACCGCTGAGAAGAACGCAGAGAGGGCCGGTGGTCCGGCCCTCTCGATCACTTCTTCTTGTGGCGGTTCGCCTTGAGGCGCTTGCGATACTTGTGTTTGGACATCTTCTTGCGCCTCTTCTTGATCAAAGAACCCATAAAACCTCGTGCATCAATCAGCTGTTTTGTGAATCAGTAGCTTGGCCGTTCGCCGGCGTGGGGTCAAACCGCCGAATTCACATCAGACCCGTCTTGGCGACCTGAAACCTGCGCACAACCCCGCGAAATAGCTCCAGCGACATTGCCTCGATGAGAGCTTGGGCAAGGTTCTCGGGGACCAGAGCCAGCACCGAGGGGCCGGCACCGGACCAGCAAGCATGAACCGCGCCTGCCCCGCGGGCCACGTCGATGAGGTTGGCAACTTCCGGCCGATGTTGATTGCGTGGTGCTTCATGCAGTTCATCCCGGGCTGCGGCGGCCAGGAGCACCGGATCTCCGGAGACGAGACCGGCGACAAGCGCGCCGATCCGACCCAGACTGCGAACCACTACATCGCGGGGGAAGGAGTCAGGAAGCAACGAACGCGCTTCCGAGGTCGGCAGTGGGCGTTCCGGAATGGCGATCACCGGAACGAGACTGGGGTGGAGATCGAGGTTGTGGACTTCACCAGCGGGAGTGCACAGGACCAGGCCACCGTAGGCTGCGGCGGCGGCGTTGTCAGGGTGAGCCTCCATCTCAGAGACCAGTTCAAAGATCGTGCGGGGATGCGGTTCCCAACCGCTGGTTCGCCAGGCAGCCCCAGCAGCCGCCGCTGCCACTGCCGCCGAAGAGCCCAGGCCACGTCCGATCGGAATGTTGTTATCGACGGTGATACGGAGCGGCCCTTCTCCACCCCGCGCCCGTTGGGCCGCCTCTAAGACGAGGTCGTCGCCTCCCAGAGGTTGCTCCGGGCCGATGTGGATGACCTCCCATCGTTCGGCGGGGGTTGCCGTGACGGTGCAACGCAGCTCGAGGGCCAGCGCAAGTACGTCGAATCCCGGTCCGAGGTTGGCTGAGGAAGCGGGGGCTGAGGCCGTCGGCACAAAGAGGAGGCTAGATGTGAACGAACCGGACTTCGTCTTTGGCGACGGTGCCGCCGATCGAGGAGCTGTTCTCGTTCCACCGAAGCTGAATGAGGGATGGGAAGCCGGTCTCCTCCCCCTGATGGATGGACAGCGCACCCTCCAACTGACCTGCCCAGCGCATCCGGGCCGCCAGGGCCACTGCGGCGGATCCCGTCGCCGGATCCTCGGGAACACCGACTGTTGGAGTGAAGAACCGTGACCGAACCATTCTGCCCGGATCCTCCCAGGCCCATAGGTACACCTCACCCCAGTTCGCGGCTTGTCCCGCGGTGGCTGCGTGAACCGCCTCGGGACTGTCGAGTTGCACGAGCAGATATGGTTGAGGCAGAGTCACCTCCACGACTTCTCGTGCGTCCACCCACGCCGAGAGATCGAGATCCATCTTCCTCACCGGCTGATCGCCTGGAGCGTCGACCCAGGTCGTGTAGTTCTCCTGCCTGATGCCTATCGGGCCGATCGCACATTCGATCCAATCGGGATCAAGCGGGCTCAAGTTCAGGAGCACCCAGGCCGCCCCCACCAAGGGGTGACCCGCAAACGGGATCTCGGCAGCCGGGGTGAAGATCCGGGCTTTGGGCATGATTCCGTCGAACCACGAGAGAAAGATGGTCTCGCTGAATCCGAGGTCGGTAGCCAACCGCTGCATCTTGTGATCGTCGAGGCCGAGGATGTCGGTGACGACTCCCAAATGGTTGCCTCCCGCATCGCCGCGTGTGAAAACCCTGAGCACGTAACAGTGACGCGGCATGTCTGAGAAGATACCTGGCTAGCGTCCCCCGATCGACATCCTTGGACTCGACAGCCTCTTCGCCGAGCTCGTCACCGCTCTTGGCCTTGCCTTGCTGATTGGTAACGGGTTCGCCTGGTGGAAGCATCGCCAGGGTGGGCAGCCGGCGGGGGCTGAGGGTCAGTTCCGCAAGGGTCGCGTGGTGTTCCTGCTGGCAGTTGGAGTGCTGATGACGGTGTGGGGAGTCGCCTCCCTCGTCCAGAGAGCCTCCGGGTAACCTTGCCCGCGGTTTGCGGATGTAGTTCAACGGCAGAACACGGGCTTCCCAAGCCCGGAGTGGGGGTTCGATTCCCCTCATCCGCTCGTCAGAGAGGCGTAGCCTTTGTCCCCCCACGAAGTGGGGGGAAGGTACCGCTGGCCGAGGAACGAGGCCAGGGGTAGGAGGGCAACCAGACGAGCCTTTATGAGTTCGCCCCCATCGTCCCGGCTCCTACGTCGCCGGGCCACTTCCCCCGCTCCCGCGGGGGAAGAGAAGAAGAACTGGATCACTTCCTTGGATCTCTTCTCCCCCCGCGGCATCGGACAAAGGGATCCCGTCCCTTTCTCCCCCCGCGGTAGCGGGGGGAGGGGACCAC